>CABYLY010000001.1 GCA_902519945.1 uncultured Pelagibacteraceae bacterium
TTTATGATTTTAATACTGGAAAAATAGTAGGTTCTCAAAAAAAATGGAATATTATAAATAAAAATGATAATCAAGGGGCTAAAATTAATAATCTAATTATTACTTATAGTTATTTGAAAAAAGTATTTCAATCCAAACTTCAAGGTAAAAATGTAAAGTCAAGTGATCAAACTTTTTTAAAAAGAATAAAATTTGCAATAATATTTTATTTTTTGAAAAAACAGGCAATAATAAAATTTTTTAGCTTTTTGATCGAAAAACTTCAGATTAAAAAGGACATTGGAATAGAAATTTTTAAAAGTGATTTTCATCAAGAACTGGACAAATGTTTATTTTTTACCACAAGATCTTTAATTCATAGTGTAGGAAATTTTATAAATCAAAAAGAATATCCTAATGCAAAAAAAGAAATTTTTAACAGAGATAATACACAAATTTTGTTTGTTAAATCCTCAGAACTAATAAGATTTACAAGAAAAGATTTAGTAAAAATCAAAGGAAAATTTATTTTAATTTCTGGTGATAGCGATACAGAAATCTCAATTAAAGATAAAAATGACTCGACATTTAATGAGTCAATTTCAAAAATAATAAATAATAAAAATTTAGTTCATTGGTATACTCAGAATTTGAATATTGATAATTTTAAAATTTCGGGTTTACCACACGGTTTAGATTATCATACAATTTTTGAAAGAAGAAAAGGTTGGGCTAATTTTAAATGTTCACCTTCGTATCAAGAAAAACAATTAGTTCTTACATTAAACAATTCAAGTGTTTTTGATAAACGTAAAGAAAAAATTTTTAATAATTGGCATTTTTCTCTTAATCATGGAAATAGAAAAGAGTTATTTGATAAAATTAATAAGAAAGATAATTTTTTTTTAAATAAAAAAATTAATAGGTTTTTAAACTGGAAAGAGCAATCAGAATACAAATTTATATTTTGTCCTTCAGGAAAAGGAATTGATGATCCAAGAATTTATGAGTCAATTATATTAGGAAATGTCCCAATAAGGTTGAGAGACAATATTTTGAAATTCCATGAAGATATGCCTATTATTTATATTGATAAGATAGAGGATTTAAACTTAGAACTAGTTAATTCTAAATTTCATAATATTCAAAAAAATAAATTTAATTTTGAAAAACTGTTTTTAGATTATTGGAAAAATAAAATTAATATTGGCAGAAATCATGATTCATCTATTTTTCAAAATTTAACTTTAGAAGATTTTAGATTTAAATTGATAGATCATTATTTAAAACATGATAGATAAAAAGAAAAAGAAAATTTACAAAAAATTTTTAAAAGTTGTTAATGATTTTTCCAATGATAACAAAAAAAATAGAAGTATTAAAATACTTGATTGGGGGTGTGGAAAAGGAGAATTAATTGATTATTTAAATGAAAATAATTTTAATTGCGTTGGTGTTGAGATAAGTGAATTGAAAATACAGTCAAATATCCCATCAAAAAATAACAATATAAAAAAAATTTTTTTAATAAATAGTGATAATAAAACAGAATTTGAATCAAATTATTTTGATGTAATTATAACAAATCAAGTAATTGAACACATGAGTAACAAAAATAGTTTTTTGTTTGAGGTAAATAGAATTTTAAAAAAAGGTGGTATTTCGTATAATATTTTACCAGCCAAATATAGAATTAACGAGGTACATCTGAAAATGCCTTTTGTTCACTGGTTTCCAAAAAATAGATTGAGGAAATACTTAATCTTTTTTTTTAGTTTATTTAAGTTTAATCATTGGCCAGAGTGTTTAAATTTGGAATTTAAAGATAAAGTAAATTATTATTATAACTATAGTATAGATAAAACTTTTTATTTAGATGCACATCAATTATTTAATAAGTTCCAAAATTTTGGATTTTGTGTTATCGATCGTCCTATAAAAATAAAAATTTTGAATAATGTTTTTTTTAGATTTTTAAGAAATAAATTTGTTTCAATTGAGTTTTTAGCAATTAAGAAGTAGGCAAATATAAATGAAAATATTGTTAACTGGAGCAGCAGGCTTTATAGGTTTTCATCTTGCAAAAAAACTTCTTGAAGAAAATATTCAAATTTATGCAATTGATAATTTAAATGACTATTATGACGTAAGAATAAAAAAACAAAGGATTAAAATTCTTAGAAAATTAGCTAAGAAAAAAAAAACTTTATTTAAATTTTATAAATTTGATTTAAGTAAAAAAAAAAATTTCAAAAAATTAGAAAGGATAAAATTTAATATAATCGTAAATCTTGCAGCACAAGCCGGTGTACGTTACTCACTAATAAACCCTCATTCCTATATTGATAGTAATATATTAGGTTTTTTGAACATTTTAGAATTAGCAAGAAAAAAGAAAAAAACTACTTTAATTTATGCAAGTACCAGCAGTGTATATGGAGGGTCAACAGCTATGCCTTTTAATGAGAGAAATACTGCTGTTCATCCTTTACAACTTTATGCTGCAACGAAAAGATCGAATGAGTTAATGGCACATTCTTATAGTTATTTATATGGTATCAATACTATAGGATTAAGATTTTTTACTGTTTATGGACCATGGTCACGACCAGACATGTCTTTATATACTTTCGCCAAAAATATAATGCAAAACAGACCTATAAAGATTTTCAATAAAGGCGACCATATTAGAGACTTTACTTATGTAGATGATATTACTTTTTCAATATTTAGACTGATTAAAAATAATAAATTTAAAAGATATAAGTTTAACAAAACCATAAATACATCAAACCCATCAAGCAGCTCTGCGCCTTTTGAAATTTATAATATTGGCAATAATAAACCTACAAAATTAATGTATTATATAAATTTAATTGAGAAGGGTTTAGGTAAAAAAGCAATTAAAAAATATGTTAGTTTTCAAAAAGGAGATATTAAAAATACACACGCAAATGTATACAAATTAATAAAAAAAATAAAATACAAACCATCAACAAGTATTGAATTAGGTGTTAAAAGCTTTTGTGAATGGTTTTTAGATCATTACAAAAAATTTAAGTAAATGTTTAGTAATTTTAGGATTTTCTTTAATTTAATTAATAAAAAGCTAAAAACAGATTTCTGTATTAACATATTCGGATCTTTTACAGTTATGTTGTTCGAGATTTTCTCGTTGGCATTAATTTTGCCAGCTATCGGTTTTTTGATTGAGGAAGATATATCAGAGTCTAACCCGTTTATGAAAACTGATTTTGCTAGATTTATATTTGTAACTTTTAGGAACCTAGATTTAAAAATTTTAATAATTTACTTTCTGATTTTTTTTGGGGCCATTTATCTTACAAAAGTTATTGTAAGTTTATTTTTTGGTTGGAGAAATTCTTTATTTGCTTATAATATTAGAAGTCATTTAGCTATTAGGATAAATCAACTTTATATAAATCAACCATTTAGTTTTCACATATCAAATAATTCATCAAAAATAATCCACAACCTAACACAAGAAATTAATATCATAGCTCAGGGATGCAACAGTTTATTAATTTTTATAACAGAATTCACAGTCTTATTAGGAATAATCACATTTTTTTTAATTTATAAACCCTTTATTACAATTATTCTGTTTCTAATCTTATTGCCTTCTTTCTTTATCTTTAAATGGTTAAAAAAATATGTAGCAAAGTTAAGTTTAATTAGACAAAAACATGATAAAAATTCAATCTTTTTGTTAACTCAAATATTTTCAGGAATAAAGGAACTTGCAATTGTTAATAAATCTAAAATTTTTTCTGATAAATTTGATTTTAATATAAAAAAATCATCAGAGGCTAATACTAAAAATTCATTTATTGCCCATGTTCCAAGAAATGCATTAGAATTGTTTTTAATCTTCGGTATAATAATCATCTCACTTTTATTACCTGTAGACGATACAAATTTTAAAAATGAAATTATAAAAGTTATGGCAGTGTTTGCTATAGCAGCATTTAGGATTATGCCAGCTATGACTAGAATTGTTGTTGCAATAAATGTAATGAGTTTTATGTCTCCAGTTCTTAAATCATTTTATAAATTATACGAATCTTTACAAAAAAAGGAAAAAAAGCAAAAAAATAGAAAAAAAATAGACTTCGAAAACATTCATATTGATAAATTATTTTTTAAATATGATAAAAAAAACATTTTTAAAAACCTATCAATTAAATTAAAAAAAAATCAGACATTTGGGATTATTGGAGACAGTGGATCAGGTAAAACTACTTTGATAAATATTTTTTTAGGTTTATTGAAACCAAAAAAAGGATCAATTATTTTAACTGACAAAAATGGGAAAAAGATAACTAATATTGATGAATTGAAAATGTCTCACGTGCCACAGGAAGTTTTTATGTTTGATGATACATTAATTAATAATATATGCATACCTGGAAATAATAAGATTAATTATAAACTTTTAAATAAAGTAATTAGACAAGCTGATTTAATAGATGTGATTAAGAAATTTCCAAAAGGACTAAAATCAAGAGTGGGCGAAAGGGGCTCTAAAATCTCAGGAGGTCAAAAACAAAGAATAGGAATAGCTAGAGCTCTTTATCACGAGACAGACTTACTTATATTTGATGAAATTACAAGCTCGCTAGACTCCAAATCAGAGGCAAATATTATTAACTTAATCTCTAAAATAAAAGATAAAACAATCATACTAATCACACACAAAAAAAAAAATTTAAGAGTGTGTGATTCAATTCTCAATTTAAACAATTTAAAGGTAAAATGAAAATATTATTAAGTTGTAGCAAAACAGACTCACCATCATTTCAATTCTATAAAGAATCACTGACAAAATTAGTTAAAGAAAATAAAAAAATAAATTTTACTGCTAAAAAATTTGAACAAAAAATTTTGGAGAAAGATTATGATGTTGTTTTATTTATGAGTGGTACAAAAAATTCCAATTTTATAAAAAAAAAGGGTGTTTTATATGGCATTGTAGACCCCCGCGCTGGAAATTATGATGATTTTCGAAAATACGATTTCATTATAGCAAATGGTATTGAAGAAAAAATTTTTTTTAGTTTTACAAATTTACCAACTTTAATTTATCCAGTTTATCCATCAATAAATTTAAAGAAGAAGAAAAAAAATAAAAATAAAACTGTCATTTCTTATCATGGTAATCGCGAACATTTAACCAATATGTACCCTCGAATTACAAATGCTTTTAAGAAATTAGCAACCGAACATCCAATCGAGTTAATTTTAATATATGATTATAAAAGAAAGGGCAAAATAAACATTTTTAAAACTAAACAAGCTCATTTCAAAATAACACATAAACAGTATCATCTTAATTGTTATGATGAATATTTGCGGAACACAGATATAGGCATTGTTCCTCAATTAATTCCTTCAAAAGACAAAAAAATTAAAAAAAACTTAAGTTATTATTTCTCTGAATACTTATTTAAAAAAAAATATTTTTTTTCAATCTTTTTTAAAGAGACTACTAATCTAGGACGTCATTTAGTTTTTGCTCAATTAAAAATTCCAACAATATCAGATTATACATTCTCTTCTTCAAACTTTATAAATAATGGCATTAATGGTTATCTAGCCTATGATACAATTGATTGGTATGAGAATTTGAAATATCTTATTGAAAATAAAAAAAAATCTAAAGAAATAGGATATAGATTTTATCAAGATTGGAAAAAAAATTATACACACAACTTTTTAAATAAAAAATTATTAAAATTTTTAAAAAAATTAAATGATAAATAATTTGTTTATTGGAAAAAATAGCTTTATTTGTAAATCAATTTATCAATCAATTCGTGGTAAATATATATCTCATAAAGAAGTTGATAAAATTGATTTTAATAATTTTAAAAATATCTTTTTATTGAGCTCACCTGTAATTTATAAAAAAAAAAAAATAAAAAATTTTTTATTTGAAAAAAAAATATTAAAAAGAATTTCAAGTCAAAGATTAATTTTTTTTTCAACTTCTAAAGTATATCCAAATCTTATTAATTGTGATGAAAAAATTCATCCTTGTCCCCAAAGTTTTTATGCTGACAACAAACTTGGGGTTGAAAGAATATTTAAAAAAGAAATTGAAAAAATTTTGATTTTAAGGCTTTCAAATATTTTTGAAATTAAAAATCAAAATAAAAACACTTTTCTTGGTTTGATGCATAATAACTTTTTCAAAAAACAAAAAATTGAATTTGATATTAGCACTAATAGCATAAGAGACTTTTTAAGCATAAAAAGTTTGATTACTATAATAAAAAAGATTGAAAAAAAAGAGATATTCGGAACATTTAATGTTGGTTCTCAAAAGGGTTACAAAATTAAAGATATTATAAAATTTTATTTTGGGGAAAAATTAATTTCTTCAAAAAAAATAATTGAGAAAAAAAAAATAAAGTCACAAACATTATGTATAAAAAAAATTAAAAAACTGATAGATTTATCAAATTATAATTTTCATAATGAAACAAAATTACAATTAAAAAAATGCAAAAAATACTTTTCTTAACAGGTGGACTGGGTTTTGCAGGAAAACATTACTACAAAAACTTTAAAAACAATTGGGACAAAATTATTGTTTATGATAAGTGTACATATGCATCAGATTTAAGTTTTTTCAAAAAATATAAGAGAGGCAAAGACAAACTTATTAAAGGTGATGTTTGTGATTATAAAAAATTATTAAAATCAATTCCTGTAAAATCATATGTAATTCATTTTGCAGCAGAGTCACATGTAGATAACTCTTTTTTAACATCATTAATATTTACAAAAACGAACTCTCTAGGGACCCATACACTTTTGGAAGCCTGTAGGTTAAGAAAAAACAAAAAAATAACAATTATTAGTACCGATGAGGTTTATGGAGAAACTACAAATAGTATAAAGAATGAAAAATCAATTCTTGAACCTACAAATCCATACTCAGCTAGCAAGACTAGTGCTGATATAATTTCTCAAACATATTTTAAATGTTATAAAATGCCGATCAGTATTATAAGAGCTAATAATTTATATGGAGACTACCAATATGTTGAAAAAATTATACCCGCTACAATAAATGCAATTAATAATGGAAAAAAACTGAGAATTCATGGAAAAGGAGGGAATTTTAGAAATTTTCTTCACGTCGATGATTTTGCATCAGCAGTTCATCTTATCACTTTCAAATCTAAAAATGGAGAGATATTTAATGTTAAAGGTAATTTTAGAATAAAGATAATTGATTTAATAAAAAAACTATCAAAAATTTCTAATAAAAAGGTTAATAAATTTTCGAGATTTATAAAAGACAGACCATTTAATGATTTTATTTATAATATTTCTGATAAAAAAATAAAACTATTAGGATGGAAAGAAAAAAAAAATTTTAATAATGAGATAATAAAGATTTTAAAAAAAAACTTAGTTTTAAAATAGAAAATTGAAAGTTTTACACATAATAAGCGGGTTAAAAAGTGGTGGCGCAGAAGGAGTTCTGTATAGACTTATATTAGGAGACAAAAATAACGAGCATTTTGTAATTTCTCTTACAAATGAGGGATTTTATGGTCATTTATTAAAAAAAAATAATATTTACATTCACTGTCTAAATATAAAAAAAAATTTAAGTTTAATATTCTATTTTTTTAAACTTGTTTTTTTAATAAAAAAAATTAATCCAAATATTGTTCAATGTTGGATGTATCATGGAGATGTATTTGGAGGGCTTGCAGCAAAAGTAATAGGAAAAAAAAAAATTTTTTGGAATTTAAGAAACTCAGATTTAAATATTCAATGGTCAAATAAATTTACTATATTTCTTGCAAAATTTTCCTCATTTTTGTCATATTTAATTCCCTATAAAATAATTTCATGTTCCAACAATTCGACAGTAACCCACAACCATATAGGATATTGTGGTAAAAAAATTTTATTAATTGACAATGGCTTTGATAAAGCAAAATTCAAATATTCGTTAAACCTTGCGAAATATTGGAAATCTAAGATAAAAATTAAAAGTCAAAGTATTGTATTTGGATTTGCTGCTAGGTGGAGTGATCAAAAAGATTTTGAAACATTATTTAAAGCTTTTAGTTTTTTTAAAAAAAAAACTAGAAAATCTTATTCTTTGAAATTATTATTAATTGGAGAAAATATAAACAAAAAAAATAAAGAGCTTCAAAAAGAAATAAGTAAATATGGTTTATACAATCACATAATACTTTTAGACGAGTCAAATTCTATTAATGAAATATTAAATGTTATTGATATTGGAATTTTTGCGAGCAAAGGAAATGAGGGATTTCCGAATGTGATAGCAGAAAAAATGTTAACTAGAATACCTTGCATTGTAGCTGATGTTGGGGATTCAAGAAGAATAATTGGAAAAAATGGTTATCTTTATAAAAAGAGAAGCTGGATTGACCTAAACAAAAAAATTGATCTTGCTTATAACAATTTTATTTTGAATAAATCAAATTGGATTGCAAAAAAAAATTTTTCGAGAAAAAGAATAGTCAATTTTTTTTCCCTCGAGCGTATGATAAATAAATATAATCGAGTTTGGATTAAATAATGGAAGTCTTTAATATATTTTTATTAGTATTTTTATTTGTTACTGTGATTTATTTTACCGATGTTGTTTTTAACCAACGGTCTTTGACACAGAGATATAAATTTCAAATTTCATCTTTAATTTTTTTTATTTTGACTTTAATGATTGGTTTAAAAGGAACTATAGGTTCTGATTATGGTAGTTATTTTTTAGATTATATTTATGTAAAAGAATATTATGAGGAAAATTTTGTATTTAGAACTCAATCACTAGATCTTGTATATGAATTTATAGTAAATTTAATCATCTCATCAGAGCTGTCATATAACTATATAGGTATGATAGTTGGTACAATACTAATTTGGTCCATTTTATTTTTTGCCGGCAAAGAAAAAGATTATTTATTAATTATATTAATATTTTTGTCTTACCATTATTTTATTTTAGGAATGGGATATATTAGACAGGGGCTAAGTATTGCATTTCTATTATTTTTCATAAATTTTTGGAGAAACGAAAAAATTATTTTATCTTTATTATTTTTTATTTTAGCAGTTTTGAGCCATAAGTTTTCAATTTTATATGGTTTTTTAATTTTTTTAAGACCAAAAGGAAAATGGTTTTATCTTAATATTTATTTCTACTTAGTTTTATTAATAGGTATAGTTGCAATCTATTTTTATATTTTTTCTGTTAATGATTTAAAATATTATCTAGATGTTTACAAGATGGAAACTTCAAAAGGGGCATATTATCGTGTTTTAGCATTTTCAGTTTGCGCAATGATTTTTTTTTCAAAAAAATCTTTTTTTAAAAAAAGAGCTGATTATAGATATTTATATATAAGTGCAAATTTTTTAGTATTATTAGTACCTTTCTCGTTTTTTTTTTCAACAATAGCTGATAGAATTTCTACTTATTTTCTTCCTTTTGCATTTATAATTATTGGAAATCTCTCTGAAATTTTAACTCAATCATACAAAAAAAAGATCAAATATTTTTTAGTTTTTATTCTTTTCACACATCTTTTTTTATGGACAAATTTTTCAAATCAATCAAAGTATTATGTGCCTTTTGAAATGCTTGATTTACCAAGCGATAAAATTAATCCCTATAAATACATGATAGGTCAATACTGTTGTTAAAATAAAATGAAAAAGATAATTCTTTTTTCTAATACATGTTGGAGCTTATATAATTTTAGAGTTAACTTAATCCAAAAACTTATCAAAAAAAACTTTAAAGTTTATATTTTATCTAATAGAGACCAAACCTCAAAAAAATTGACTAAATTAGGTTGTATTTTTTACGAAATATCAATTGATAGAAGGGGAGTAGATTTTTTCAATGAAATTAGTTGCCTGTTAAAAATTTATCGAAAAATTAAAAAAATAAGTCCGGATTATTTGTTCAATTTTACAATTAAACCAATAATTTATGGAAGTCTTGTTTCCAGAATTTTAAAAATAAAAACACTTAATACATTGGATGGATTAGGAGCTACATTTGAAGTTAATTTTCTAAAAAGATGTATTATTAGTTATCTGATAAAATTATCGCAAAAAAAAGTAAATTTATTTTATTTCGTGAATTCAAGTGATCTCAATTTTTTTATTGAAAAAAGTTATATAAATAAAAAAAAAACAAAACTAATCAATGGAACAGGGATTGATCTGAAATTTTTTAAATATAAAGAAAATAAATTTTCTAAAAAAATCAAATTTCTTTTAATTTCAAGATTGCTATATTCCAAAGGTGTAATGAATTACCTTAAATCAGCTGAGGAAATTACAAAAAAATATAAAAATAAAAGTTCATTTTTTATAGCAGGCATTATAGATAAATCGGTGTCAGACCAAATACCCATAAATATTTTGGAAAATGAAGCAAAAAAATCTAAAACTAAAATATATTACAACGTTCAGAACATAAAAAAATTAATCAATTATTCAAATTGTGTTGTTTTACCAACAAATTATAACGAGGGGTTTCCAAGGTCTCTTTTAGAGTCAGCCGCAATAGGAAGACCATTAATTACAACTAATGTGCCAGGCTGTTTAAGAATTGCAAAAAATAATATAAACGCATTTGTTTACAAAATGTCAAAAAATGACCAATTAACAAAAAATATAATGAAATTTATATTGCTAAAAAAAAATAAGAAAATATATATGTCTATAAAGTCAAATAACATTGCTAAAAGATTTAATGTTTCAAAAATAATTGAAAATTATATAAAATTTTTAGATGATAAATAAACCACTAATAGGAATTATTGGATTAGGATACGTCGGTTTACCACTTTTTTTAGAATTTTCAAAAAAATTTGAAGTAAAAGGTTTTGATCTTTCAAAACAAAAAATTGATCTATTAAAAAAAAAAATTGATTATACAAATCAATATAAAAAAAAAGATTTAAAAAAAATATCAAATAAAAATATAGACTATAAGAGTGATATTCTAAAAGATTGTAATTTTTTTATTGTCACAGTCCCGACACCAATAACCAAAAATAAACTACCTGACCTATCAGCTGTAGTTTCAGCAACAAAAATAATTTGTAAGTATTTAAAAAAAAATGATTACGTTATTTATGAGTCCACTTTCTACCCTGGGGTGACTGAGGATATTTGTATTAAAATTATTGAAAATGAGACTAAACTTATTGGTATAAATAATAAGAATAAAAATAAAAATATAGATGGGTTTTATTATGGTTATTCGCCAGAAAGAATTAATCCAGGTGATTTAAAACATGGTATTAAAGATATCGTTAAAATAACTTCAGGATCAACGAATGCTTCTGCTAAATTCATTGACTCAATTTATAAAAGAATTTGTTTAGCAGGTACTCACAAAGCTCAGTCTATTAAAATAGCTGAAAGTGCTAAAGTAATAGAGAATACTCAAAGAGATATAAACATTGCATTAATTAATGAATTTGCTCAAATTTTTTCAAAAATGAATATAAATACTTATGATGTTCTTAGTGCAGCAAAAACAAAATGGAATTTTTTAGATTTTTCACCAGGTTTAGTCGGAGGTCACTGTATAGGAGTTGATCCATATTATCTAACTTATAAAGCAAATAAAATTGGTTATGAATCAGTTCTAACTTTAGCAGGAAGAAGATTAAATGATAATATGCATAATTTTATATTAAAAAAATTATATAAAAGCTTAAATAAAAATTTAAAAAAAAAAAAGTATAAGTTTCTTATAATTGGACTCACATTTAAAGAAAATGTAAATGATTTTAGAAATTCTAGGTCTATTGTTTTAGCCAAGGAAATAAGTAAAAATGGCCATAATTTAGATGTATATGATAAAAATGTGTCTATTAAAGAATTTAAGAAAGAACATAGATTGAATATTATAAAAAAGCCAAAAAAAAAACATTATGATGCTATTTTAATTACTGTAGCGCATGATGATATAAAAAAATTCAAAATAGAATACCTATATTCATTGTTAAATGATAAAGAAAAAGGAAAAATTTTTGATGTTAAAAATGTGTTTAATCAAAAAAAATTTTTAACTATTTAAACAATGTTCTTATTAAAAAAAGATACTATAATCAAGTATCTTATAACTCTAATACCTTTTAGTTTAGTCTTTAGTATATTTATAACTGAAGTTTTTCTGATTTTATTAATAATCTTTTATTTTTATGATGTAAGAAATGAGAATTTATTAAATTCAATTTTTTTAAATTTTTCCTTTTTAGGTTATTTTTTGGTTTCTTATTTCTTATATGTATCATTAAATTCTATATTTTTAGAAAATGAACTTTTCTTTAGAAAAACAATATTTTACTTTAGGTTCTATTTTTATTTTTTATCTATTTTATACTTTATCAAAAAACTTGACCTCTATAATTTAGTTTTAAGGAATTTTTTCTTTATCTTTATTGTTTTAATATTAGATGCAATGATTCAATTTATTTTAGGATACAATATTATTGGAATGCCTATAGTAACTGAAAGTAGAGTTAGCAGTTTTTTTGGAGATGAATTAATTTTGGGGAGCTACATTACAAGATTGTTACCCTTTTTTTTGATTTTTGTTTATGAGTTAAATCATAAAGTATTTTTTAAATTTATTTATCTTTTAGGCATAGTTTTAGTTATCATTCTATCTGGAGAAAGGACTGCATTATTTTTACTTTTATTAAGTATTTTTATTTTTTTTGTATCGTTAGAAAAATTGAGACTATATTTACTTTATATTTTTGCTCTTTTTATGATTATTTTTGTATCATTGATAAATTTAAATAGCGATTATTATAAAAGATATTATCTCAATGTTGTAGATGGTTTTGGACTTATTAAGACCACAGGAATTAAGACCACAGGAAATTTTAAATTAAATAGTTTATCAATTTTTGATAGTAATAACAATTTAGATGTAAATATTTTCAGCAAACACTATCAAGATCATTATAAATCTGCATATAAAATATTTAAAAATAATCCGGTAATAGGAGGTGGAACAAAAAGTTTTAGATACTTGTGTAAAAAGACTGAATATAAAGTGTCCAATATATCTTGTTCAACACATCCCCATAATATACTAATGCAATTTTTATCAGAATTAGGCACAATTGGTTTCATTTTTTTAATCTGTTTTCATCTTTTAATAGGAAAAGATTTTATAAAAATCTTAAAATTTAAAAGAGATGAAAAATCTAAATTATATCTAGCTATTTCATTAACTGGATTGATAATTAATATCTTTCCTTTAATACCATCTGGAAATTTTTTTAATAATTGGTTAAGTATAGTATTTGTTTTAAATTTAGTTAATTATATTTATTTAAGACAAAAATATTTGAATGATTGATTTAAAATATATTATATTTCTAATTTTAATAAATAGTTTAATTTTTATTAAAAACAAAAACATATCTGAATACTTCCAATTATTTGACCATCCAGATTTTCATAGGAAAATACATAAAAAAAAAGTTTCATGCATTGGTGGCTTTTATATATTCATAAATTTGAGTTTATTACTAATTTATGATTTTTATAGCTCAGAAAATCTTTTTCCTTTTCAATATTTTCAAAATGAAGCGACCAACTTATTTTTTTTTTTTATATCATTTTTAGTTATTTTTTTTATTGGGATATATGATGATAAATATGGAATTAAACCAAATATAAAATTAACTTTATTTATTTTGATAATATTATTTTTGATTTTAGCTGATAGAGATTTAGCAATTCAAAGTTTAAGATTTTCTTTCACTGATAGTATCTATGATATTTCAGATTATTCAAAATTTTTTACTATATTTTGTATTATTGTTTTTATGAATGCTTTTAATATGTATGACGGGTCAAATTTGCAAGTTTCAGCGATATCAATCATTATAATGAGTTATTTATTTTTTCTATCTAAAACTTTTGATTATTTTAGTATCACATTAATTATAAGTTTAATATTTTTTTCAATATTAAACCTACAAAATAAGTTATTTTTAGGTGATAATGGCTCTCTACTTTTATCATTTATAATTTCGTACTCAGTAATAAAGTTCTATAATCAGAATAGCATTACATATGCTGACGAAACTTGTTTATTGCTTTTAATGCCAGTAGTTGACTTACTTAGATTGTTCATTCTAAGAATTTTCTCTGGTCAAAGCCCTTTTTTATCTGACAAAAACCATATCCATCATTTATTATTAAAACGGTTTAGTTACAATAAAACCATAATTATACTTTTTTTAATTTATTTGATACCAATAATTTTTGCTATTTTTACGAAGAAATATTTTTTATTTATTCTCATACAAATGTTTTTTTATTTGGTTATTATTTTTTCATTGAGTAAATTTAGATCCTCAGATGCTAAATAAATTTAAAATTGTTTTTTGGATGATCAAACAAGGATATTTTTTACATTTGATTTATTCACTTATTTTTTTCTTTAATAAAACTTTAAATGGTAAGATTAAATTTTATGAAAGATTTTCATCAGAAGAAGCTGAAAATTTATGTAAAAATTTTTTAGTTAGAAATAAAGAAGTATATTTTTTTTTTTCAAAAAGTAAAAATTATAAAATTAAAAAATTACCTCAAATTCAATTTAGAAAAATAAACCAAAAATTAGGTGGCGGTTCAGATATTACTTTAATCTATAACTTAATAATGATTTTAAAACCAAGAAAAATTGTTGAATTTGGTGTTGCAAATGGTTGGTCCACTTTATCTATTTTATTAGGATGTAAGAAAAATAAGTTTGGCGATTTGATTTCAATAGATATGCCTTATTATTTTAATAATGCAAAAAAATCTATTGGTAGTTTAATCGAAAAAGAGAAATTTCCGAATTGGACTCTTATGATAGGCCCACAAGTAAATTATATTAATAAAATTAATAATCAGAAATATGATTTTTGTCATTATGATAGTGATAAGAGCTATCAAGGTAGAATGATGATTTATTCTCAAATTTGGGAAAGTTTAAATAAAAATGGAGTTTTGCTATCAGATGATGTTTCTGACAATTTAGCTTTTTTTCATTTTAGTAAAAAAAAGAAAAAAAAACCGTTTGTAATTCAATATAAAAAAAAATATTTAGGTATTTTAAGAAAGTGAAAATTTTAATTATTTTACCTAGATTTCATACAAATTATGTTGGTTCGATAAAGGCATTAAAAAACCAAGGACACAAAGTAAAATTGTTAGTTTATAATTTTGGTTTCACAGAAAATTATGAAGACACTAAACCAGAGTTTTTAAAAGAAAATGTAATAACTAAGTTTATAAATTCTGTTTTTAATGTCAAATTGAATAGATATTACTTACCAAATTTTAACACCTTCAGAAAACTAATTAATAGATTTAAACCAGATACAATAATTATAAGACCATATAATAAATTATTCTCAATTTATCTAATTTATTTACGATTATTTCATAAGTTTGGATTGATTTTTTATAATCAATCAAACGAAAAAAATTTATATAAATTTAATTTATCTTTAAAGTTCATTCAATTTTTCTTGATAAACTGTATTTTGAAAATAAAAATATATTCACCAATTATTAAACATGTAAAAAAATTATATTTTAAGAAAGTATTTTTCATACCTTTTGTATCAAAAATTTCATTCAAAAATAAAAAAAAAATTTCAAAGATTTACAATTTTTTAATGATTGGTAAATTTGTTAAAAAAAAAAATCATGAAATGTTTTTGAAATCTATCAAAAATTTAGATAGTAAATTTAATATTAAAGCAACTATAATTGGTGAGGTTTCAAATTTAGAGCAAAAAAACGAGTATTCTAGAATTAAAAGTTTAATTGTTAAATATAAATTAAAAAAAAATGTTAAAATATTTATAAACGTTAATCATAAAAAAATTTCGGATTTCTATAAAAAAAATGATTTTTTTATTTTACCTACACATGGTGATTTAGCACCAATAACAATAATCGAGGCTTTGGGACACGGCTGCATAGTATTATGTAGTAAATCTTGTGGTACAAAAAATTATATTAAGAAAGGCTTTAATGGATATATATTTCAAGATAATAATCAAAAATCTCTTGATAAGTTTATGTTGAAACTCATTAAAAATAAAAAAAAATTTGATAAAAATTTTGATAATAATAAAACTTTAATAACTAACTTAATTGGTGAAAAAAATTTTATAAAAAGATTTGACCAAATGATCATAAATAAATGAAAATTCTATATATTTCACAATCTGAAATACCATCAGAATCTGCAAATAGTATTCATGTTATGAAAATGTGTTGTTCTTTGTCAAAAATTAAAAATACAGAAGTTGATTTATTTTGCTTAAATTCATCTTCAAACAATCTCGATATAAAAAATGTTTATAATTTTTATTTGGTTGAAAAAAATTTCAATATTTTAAGACTGAGCGTATTTAATTTTTGGCTTTTCAGGGAAATACAAACACTATTTTACATTATTTTTTGTCTACTTAAAAAGAATTATGATTTGATATATAGTAGAAGTATACATCTATCATGGTTTCTAGGATTTTTTGGTATAAGAACAATTTTAGAAATTCATTCGCCGCCTTCAAAAAAAACAATTTTTTTTCTTAAGGATCTACTCAAAAAAAATAAAGTTAAAAAATTTATTGTTATTAATAATGCTTTAAAAAATTACTTCATTAATAATTATAGTTTAAATAAAAGCTTAAAAATAGAAGTATGTCCAGACGCTTCCGACAAACTATATATTGATAAAAAAAAAATCAAAAAGTTTTTTATTAGAAAGAATTCTGTCGGATACTTAGGCCATTTATATCAAGGTAGGGGAATAGATTTGATTATAAAACTTGCACAAAACCTTCCTTTCAACAATTTTTATATTGTTGGTGGAAATAAGGCACACCTTGAGACGTGGAAAAGACAGGTTAAGAGTAAAAATATTTTTTTTTTAGGTTTTAGAGATCAATCAGAATGTAATATCTTAAGAAAGAAATTTGACTATCTTATAGCACCTTACCAAAAAAAAGTTTATGTACACGGATCAATATTTCAGGAAACAAAGAAAAATAAAACACTTGAAACCTCTAAATGGATGTCGCCATTAAAACTATTTGAATATATGTCTTCAAAAAAACCAATAATTACAAGTGATTTAAAATCTATAAAAGAAATTTTAACACACAATCATGATGCGATCTTATGTGACCCTGACAATTTTCAAGAATGGATAAGTGCAATTGAGAGACTAAATAATGATAAAGATTTAGTTAGCAAGATTTCTCATAATGCTTATAAAAGTTTTTTATTAAAATTTACTTGGGATATACGAGCTTTAAATATAATTAAAGAATATAAAAAATTAAAAATAACTATCTTCAATTTTTCATTAAGTGGTGGTGGAACCGAGTATATGTTATCTGTTCTTTTTAACAAGTTAACCTTTTTAAAAAGATATAATGTTAATTTACTTATTTGTCAAAGTGGTGGTCATTACGAAAGTAAAATTTTAAATAAGGAAAGATTATTTTTTTTGAATAAAGAAAGGGTCATTTTTTCATTGTTTAAATTATATAAATTTATAAAAAATTCACAAACTCAAATTCTTTTAACATCGATGCTTCATACAAATGTAATATCAATTTTTTTGAAAATATATTTTTTACCACATCTTAAAGTTATAATCAGAGAGTCAAATACAATTTCTATAAAATTTCTTTATGATAAATCATTAAAATCTAAATTTTTAAATTTTTTGGCAAAAAAAGTTTATAAAAAAGCTGATGCAATTATTGCACCGACAAATGTAATTAAAAATGATCTTATAAAAAATTATGACGTAAAGCCAAATTTAATTCATAAGATATCCAACCCTTATGATTTTGATGAAATAGAAAAATTGTCAAATAAAACTCTTACCAAAAAAGAGAAAAAATTATTAGATAATGATTATTTTTTAAGTATAGGAAGATTACATCCACAGAAAAACTTTTCTTTTTTAATTAAACTTTTTAAAAATATTACTTTAATTAAAAAATTTGAAAATTATAAACTTTACATTTTGGGTGATGGAAGAGATAGATCAAAATTACAAAGGCAAATACATAGACTAAATCTTACAAAAAAAGTAAAATTATTAGGATTTAAGCCGAATCCATTTGTTTATATGAAAAAATGTAAAATATTTATTTTATCCTCAATTTATGAGGGACATTCCAATGTACTTGTTCATTCTCAATATTTTAATAATAGAATTTTTAGCTCGTCTGCAGGGGGGGCGAACAAAGAGGTATTAGATTCTAATGGTGTGATTTTCAATAGTTATGACCCTTTGAAAGTATCAGGTTTAATTAAACAAAATCTTAATTTCAAAAAAAAGAGGATATCAAGAAAAAAATTATTGAAAAAATTTAGTGATAAAAATATTACTTATAAAGTTGAAAAGTTATTTTATTAATTCAAAAACGCAAGCACTTCTCGTTTGAGATTTAAAGATTAGTTTATATTTTTTGTCTTCAGAGAGAAATTTTAATATTTTTAGCCCCTTCGCTCCATTTGTGTCATCTAAAAATATATATTTTTTAATTTTTGGATAAATCTTAAGAAATTCATCAAAGGTAGTCAATCCACCACCATCTATTAATAAAAGATCATAATAATCATTTAAAGAGTTAATAATTAATTCATTTTCTAGGGTAAAAATTAAATGCACTAAATGACCTAGCCACATATCTATGAGATTTCTTTCTTTATTAAATTCTTTAGACAAAAAACTTTCTTTTAAGTCAATCTTTACATTATCCAGATTTATAACCCTTCCTAAAAAAATTTTATTATTTTGACTTAAAGGTAAAAGATTTTTTTTTGCTATTGCATAAACAAAAGGGTTAATCTCTAAACTGTGTGCTAATAATGAATTTTCAAAAATTATTTTTGTTGATCCTAACCCATTCCAGGTTCCAAATTCTAAAACTTTCAATTTTTCTCTTCTCAATGTTTCGTCTAAAAATTTTCCAAAATCTTCATTAGTTGAAATTTGGCCTTGATTTGTTTTATAAACAAAATCAAAATAATCTTTAAAATATTCAAAAATAATTTCTTTTTCTGGTAAAACAATTTGATAAACTTTATTTATATCTACATAATCTGAATTTAAATCTTCAAATTTTTTTTTAAGACTTTTAATTATTCTCAAATATTTAATATGCTTTAAGAATTTCAATATTTACATCCTTGCAAATTTACCTCCATTGAGTTGAATAACTGTATTTGTCAGGTAATCAAATTTTTTACTCATCATTAAATCAAATATTATTTCTGCTATCTCTTTTGAATATAATCCCCTGTTTTTTGGATTCGATTTAATAGAATTTTTGACGTTAATCTGATCTATTCGTTTATTAGTGAAGTTGCTGTCAATGATAGTTGAAGGTGCAAGGCACAAAATTTTTTGATTTGGAAATAAAATTTTTCGTTCTTCAACATATTTGTGAACTGACGACTTCATAAGACCATAGATAATATCGTAAGATCCTTTCAATCCAGACTCAGATCCTGAAAAAAAAATTTTAGCATTTTTATGATTTTTTAAACAAACCTCTGAAATATATATCTGTGATAAAAGATTAATAGATATAGATCTATATATCTTTTCAAGGTTATCAAAATTCAATCTCACTGTACCAATTTCTGAATGAAAGAAAAAAATAGTATCAAATTGTTTGAAAAACTTGATGTTTTTTTTTATTTCTTCTAAATTTTCTAACTTAAAATTTTTAGAGTTAATTTTTTTTACTTTTATATTTTTAGGAATAAGTTTAACTAAATATTTGGCTATTTTAGAATTTGAACCAGTAATTAATATTTTTTTAGACATTTTTTTACTTCCTCAGAACTTTCAAAAATATGATCAATTTTTCCTGAAAGTAAATTAATAAATTTACCATTACAAAGCACTTTTGATGATCTTTCAGCATTAGCAGTATCCACAATTGTTCTATATGTAATTACTGGCTTATAATATTTAAATTTTTTATTAAAATCTGGGTAGTATCTTTTAATCTGTTCCTCATGTTTGAATTTATATTTATTAATAATTTTTTTTTGTTTAATTTTTTTTAAGTAGCTTGAACAATTATCAAAATTTTTAAATTTTTTTAATCTTGTGTGTTTTACTGAATATAAAGTAAATATTTTTTTATCTTGAGGATACAAAGTGATAAAAGGACCATCCATTATAGTTATAGCTGGGTGGCTAATTTCTTTACAAGTATATAAAAAAAACAAGCAAGCCTCATATGTGTAATTGATTTTTTTGCTTGGGAAACTTGTTTGCCAACTACAATTAATGACAAAATCATACTTGTGCAAATTATCTATAAAAAAACTATTTCTTTTTTTTATTATTTTTTTTACGTTAAAATTAAATTTAATATTATTCTTTATTTTATCGGAAAAAAAATCTATTGCTTTTTTTGTGTCAATTAGTTTCTCGTTACATGAAATAATTCCAGAATATTTTTTTAATCCATAATTTTTTTTTTCTACTTGGAATTTCAACTTATTAGATTTTAATATTTGTTTATAAATATCAAAATCAATTAAATTTTTTTTATCATCAGCAATAACATATAAATTTTTTTTTATTTTTTTTAATAATTTTGGAAAAGTTTTAACAAATTTTTTATAACCATTTTGAGATTCTTTTATTGTTTTGTAAGATCTAGGATAATGAAAGCCTTGATGTAGTCTATTTTGATTATATCCAGATGCCCCTTTAAATATTTTCTTTTCTTTCTCAAAAATATCTACTTCGTAACCACAATTCATTAAATCTACAGCGATGTAACAACCAAACCAACCAGCACCTATAATCGCAATTTTTTTTGATGAAATTTTTGAATTTGTTTTCAACACTTTAAAAAATTATAGATTCTTTTTAACTTCTCTAATAAATAATTTAATCCATAAAGATAAGATTATTAAAATAATTGATATCATCAGGGCTATGATTAAATTTTTAGTCAATTGTCGTTTTGCCTTTTTTTTATTGATTTTACCATCGTATATTATATCAAAGATTTCTCCTTGATTTAAAAGTTCAATAAAAAATTCTTTTTTTGATAATAAGACTCCTAAATTTATATTAATGGATTTAATTTCTTCTTCATTTTCGGATTCTGATTTGATTTTATTTATGTTTTTTATAAGTATCTCAGTATTTTGATTAACTCGATCCAAAAGCATTTTTTTGTAATCCTCCATAAATTCTATTAATTTTTGAAGATCTTTATTATTTTTATCATCTACAGATTTATGAGGAATCTCGATTTCTATAGCATTATTAGTATTAGGATTTAAAATTAATCTGATATTTTTTATATTTTTGTTTTCCAAAAAATATAAAACATCATAAACTGGACTTACTGAATTCTCTAAATTCCATTTATAACTTTCATTAATTCTAATTATTACCTTTGAAAAATATAATTCGTTATCTTTATAATATTTATGAGAAAGCAAACCAGTGCAAATAAGAGATATCAAAATAAATATAATCATTTTTATATAATTATTTTTAAAATATTTGACTGCTGCTGATGTATTCGTGTCTTGAGAATTCATAGTAGATTATGTTTAGTTTATTAATTTAATTAATACAATAAAAATTAAAATAATATATATTATTTTAATATGATAAACAAAAAATCTAAGATTTTTGTTACAGGTCACAAAGGTTTAGTTGGAAGTTCTATTGTTAAAAAATTAAATGAATTAGGCTTTAAAAACATAATTACAAGAACAAAGACACAGTTAGATTTAAGAAATCAAATTAAAGTAGAAAATTTTTTTAAAAAAAATAGACCTCAATATGTAATTAATTCAGCAGCAAAAGTTGGCGGTATTTTTGCTAATGAAAAATTTCCTGCAGATTTTTTATATGACAATTTACAAATTCAAAATAACATTATTTATTGTTGTTATAAATTTAAAGTTAAAGATGTCATATTTTTAGGATCAAGTTGTATTTATCCAAAATTAGCTAAACAACCGATAAAAGAAAGATATTTATTAACAAGTAAATTAGAGGAAACTAACGAAGCCTACGCAATCGCAAAGATTGCAGGAATAAAATTATGTGAAAGTTTTAACAGACAGTATAAAACAAATTTCAAATGTTTAATGCCTTCAAATACTTATGGACCAGGAGATAATTATGATAAATTAAATTCTCATTTCCTACCAGCACTTATCAGAAAAGTTTATGAAGCTAGAAAAAAAAATAAAAAATATATAACTTTATGGGGTAGCGGCGAGGCAAAAAGAGAAATGATTTTTGTGGATGATATTGCTGAGGCATGCATATTTTTTTTAGGAAAAAAAACAAAAGATTTTTTGATTAATATTGGTTCTGGAAAAGATATGAAAATTATTGATTATGCAAAACTCATAATGAAAAAATTTAATTGTGATTTAAAAATTAAATTTGATAAGACAAAAAAAGATGGCACACCAAGAAAACTTTTGGAGGTTAAGATAGCTAAAAAATATGGTTGGAAACCTAAAATCCCTCTAAACGAGGGTTTAAAGATCACTATACAAGATTATATTGAAAATAATGATACATTATATGGAAAGTAGTTTTTTATTTAATTGCAAATCTTTTACAGATATAAAAAAAATATATTAAATTTATTTACGTATAATAAAAATGAAAAAAAAAGCGTTAATATTTGGAGTTACAGGACAAGATGGCTCATATCTATCAGAATTTTTGTTAAAAAAAAATTATATAGTTCATGGTGTTAAAAGAAAAAGCTCAAGTTTTAACACAAAAAGAATAGACCATATATTTAATAACAAAAAATTTAAGTTGCATTATGGGGATATCACAGACGCATTAAATGTTTCAAATCTTATTAACAAAGTTAAACCAAATGAAATTTATAATCTAGCTGCCCAAAGTCATGTACAAGTTTCTTTTGAATTACCTCATTATACTTCACAAGTTAACGCCATTGGAGTTTTAAACATATTAGAAAGTATTAAAAATTCAAATTTAAAAGTAAAGTTTTATCAAGCATCAACATCTGAAATGTATGGCAATTCATCTTCAAAAATGCAAAATGAAATAACTGAATTTAAACCAAGATCAGTTTATGGTATCTCAAAACTTTTCGCACATCAATTAGTCAAAAATTATAGAGAAGCATATAATTTATTTTTATCAAATGGAATATTATTTAATCATGAGTCTCCTCGAAGAGGTGAAACATTTGTTACAAAGAAGATAATTGATTTTTTTAAAGATTATAAAAAAGATGGTAATTCAATTTTAGAACTTGGAAATATTTATGCAAAAAGGGATTGGGGTCATGCAAAAGATTATGTAGAGGGAATTTGGAAAATATTACAACATGATAAACCTGATGATTTTGTAATATCAACTGCAAAAATGCTTAGTGTAAAAAATTTTGTAAATAAGGTAGCTAAAAAATTTAGTTTAAATATTTATTGGAAAGGACGAGGTCTCAAAGAAAAGGCTTTTTTGAAAGATAATAATAAAGTTATAATAAAAATTAACAAAAAATATTGTAGGTTAACAGAAGTTGATGCTTTGTGTGGAGATTTTAAGAAAGCCAATAAAATTTTGAAATGGAAACCCAAAATATCTATCGAAGAGTTAATTGATGATATGATCAATAATGATTCATAAAAATTATGCGAAAAAAAATTATCGTAGTAACTGGTGGAGCTGGTTTTGTAGGTTCAAATTTAATAGATTATCTCATCAAGAAAACTAAACATAAAATAATAAGTTTAGATAACTATAGTACAGGAAAAAAAATAAATCAAAATTCTAACAAAAGAGTAAAATATATCAAAGGTGATACAAATGATGTACAAAAATTACTTTACAAATATAAAAAAGATATAGATGTTATTTTTCATTTTGGTGAATACGCAAGAATTCATCAGAGTTTTAGTGATGTAAATAAATGTTTCCAATCTAATATATCAGGTACTTCAAGAGTTTTTTCTTTTTGTTTAGAAAATAATATTAAAATAGTTTATTCAGCTACATCAGCAAGTTTAGGAAATAATGGATTAGACCAAGGCCTTTCTCCATATGCATTCACTAAGTCAAAAAATCTAAATTTATTGATGCATTTAAAAAAATGGTATGGTTTCAAATATGAGGCATTATATTTTTATAATGTTTATGGAAAAAGACAAATTCAAAAAGGAAGAATGGCAACGGTCATTGGTATTTTTGAAAACCAGTTGAAAAACAAAAAAAAATTAACAGTTGTGAGACCTGGATCGCAAAGTCGAAAATTCACACATATAGATGATACAATTAAAGGATGCCTCTTCGCTTGGAAAAAAAATATGAATAGACATTATACTTTGTCTAATACTAAGTCTTATACAATACTACAGGTTGCTAAAATGTTTTCAAAAAATATAAAATTTATTAAAAAAAGGCTGGGCGAAAGAAATAAGTCCTCTGTGGTAAAAAAGATAGGTAATGTAAAACTTTATAATATTGAGTGTAGAGCTAGTTTAAAAAGTTATATTGATGCATTTAAAGAAAATATTGACAAATAACGGCCTTTACATAATTAAAATTAGGGTTTATAAACCACCCGCCTGGTGATTATAGCGAAAGGGTCATACCCGATCCCATTCCGAACTCGGAAGTCAAGCCTTTCTGCGCCAATGGTACTTTGTCTTAAGACATGGAAGAGTAGGACTTTGCCAGGCTTAAAATTTAGAAAGTTTGTAACAGATGAAAATTAAAAGTTCCCTCAAATCTATAAAAAAAAGAGATTTGAACTCCAAATTAGTAAGAAGAAGAGGCAGGGTTTACGTTATAAACAAAACAAACCCGAAATTTAAAGCAAGACAAAAGTAATTTTTATGGATAATGAGAACCATAAAAATACTTGGAATAATTTTACTAAATTTGTGCTCTGGGGAACTGTTCTTGTAATAGTAGTTTTAGTTTTAATGGCATTGTTTTTACTTTAAATATCAAATGAAAATTGGATCTATTTTAGAAAATCAAAAATTAGAAAAAAGGATTGCAATTACACCAGAAATTGCCAAAAAATATATATCATTAGGTTTTGAAATTTATCTTTCTGAAAATTATGGTATTCATCTTGGCATTCTTGATGAAGAATATAAAAAATTAGGTGCCAAAATATTTAAAAATGAAAATGAAATTATTAATAATGTAAATATTATCGTTCAACTTGGATTATTATCAAAAGAGAAAAGTTCTTTATTAAAAGAGAATCAAATATTAATAGGTGTTTTGAATCCTTACGATAATAAAGATGAATTGAATAAACTAGTTGAAAAAAAAATAAATGTTTTTTCACTAGAACTCTTACCAAGAATTACAAGAGCACAGTCTATGGACATTCTTTCTTCACAAGCCAATCTAGCTGGATATAAAGCTGTGATAGAGGCATTTGCTAATTTTGAAAAAGCAATACCTATGATGATGACTGCAGCTGGAACAGTTCCAGCGGCAAAGATTTTAGTTGTAGGTGCTGGTGTCGCTGGACTTCAGGCAATAGCTACAGCAAAAAGAATGGGAGGCATAGTTTTTGCTACTGATGTTAGAATGGCATCAAAAGAGCAAGTCGAAAGTTTAGGGGGAAAATTCCTAACAGTCGAAGGAGCAGAAAATTTAGAGACAGAGGGGGGTTATGCAAAAGAAGCTTCAGATGAATTTAAAAAGAAACAAGAAGATTTACTTTCGGAAACCTTAAAAAAAATTGATATTGTGATCTGTACTGCTTTAATACCTGGAAAAAAAGCTCCAGTAATAATTAAAGAGAATATGATTTATAATATGCAAGCTGGTTCAGTTATTTATGATTTAGCAGCTATACAGGGTGGAAATACAGCATTGACAGAAGTAGATAAAATTGTTGAAAAAAATTCAATTAAAATTATGGGAGAAGGAAATATTTTGAATAAGCTCCCTGTTTCTGCTTCTAGCTTATATTCAAAAAATATGTTTAATTTTATCGAAAATTTGTTCGATAAAGAAAATAAAAAGATTAATATTAATTTAGAAGATGAAATAATAGAAAAAACATTGATAAGGTAAAAAAATGGAAATAGATCCTTTAATATTTAGATTAAGCATATTTATCCTTTCAATTTTTGTGGGATATTATGTCGTTTGGAGTGTAACTCCTTCACTACACACTCCATTAATGTCCGTGACTAATGCAATATCATCAGTAATTATTGTGGGTGCAATAATTGCGGGATTATCTGGAAATTCAGACAGTATATTTAATACCTCAAGTATTTTTGGTTTTTTAGCCATCGCGTTAGCGGCAATAAATATTTTTGGAGGATTTCTCGTAACTCAAAGAATGTTGGCAATGTATAAAAAAAAGAAAAAGAATAACTAATGATATCTTCCAATCTATCAGCAATTTTTTATTTAGTTTCAGGTGTGTTATTTATTTTAGCACTAAGGGGTCTTTCATCCCCAGAAACATCTAGACAAGGAAATTTTTTTGGAATTTTAGGAATGATTATTGCTGTAACTGTAACATTCTTATCTATAGGTAATTTTTCTAGTGGTTTTATTTTTGTTTTATTGTTTATTTTAGTAGGAGGCTCAATAGGTGCATTTATTGCTTATAAAATACCTATGACTGCGATGCCTGAATTGGTAGCTGGTTTCCATAGCTTAGTTGGACTTGCGGCCGTGTTTGTTGCTATTTCTGCATTTTTAAATCCAGAGGCATTTAATCTTGGTTCACCAGGTAATATCAAACTTGGAAGTTTAATCGAAATGTCTATTGGAGCTGCAGTAGGAGCTATAACTTTTTCAGGTTCAGTAATTGCTTTTTTAAAATTACAGGGGATTATGTCTGGCTCACCAATTACATTTAAAGGTCAACATCCTCTTAATGCTATTATCTTAATCTCAATAATAGTAATAATTTATTTATTATGTTCAACACAATCATCTAACTTATTCTGGATACTATTAATAGTCTCTTTTTTAATTGGTTTTCTTTTAATCATTCCAATTGGTGGAGCAGATATGCCTGTAGTAATTTCTATGCTTAATTCTTATTCCGGTTGGGCAGCTGCAGGTATTGGATTTACATTAGAAAATACAGCATTAATAATTACTGGAGCTTTAGTTGGATCATCTGGAGCAATTTTATCATATATAATGTGTAAGGGCATGAACCGTTCCTTCTTTAATGTCATTTTAGGTGGATTTGGAGCAACAGATGACTCTTCCACTGGCTCTAAAAAAGAACAGAGGCCAGTTAAAAGTGGGAATGCAGATGATGCAGCATTCTTAATGAAAAATGCTTCATCAGTGATAATTGTTCCGGGTTACGGGATGGCAGTTGCCCAAGCTCAACACGCTCTTAGAGAAATGGTTGATACTTTAAAGAAAAATGACATCAAAGTTTCTTATGCAATTCATCCTGTTGCAGGTCGAATGCCTGGTCACATGAACGTTTTATTAGCAGAGGCAAATGTCCCATATGATGAGGTGTTTGAATTGGAAGAAATCAATAATGATTTTGCAAATGCAGATGTTGCTTTTGTAATTGGAGCAAATGATGTAACCAACCCAGTTGCAAAAACTGATCCACAGAGCCCAATCTATGGAATGCCAGTATTAGATGTAGAAAAATGTAAATCCGTATTATTCGTCAAAAGAAGTCTCTCACCAGGATATGCTGGAATAGATAATGATCTTTTTTATCGAGAAAATACTTTAATGTTATTTGCCGATGCAAAAAAAATGACAGAAGATATAACCAAAAACTTATAGAATTAATGACAATTAAAATTTTCTGTGACATTGCAGATTTAAATCAAATAAAAAAATTCAGTAAAAAAAAAATAGTCAAAGGGTTTACAACAAACCCAAGTTTGATGAGAAAAGCTGGAGCAAAAAATTACAAAGTTTATTCAAAACAAATTTTAAAAAATTGTAAAAAAAAATCAATTTCTTTCGAAGTTTTTGCTGATAATTTTAATTCAATGATTGAACAAGGTATTGAAATTAACTCTTGGGGGAAAAATGTTTACGTAAAAGTGCCTATTGTAAATTCAAAAAATCAATTTACTGGAAAGGTAATTAAAAATTTGAATAATAAAAATATAAAATTAAATATAACAGCTGTTTATTCAGCCAAACAAACAGCAAAAATTTTAAAAATGATTAATAAAAAAACTAGAGTTATAATTTCTATTTTTGCTGGTAGAGCCGGTGATACAGGCAAAGATCCAGTTCCCGAGATCATCAGAAGTATTAGAATTGCAAAACGTTTTAAAAATGTGGAAATTTTATGGGCTAGTGTGAGAGAACCTTATAATTACATTCAAGCAAAACAATTGGGCTGTCATATAATAACAATCCCTCCCTCAATAATTGATAAAATACAAAATTTTGGGAAATCTTTTGACCAGTTGACTGTAGAGACTGTAAAAGGGTTTTTAATCGATAGTAGAAAGTCTAAATTTAAGATTAAATGAGTTGGTTGCGGGGGACGGATTTGAACCGCCGACCTTCAGGTTATGAGCCTGACGAGCTACCAGACTGCTCCACCCCGCGGTATTTAAATTCTATTTTTAAGTTTGTTAAGTTTTTTTACTCGTTTAATATTTTCTTGGAGAATTCTTTTTTTTTTTTCTGATGGTTTTTCATAGGTATTTTTTAATTTTATAACTTTAAAAAAACCATCCCTCTGAAGTTTTCTCTTCAAAACTCTTAGAGCTTGTTCAACATTATTATCTTTTACTTCTATTTTAATAAAAACCTCCAAAAAGACGATTAAGTAGCACTTTTATAAATTTATGTCTATCACTTTTAATCACTTGATTTAATTTTTTCTTTTTTCTCTTTGTCTTTTTTTTCTCTTTTAATTCTTCTTTCTGCTTTTTCTATTGCATTAACCAAATCTTTTTGTGTAAATAAATTGAGCGCTACAGGATCTTTAGGATTTAAATTATTATAATTCCAGTAACTTTTATTCCTTATTGAGGTAACTGAATTTTTTGTTATTCCAACTAATCTTGCAATTTGAGAGTCTTTGAGAATATTGTGTTGTTTTATTAACCATAAAGCTGAATCTGGTTTATCTTGCCTTTTTGACAAAGGAATATATTTTTTAATTTTTTTCTCTGAATTAGATATTTCAATATCACTACTTTTAATTTCTAAAGGTCTGTTTTCATCTTTTGAGGAAAGTTCAATTTCTTCACGAGAAAGTTGGCCAGATATAATTGGATTATAAGCTTTTATACCTTTTGCAACTTCCCCGTCAGCAATACCTTGAACCTCCACTTCATGTAATTTGCAAAAATTAGCAATTTGTTTAAAAGTTAAAGTTGTATTTTCAACAAGCCATACAGCAGTAGCCATTGGCATTAAAGGCGCATTTGACATTTAGGATTTTTTTTCTGATTTAAAGTTTTGAAATTTTTTATTAAATTTACTTATTCTACCTTTGTCCATCAACTTCTGTTTTCCACCAGTCCATGCCGAATGTGACTTAGGATCAATTTCTAATTTTAATACATCTCCCTCATTACCCCAAGTAGACTTTGTATCAAACTGTGTGCCATCTGTCATTTCCACTTTTATTTGATGGTACTTTGGATGAATATTTTTTTTCATTGGAGATTTATAACAAAAGTTTCTTTTAAAACAATTAAAAGTTAATTAAATTTCCCTTAAATTTTGAGGCAATATTTGGACTCGACGCCAAGACTTTAGATATTTCAATATCATGCAAGCTTAAATCATTAATTATTCCTCCAGCTTCTTTTATAAGAATAATTCCTGCAGCTATGTCCCAAATTTTCATATTTTTTTGGCAATACCCATCATATCTACCAGCTGCAACATAGGCCATATCTAAGGCTGCACAACCTGATTTTCTATTCGGAAATTTTGGTTCGCTAATAATTTTACCTCCGATAGCAAAAAGACATTCATTAACATCTTTTTTATTAGAAACTCTTATTCTTTGATTATTAAAAAAAGCACCATTATCTTTCTCAGCATAAAACATTTCATTTTTAATTGGATCGAAGACTAAACCAGAGATAATTTCATTTTTTGATCTTAAAGCTATTGAAATTGCAAAATGCGGTATTCCATGTGAGAAATTTATTGTCCCATCAATAGGATCTATAATCCACGTATTGTTTGTATCTTTATTCGTTTCAATACCCTTTTCCTCACTTATGAATGAATAATTTGGCCTTGCTTTTTTTAATTCTTCAATAATTATTTTTTCAGCTCTAATATCAGAATTAGTTACAAAATCTGTTGGTCCTTTTTTTGAAACTTGTAAATTTTCGATTTCCCCAAAATCTCTTATTAGAATTTTAGAAGCTTTCTCACAAGCTTTAATCATCACATTTAAGTTTGCAGATATAGATTTCATCTAAATTATATCTTTTTTATGTATTCTAGATTTCTTGTATCAATAACAACAACATCATCTGACTCTATAAAAGGTGGAACTTGTATATTAATCCCGTTATCTAGTGTTGCTGGTTTATAAGATGACGAAACAGTTTGACCTTTTAGGGCAACATCTGTTGATTTAACCTTACAAGTCACTTGATTGGGTAAACTGACTGAAATTGGTTTTTCATTATGAAAACTTACCAATACTTTTAAATTTTCAGCCAGAAACTTTCCTTTTTCACCCACAACATCTTTTTTTATTTCTATCTGTTCAAACGTATTAGGTTCCATAAAAAAATAATTATTTTCGTCCTCATATAAAAAATTATAACTTGTTTCCTCTAATGACGCTTTTTCAACTGTTTCACTTGACCTAAATCGTTCATTGAGTTTAGTGTTTTTATTTACACTTTTCATTTCAACTTGAGCAAATGCACCACCTTTACCCGGTTTTACATGTTGAGTTTTAAGTACTTCCCATAAATCATCTTTGTAATCCAAAAGCATTCCAACTCTTATTTCACTAGCATTTATTTTCATTTTAAATTTTTTATAGCATCTATTGGTTTTAATTTTTTATTTTTCCAAATGTAGCCTGAAATAGCTAAAAAGTTAGCTTTATTCAATAAAAGTTTTTTATAATTTGTTGATGTGATACCTCCAATGGCAACAATAGGAGTTTTAGTAATCTTTCTGGCTTTTCTAAGAAAATTTGTTGAGGCTTTATATTTTACTTTTTTTGTTTTTGAATAATAAAAAGCTCCTAAAGCTAAATAGTCAGCTTTATTCTTAATCGCATTTTTTGCAAGTCTAATTGAATTATGGCATGTAATGCCTATTATTTTGTTACCAATAATTTTTCTTGCATCTAAAATATTCATATCTTTTTGACCTAAATGACAGCCATCGGAGTCTAACCTTTTAGCAAGATAAACATCATCATTAATTAAAAACTTTACTTTAAACTTTTTACATATTTTTTTTATTTTTCTTCCAAACATTAACTTTTTTTTGAAACTACCTTTTTTAAGTCTAAGTTGGAAAAAACTTACTTTTTTTTGTTTTAAAACTTGAGTTAAATCGTTAAAAAAAGATTTATTAATTTTGACTGGAGAGATCAGATATACAAATTTCTTTTTACTAAATTTCAAGATCTTTAGACCATTTTCCTTGTGCGGCTAAGGTATTCATTTTTGCCCGATGATTAAAAATTTTTTGAGTTCCCTCAATATCTTTAATGTCCTTTGACCAAAATTTTAAAGCACTTTGTTGTAAAGCTCTTCCGTAAGAATAACTCATTATAAAATTTGTATCATTATGCTTATTTATTAAATTTAAATTTTCTGTAGCCTCTATTTCAGTTTGTCCTCCAGACAAGAAGGCTATTCCAGGCACCTCCGAAGGAACAGAGTTTTTTAAACACTTTAATGTTAATTTTGCTACATCTTCGTTAGAAATTTTATCTTTAGATTTGTTTCCCGCTAGGATCATATTAGGTTTAAGTATAATCCCTGTTAAATCAACCTTATGCAAAATTAGTTCTTCAAAACATTTTTTGATTACTTCTGAGGTTTTTTCATAACATTCATTTGCAGAATGTTCACCATCCATAAGCACTTCAGGTTCAACTATTGGAACCATGTTGCATTCCTGAACTAGTGAAGAATATCTCGCTAATGCATGTGCATTAGATTGTATTGCTAATTTACTTGGAAAATTTTTTGTTATATTGTAAACCCCCCTCCACTTTGTAAACTTTGCACCAAGTTTGAAATATTCTTTAAGTCTTTCTCTAAGCCCATCTAAGCCTTCAGTAATTTTTTCATCTGGCGAGCCTGCCAAAACTTTAGCACCAGTATCAACCTTTATTCCTGGAGCAGCTCCCATTTCTGAAATTAATTCTGGAATTTTATTTTTTTTTGAGGTTTTTTGTTTTATTGTTTCATCATATAAAATTACTCCCCCAATACACCCAGTCATACATGATGAGCTAAATAATGTTTCTCTAAATAACAATCTATTTTCAGGAGTTGATGAAACATTGACGCTCTCTAATCTCTTGGTCATTGTTCCAGTGCTCTCATCAGCCGCTAAAATTCCTTTTCCATTCTGGAGAATTTCAAGCGCAATATTATTTAATTCAGACATCCTATTTGAGAGCTTTTATACCAGGAAGTTCTTTTCCTTCAAGATATTCTAAAAATGCTCCACCAGCAGTTGAAACAAAGTTGAAATCTTTTATTGAGTCGATTTGATTTATTAAAGATATAGTATCTCCACCTCCTACAACAGAGTAAATTGATTTATCCTCTTTTTTTTTGATAATTGCCCTAGCTATTTCTTTACTTCCCTTTGCAAAATTTGGATTTTCAAAATATCCCGCAGGACCATTCCATAAAACTGTTTTGCTTTTATCAATTACTTTTCTAATTGTATTAATTGTGTTTGGTCCTATGTCTAATATTAAATCATCATTTAAAATTTCATCAACCTCTTTAACACACGAAATATCATTTATATTTTTTCCAACCAAAACATCCTGTGGATAGATAATATTACATGAGTGATTTTTTGAAGTTTCAAAAATTTCATTAATTATACTCTCACAATTTTCTTCTATAATTGATTTTCCAATTTTATTTCCTCTAAAATGAAGAATATTATTGGCCATACCACCAACAATTACAATATTATCAAACTTTGGTATTAAATTTTTTATTATTCCAATTTTTGTTGAAACTTTCGACCCTCCAATAATACAAGTAACTGGTTTTTTAATTTCTGTTGTAACTTTTTTTAACGCGTTAATTTCTGTACTTAGTTGCAATCCAGCAAAAGAAGGTAAAAATTCTGTGATTTTGCTCACCGAGGCATGAGCTCTATGCGAACAGGAAAACGCGTCATTAACGAATAAATCACCCAAGTTTGCCAACTGTTTTGCAAAAGAAGGGTCATTTTTCTCCTCATCCTCATAAAATCTAATATTTTCTAAGAAAATTATTTGTTCATTAGAATCGTTAAACAAATTCTCTTTTTTTAAATTTAAAATGTTGTCATTTATAACTCTAACTTTTTTGTTTATTTTTTTTTCTAAATTTTCAGAAATAGGTTTAAGAGATAGGCTCTTAACCACTTTTCCTTTTGGACGGCCGACATGAGAAATTACAACTATTTTTGAGTTATTATCTATTAAAAATTTAACTACTGGTAATATTTTATTAATTCGTGTTTCATCAATTATTATCCCATCTTTTAATGGAACATTTAAATCAAGCCTTAATAAAACAATTTTTTTGTCAAGATTTCTGTGATCTTTAATATTATTCATTAAGAAATTTTATGAAGATAACCTGCTATATCGCACATTCTATTTGAAAAACCCCACTCATTGTCATACCAGGCTGAAATTTTACCCATGTTTTTTCCTATTACATTAGTTAAGTTTGCATCTATTATCGATGATGCAGGATTGTGATTAAAGTCTATAGATACGAGTTTTTCATAAGTTATTTCAAGTATCTTATTTTTTTTACTAAAATTTTTGAATGCAGAATTAATTTTTTCAACACTTAAATCTTTTTTTGTACAAAAAACGAGCTCAACTAATGAAACGTTCGGAGTAGGAACTCTCATCGCAACACCCTCTAGTTTTCCTTTGAGAGATGGAATAATTTCACCAATTGCTTTAGACGCACCAGTCGAAGTTGGCACTATAGATTGGCTAGCAGAACGAGCCCTCCTTGGATCTTTATGAGAATTATCCAAAATTCTTTGATCACTAGTAAATGCGTGGATCGTTGTCATAAAACCTCTTTCGATTTCGAAGTTTTTATTTAAAACATGAGCAACAGGAGCAAGACAATTTGTCGTGCATGACGCTGCAGAAATAATCTTATCATTTTCTTTTAATTCTGACTCATTAACTCCAAAAACAATGGTCTTATCTGCATTTTTACATGGAGCGGAAACAATAACTTTCTTTGCCCCATTATTTAAATGAAGTTGTAATTTATCTTTAGTATTAAACTTACCAGTACATTCAAAAACATAGTCAACACCATATTTTTTCCAATCAATATTATTTAAATCTGTTTCTCGACTAAATGTAATTTTATTTTTGTTGATGATTAAATGTTTTTCATCAAAACCTAAATCTGCATTAAATCTTCCATGAATTGAGTCGTATTTTAAGAGAGCAAAACTACCCTCGGAATTTGTTTTATTGTTAATATGTTTTATTTCTATATCTTTAATATTGTTTTCTACGATAGAGCGAATAACCATTCTTCCTATTCTGCCTAATCCATTTACCCCAACTTTTATTTTCATAATTTTTCTTTAATTCTTCTAACAATACTTTTTTCATCTAATTTGAAGTGATTATAAATTTCTTTATAAGGTGCACTTTTTCCAAATTCATTTATCCCAAAGTTCAAACCATTAATCCCAGTATATTTTTTCCAAAAATTTGTTTCAGATGCCTCTATTGATACAATAAGGCTTGTTTCTTTTAATATTTTATTTTTATAACCTTCACTTTGTTGATCAAATAATTCATGACAAGGCATTGATATAATCTTGGAATAAATACCATCTGTGGCTAATTTATGACCTATATTGCTCGCTAAACTAGTTTCTGATCCAGTTGCTAAAATAGTAACACTTAAATTTTCTCCAGTTCTTAAAATTTCATAAGCGCCTGCAGAGCACTGATTTTTAGATGAACTAGTGAGCCTTAGTGGACTCACTCCCTGTCTAGTTAAAGCTATTACACTTGGAGTCTCTTTACTTTCAAGCGCTAATTGCCAACATTCAAAAGTTTCAATTGTGTCTGAGGGTCTAAAAACATTTAAATTTGGAATAGATCTCAAACTTGTTAATTGTTCAATTGGTTGATGTGTTGGACCGTCTTCACCCAATCCAATTGAATCATGTGTGAATACATATATAACTTTTTGCTTCATCATCGCTGCTAATCTTATTGATGGCTTGCAATAGTCACTGAATATTAAAAATGTGCCACCATAAGGAATTAAATTACTATGCAAAGCAATACCATTCATTATCCCACACATTGCGTGTTCTCTAACTCCATAATGAATATAGTTTCCTGAAAAATCACCAGGTTTAATAATTTTATGATCTTTAGTTTTCGTGTTATTTGATCCTGCTAAATCAGCTGAACCACCAATTATATACGGAAGTTTTGCTATAATATTTAAAAATATTTCAGATGATTTTCTGGTTGCTATAGTTTTTGAATTTTTTAGATATTCATTTTTTGTTTTTTCAACTAAATTTTTTAATGATTTAAAGTTTTTAAAATTTGATAAGATTTTTTTGTACTTAGTCTCATGCTTTTTTGCATTTTGAGAAGCATTTTTTCCGATTTTTTTCCATTCATTTAATAATTCATTTGGTAATTTAAAAGGCTCATAATTCCATTTGAGTTTTTTTCTCACCAGTTTTATCTCATCTTCACCCAAAGGACTTCCATGTGATGAGGATTTTCCACCTTTATTTGGAGATCCATAACCAATTGTTGTTTTACAAGAAATTGCTACAGGTCTACTTGACTTCTGGGCTTTTTTTAATGCTTTTGAAATTTCTTTGTAATTATGACCATTTATTTTAAAATAATTCCAACCATAACTTTTAAATCTTTTTTCATGATTGTCAGAAACCGCCAAACTAGTTGGTCCATCAATAGATATAGAATTATTATCAAATAAAAGAATAAGATTTTTTAATTTTAAATGTCCAGCCAGGCTTAGCGCCTCATGACTTATTCCTTCCATCAGACAACCGTCACCAGCTAGAACGTAAGTTTTATGATTGATAATTTTTTTTCCAAGTTTTTTTTTCAAAATTTCTTCTGATAATGCAAAACCAACTGCATTAGATATTCCCTGACCCAAAGGTCCTGTAGTTGTTTCAATTCCAGAATTAGGATGGTACTCTGGATGACCAGCACAAATTGAATTAAGTTGCCTAAAATTTTTTATATCATTTAAAGATACACTTTCATATCCAGTCAGATAAAGTAGAGAGTAGAGCAACATTGAACCATGACCCGCTGAAAGTACAAATCTATCTCTATTTATCCAATTAGGGTTATTAGGATTGAAACTTAAAAATTCTTTAAATAGAACAGTTGCAACATCTGCCATTCCCATTGGCATCCCAGGGTGACCGGAATTAGCTTTTTGTACAGCATCAATGGACAAAAATCTTATACAATTAGCTAATTCTTTATATTGTTTGCTCAAAAATTATCCTGTCTAGACTAAGAAGAATCTATTTAATAATATAAATATATATATATGAATTCTCTGATTGAAAAAGAAAAAAAACTTAATTCAGCGTTAACAAAATTAAAAAATTTAAATCTTAAAAGCCCAGACATAAAAAATAACATTGATGATTTAAGTTCACAAAAAAATCAATTAGAAATTGAAAAACAAGAACTTGAAAAAAAATATAAAATTTTATCTGAAGACTATGATATCTTAAGTAAAAAATTAGATGATTTGCAAGCCCAAGAAAAAATTGAGAAAAAAAAACATTCAGAATTTTCAGAAAAAATAGATGAATTGAATCAAGAAACAGATATTTTATTAGATGAAATTGACAAATGGCAAATGTAACTATTAAATTTAATGGAAAAGAATTTCTACTTTCTTGTGAGGATGGTCAAGAAGAACATTTGGAGGAATTATTAATTCAAATCAATCAAAAATTTAATAGTTTAAAAAACGATTTAGGAAATTTAGGAGAAAATAAGCTTTTATTAATTACTGCTGTAAAGGTGATGGATGAATATTATGAGACAAAAAAAAAGGTTGATCAAAAAAAAGATGAGTTAAAAATTTTATCTAATAAATTTAGAGAATTAAAGTCTTTGATTTATGAATATAAAGAAAAGAAAGAAAAAGAAATTAGTGAGCTCAATCAAAATCATTTTAAATTAAAAACCGAAATTATAGAAAATCAAAAAAATTATGAAAAACTAATAGAAGAGGCAGCTAATGAAATTTCTAATTTTGTTGATAAAGCAAATTTAGAAAACTTATCTTAGCTAATCTCTGTGAATAAATCTCAAATAAGAAAAAAAATATTCAAAATAAGAAAACTAGCAAGTTCAAAAAAATTTAATTTAAATTTAAACTTTATTCTTAATATTTTAAAAAAAGAGAGAATAAAAGGAAAAATTATAGGTGGATACTATCCTTATAATTATGAAATAAATGCATTAAATCTTTTTAAAGATTTAGAAAAAAAAAATTATAAAATTACCCTTCCTAAAATTAATAATAAAGCTCAAATGAATTTTTTTCACTGGTCAACAAAAGATCCATTGCAAGTTAATAAATTTGGTATTCCAGAGCCAATATCAAATGTCAAGAAATATCCAGATATCATGTTAGTACCACTTGTTGCTTTTGATAAAGATTTAAATAGAATTGGTTACGGTGGGGGCTTTTACGATAGATATATTAGTAAAATAAAAAAAAGAAAAAAAATAATTTCAATTGGTTTAGCTTACTCTTCTCAAAAAGTTAAAAAAATACAAACTAACAGATTTGATATGAAATTGGATTATGTTGTTACTGAAAAAAAAATGATGTAAATGAGAATATTATTTTTAGGAGATGTAGTTGGAAATTCAGGATGTTCAAAGATTACTAATAATCTATTGAGTCAAATAAAACTTAATAAAATTGATTTTGTAATTGTGAACGCAGAAAATTCAGACCAAAGTGGAGTTGGTTTAACAAAGGACATTTGTCAGGATTTTTTTAATTGTGGTGTAAATGTAATTACAACTGGTAATCATGTTTGGGATCAAAAAGATATAATGAATTTTATTGATAAAGAGAAAAGATTACTACGTCCAAAGAATCTATTTGAACCAGCACCAGGAAATGGTTTTGAAATATATACAACTTCGAAAAATTTTAAAATTGGTGTTCTTAATTTAATGGGAAATGTATTTATGAAAAAATGCGATGATGTATTTCAAACTGCAAAAAAGTTTTTAAACAACTATAAGCTTAAGGAAGATTATGATTTTTTAGTAGTTGATTTTCATGGAGAAATTACAAGTGAGAAAAATGCTATTGGACATTATTTTGATGGAAAAGCAACACTTGTAATTGGAACACATACACATATTCCAACTAATGATGCTAGAATTTTAATAAACGGCACAGCTTATCAAACAGATGCAGGAATGTGTGGTGATTACAACTCTGTAATTGGAATGAACAAAGATAATTCAATAAATAGATTCATGAAAGAAGACTCTATTAAACATTTTCCAGCAAAAGGTGAGGCTACTTTAAGTGGTGTGATAGTAGATTGTAATATAGAAACTGGACTCGCAAATAATATTCAAAGCTATATTTTTGGCGGTCACCTGGAAAAAAAATAGTTGGTTTATGGCAGGACATTCCCATTGGGCAGGTATTAAACATAAAAAAGGTAAAGCAGATAAGCAGAGATCGAAAATTTTCTCTAAATTATCTAAAGAAATAACTGTAGCAGCAAAGCTAGGTGACAAAGACCCTTCAATAAACCCAAGATTAAGATCTGCAATTCAAGCTGCTAGATCTGCTAACATGCCCAAAGATAATATTGAAAGAGCTATCAATAAATCTAATGTAATCAATGAGGTAAATTTTGAGAGTCTTAGGTATGAGGGATTTGGCCCTGAAAAAGTAGCGGTTATTGTTGAAGCATTGACAGACAACAAAAACCGTACGGCTGCGAAAATAAGGACTATTTTTCAAAAAGCAGGGGGAAGTCTTGGAACTCTAGGTTCTGCCTCTCATAATTTTAATCAATTAGGAATAATTAAGATTGATAAAAATGAGGTTACAGATGAACAAATTTTTGAGCTTGCAATTGATGCTGGTGCTGATGAATGTCAATCAAATGAAGATTATCATGAGATACACTGTTCTATAAACGAAATTTATAATGTAAAAAAGGAGCTTGAGAAAAAAATTAAAAACTTCATATCAACAGAGATAGAGTGGGTTCCGTTGAATAGAGTTATTGTGCCTAAAAACAAAACTGATGATTTGATTAATTTTTTTGAAACACTGGAGGAAGATGATGATGTTCAAAATGTTTACTCAAATTTAGAATTTGCTAAATAAATTATGCTTATAATAGGAATAGACCCTGGTATATCTGGTTCAATATGTTTTTTCGAAGATGGTAAAATTCTTGATGTTATAGAAATGCCGACAATGAACGAGGGGAAAAAAAATAAAAGGCAAGTTAATGGAGCACAGATCTATAACGAAATAACTTATAGAATTAATAAATTGCAAAAACAAGATGTTAGGGTTGTGGTTGAACAAGTATCAGCTATGCCTGGCCAGGGTGTTACTAGTATGTTTAATTTTGGCCAGTCATTTGGAATAATAAAAGGGATCTGTTCAGCTATGCAATTACCTTTATATTTTGTTAGGCCTACGAAATGGAAAAAATATTTTAATCTTATTAAATCCGAAAAGGATGCAAGTAGAACAAGAGCGATAGAAATTTTTCCTTATTTTTCATCACAATTATCAAAAAAAAAAGACTCTAATAAAGCAGACGCCATATTAATTGCTAGTTTTTATCACGAAACTTATAAAAAAGAGTATTAATCAAGAGATTTTCAAAGACAAAATCATGACACAATTAAGTGTGAGAAGTTCCTATGGAAGCTGATATTTCGACTCAAGCTGTTGGTCTTGCATCAAGTGCTGACTTTTCATTAATGAATTTATTTTTACGGGCAGATATAATAGTTAAATCGGTAATCATAATACTGATTGCATGTTCAATTTACTCTTGGGCAGTAATAATTGATAAATTTAGATTATTTAAAAAAATAAATCAATCAACTGAGGAATTTGAAACAAAATTTTGGAATTCAAAATCTGCTGAAACTTTTTATAATAATCTTCCATCAAATACAGAGGATCCAATGGCATTGGTTTTTAAAGAAGCAATGCAAAGTTTATTAAAAAAAAGATCAAGAACAGATATTAATAGTAGAATGACGACGATGTTAGAGACAGGAATTGAAAAACAAATATCAAAAATTAGTAAGGGCTTTACTTTTCTAGCTACTGTTGGATCAACTGCTCCTTTTATAGGTTTATTTGGTACTGTTTGGGGTATTATGAACTCATTCCAATCAATTGCAATATCAAGAAACACTAGTTTAGCTATTGTTGCGCCTGGTATTGCTGAAGCTCTGTTTGCAACTGCTTTAGGGTTGTTGGCAGCCATTCCTGCTGTAATAGCTTATAATAAATTTAATAACGATACCATAAAATATACACAAAAGTTAGAGAATTTTTCTAAAAGATTTTTAACAATAATTTAAGATGGCTTTTAAATTTAACCGTTCGTCAAAAGAACCAATGAGTGAAATAAACGTCACTCCATTTGTTGATGTAATGTTAGTTCTTTTAATAATATTTATGGTGACAGCTCCGTTATTAACTGTTGGAGTACAAGTAGATCTTCCTGAAAGTTCGGCTGATTCTCTTCCGGAAGAGACTGAGCCCTTAACTTTATCCATTAACTCAAAAGGGGAGATTTTTATACAAGAGTCTAAAGTTGAATACGATAAAATAATTGCAAAAGTTTTAGCGGTCTCAAAAAATAGAACTGATACGAGAATTTATGTAAGAGGTGACAAAACTATTAATTATGGAAGAGTTTTAGAAATAATGGGACTGTTATCTGGGTCTGGTTTTACAAAAGTAGCACTCATATCAGAACCTTACAAAGAAAGGTAACAAGAGGTGAATAGAAGCTTACTCATATCTTCTGTTTTACACTTAATTTTAATTATGATTACTGCAATGAGCTTACCATTTTTGGCGAAAAAACCGATTGATCTGCCCCCAATCGTTTCTGTTGAATTAATTCAAATAACAGACAAAACCAATATTCCCTTTGCTCCGAAAGCAAAAAAAATAATTGATAAGATTAAGGAAAAAGAAAAAAAATTAGTATCCGAACAAGCACCACCAAAAAAAGTAAAAAAAATTAAACCAGACTCAGTTCCACTGCCTGACGAAAAACCAGAAAAACTTGAAAAAGTAAAAGAGGATAAACAAAATCCAGAAAAGGTTGATAATGAGGTAAAACAAGTTTCAGAGTTTGAAAAAGATGAACTTTTTGATCCAAATAATATAGCTGCTCTTATTGATAAATCTAAAGAGGAAAGTGCTGAAACAATAAATAAAACTGACAAAATAACTCAAGACCAACAAAAAAATCTTGAAAACATGGGTTTGTCACTTAGCGAGGAAGATGCGCTCAAAGCACAAATATTTGGATGTTGGAGTATACCATTAGGATTACCTTATAATGAAAACCTGCTTGTAAGAATTAAATTACAATTAAATCCCGATGGAACAGTTTCACAATCAGAAATATTGGATCATGCCAGGATGAATAAACCAGGTCAAGGATTCTATAAAGTTTTAGCTGAAAGTGCTTTAAGAGCAATTAAGTTATGTCAACCTCTAAGAGTTCCAACGACAGGTTATGAAAGGTGGAAAGAATTACAGTTAAATTTTGATGCAAGAGAGATGTTAGAAGGATAAGATATTAAGATGTTTAGAATATTTTTTTTCTTTTTTTTAATAATCTGCCCAATTAAAGCAATTGCTTTAATTGAGGTTGATATTACACGAGGTAACTTAAATCCTCTGCCAATTGCAGTTTCTCCATTATCGATTGATGAGAAATCTAAAGAAAGTTTTAAAAAAATACTTAATAAAGAGAACATAGGTTTAGAAATCTCAAGTGTCGTTGAAAAGAATTTAAAAACTTCGGGACTTTTCAATCCTTTAAATAAAGATGCTTTTCTTCAAGCACCAGACATTGCTAACTTAAAGCCTCGTTTTGAAGATTGGAATTTAATTAAAGCTCAGGCGCTAATAACTGGAAAAGTAAATTTTGATAAAGATAAATTAAGAGTAGAGTTCAGATTATGGGATGTTTTAGCTGGTAAAGAAATGATGGCTCTTGCTTTCACAACAGTGCCGAGCAACTGGAGAAGAGTTGGGCATATTATAACTGACAAAGTTTATGAGAGACTTACAGGTGAAAAAGGATACTTCGATACAAGAATTATTTATGTTGCAGAGGAAGGTCCTAAAACAAGAAGAATTAAAAAATTAGCTATCATGGACCAGGATGGTGCTAATAATAAATTTTTAACATTAGGCAATGAACTCGTGTTGACCCCAAGATTTAATCCAACAAGTCAAATGGTTACTTATCTGTCTTATTTTAGAAATTTACCAAGAGTGTACTTATTAGATATTGAGACTGGTATGCAAGAAGTAGTAGGAGATTTTCCAGGTATGACTTTTGCTCCAAGATTTTCACCTGATGGGAAAAAGATTATCATGAGTTTTGCAAAAGATGGTAACTCTGATATTTATACTATGGATTTGGAAAATAGAATTGTCGAAAAAATAACAAATCATCCATCTATAGACACATCTCCCTCATACTCTCCTGATGGCAAATATATTTGCTTTAATTCAGATAGAAGCGGATATCAGCAAATATATATTATGAAAAGTGATGGAAGTAATGTTAAAAGAATTTCTTTTGGGAAAGGTTTATATGGCACGCCTGTTTGGTCACCTAGAGGAGATCTAATAGCATTCACAAAATTACACAAAGGTAAATTTTATATTGGAGTGATGAGAACTGATGGGAGTGGTGAAAGGTTATTGACTGAAAACTTTTATCAAGAAGCTCCATCATGGTCCCCTAATGGGAGAGTTTTAATATTTTATAGAGAGACTAAAACTACGGATGATGGAAAGGGTTTTTCAGCAAAATTATGGTCAATCGATTTAACAGGCTATAATGAGAGGCTAGTTAATACACCAACAGATGCATCAGACCCATCATGGTCATCATTATTAAGCAATTAAAGTAAAATATCTTGATTTTTTGTCTTGAAACATCTAATTAGTTGTGAAATGTTTAAGAATAAGAAATATTGATCAAGGAGCAATAATGAAATTAAACAAGATTTTAAAAAACGCTTTTTTAATAACTTTTGCATGTCTTGCACTTTCAGCTTGTGCAACATCAAAAAAAACTTCAGGACAAATGCAAGGCGATGTTTACACTGGAACAGATACAGTTGAATATTTGGCATCTGGTGTTCCAGATAGAGTTTTCTTTGCTACTAATGAGTCAGTTTTAACAACAGCTTCAAGAGAAACTTTAAGAAAACAAGCTGCTTGGTTAAGAAAAAATTCTAAGATTACCATTGTATTAGAAGGTCATGCTGATGAAAGAGGTACTAGAGAGTATAACTTAGCACTTGGTGAAAGAAGAGCTAATGCGGCAAAAGACTATTTGATGACTTATGGAATTTCTTCAGATAGAATTTCAGTATTAAGCTATGGAAAAGAAAGACCAGTAGACTCTGGATCAAATCCTTTAGCTTGGTCTAAAAACAGAAGATCTGTTTCAGTAAAAGCTAACTAAAATTTTAAAAAAAAGACCCAATATCATCTATTGATATGAGGGTCTTTTTTTTGCCATTATTTTAATCATAACCTAAACAATGAAATCAATTTTTAGGGTTTTATTTATTAAGTTAACATTGGTTGCAAGTTTTTTTTTAGTTACTCACTCATATTCAGACAACCATAATATTTATGATATAATAGAGGAATTACAAAAAGATATTAAAACTTTAGAGAAAGCAGTCTACTCGGGAACATTAGAACTAAATAATAACTCCAATTCATCATCAAACTATATGATGAATGAAAGTTCTGAGGACGTGTTAACTAGACATTTATTAAAACTTTCAGAAATTGAGAATCAATTTCAAGAGTTAACAAATAAATTTGAGGAAATTAATTTTAAATTAGACAAGTTATCAAATCGAATGTCAAAAGCCCAAGCTGATAATCAGATCAGATTTCAAGATTTGGAAAAATCAACACTTTCTGTAAACAATTCAAATGAAATAAAAGATAAAAACGATATTCTTCCAGGTAGTTCTCAACCGCAAGACTTAGGTTCTGTTTCGTATAAAGATACGTCAACAAATGAGTTAACTCAAAAGACACAGTCAATTGATACAACATCATCAATTGTAACTGAAACTTTTGTCTCTGAAGAAAAAATATTACCAAACGACAGCCCTGATAAACAATACGAATTTGCAACAAGTTTTTTGAAAGTTGGAGATTATTCGACTGCCGAAAGAGCCTTTAGAGAGTTTGTTGTAAAAAATCCTGAACATAAATTAGCAGGTAATGCACAGTATTGGTATGCAGAAACATTTAGAATAAGACAGCTTTATACTGATGCTGCAACAGCTTATCTTGAAGGATATCAAAAATACCCAAAAGGTGAAAAAGCTCCTATAAATTTATTAAAGCTTGGTATATCAATGGTACAGATTGGAGAAAAGGATCAGGGTTGTAAAATGATTAATGGTGTTGAAAAACAATATCCTAAAGCTAAACAATCTGTAATCCAAAAAGCCAAATATGAGTCAAAAAAATTCGAATGTAGCAATCAGAATTCCTAAAATTTTACAAAAACAACTTAATAATAAAAAAATTGGCAAAATTTACAAAAACTTTGAAAAAAATTTAAATTTAGATAAAAATTTTGCTGTCGCTGTCTCTGGAGGGCCTGATAGTTTGGCACTAGCTGTTTTAGCTAAAATTTACGCTTTTAAAAAAAGGTTAGTTTCAAAATTTCTTATAGTTGATCATCAAATAAGAAAAGAGTCATCTGAAGAGGCAAAATTAACTAGGAAAAAACTAAGCTCTGTTGGCATTAATTCAGAAATTTTAATTTGGAAAGGAAAAAAGCCGACTAAAAATCTTCAGTCTATAGCAAGAAAAAAAAGATATGAATTATTGATTGCAAATTGTAATAAATCTAAAATTGAAAATATTTTACTAGGTCACCATGAAGATGATGTACTTGAAAATTTTTTTATAAGAATTTTAAGAGGTAGTGGATTAAAAGGGCTTATTTCATTTGATAAAGAAGCTAGAATTGATCAAATTAATTTATTGCGACCTTTATTAGATCAAAAAAAAGATGACCTAATATTTATAGCCAAGCATGTATTTAACTTTTATGTTAAAGATCCATCAAATGAAAATGAGCTATTTCAAAGAGTAAAGGTTAGAAAACTTATAGATGAATTACAAAATAATGGTTTAGATAAAAAAAAATTTTTAAATACTATTAAAAATTTGAAGTATTCTGACAAAGCAATTAAATTTTATGTGAGCAAAAATTTAAAAGAAAATACTCATTATTCATCAAAAGAAAATAATTACACAATTAATATAGACTTTTTTAAACAACCTCACGAGATTGTATTTAGGTCTTTAACTTTTATTGTAAATGTAATTGGAGGGAAATATTATTCACCACGTGGAAAAAAAATAGACATGATTATTAATAAAATTAATAATGAAGAGTTATCAAAGGTAACATTGGGAGGTTGTATTATTGAAATGCAGCATGAAACCGTAATTATTTCAAAAGAATACTGAAATTTTCATTATTTTAACCAATTTGCCACTTGTTAAATTAATAATAATTCTTATTTTAAGGTAATGAATATGAAAAATATAGCCATGTGGGCAATCATAGTTTTCCTTACTATTGGCCTCTACAACATGTTTAAAAACCCACAGACCAACTTAAGAACTGGTAATAAAATTATTTTTTCTGAATTTTTAACTTCAGTCGATAACGGCGAGGTTTTAAAAGTTGAGATCCAAGGAAATAATATTAAAGGAACATATTCCAATGGAAACAATTTTTCAACTTATGCACCAAATGATCCTAATTTAATCGAGAAGCTTTCTGAAAAAGGAGTAAGTATTTCAGCAGCTCCTATTGAGGAAAAAATGCCATCTTTATTTGGTGTTCTACTTTCATGGTTTCCAATGTTATTACTAATCGCAGTTTGGATATTTTTTATGAGACAGATGCAAGGTGGAAAAGGTGGAGCAATGGGGTTTGGAAGATCAAAAGCCAAAATGATGAATGAGCTTAAAGGTAAAGTAACATTCAATGACGTTGCTGGAGTCGAGGAGGCAAAAGAAGAGGTAGAGGAAATAGTAGAATTTTTAAAAGACCCAAAAAAATTTAGCAGACTTGGAGGAAAAATTCCAAGAGGTGCATTATTAGTTGGCCCTCCAGGAACAGGTAAGACTTTACTCGCAAGAGCTATTGCTGGTGAGGCAGGTGTCCCATTTTTCACAATATCTGGTTCAGATTTCGTTGAAATGTTTGTTGGTGTTGGTGCATCAAGAGTTAGAGATATGTTTGAGCAAGGTAAGAAAAATTCCCCATGTATTATTTTTATAGATGAAATTGATGCTGTTGGAAGAAGTAGAGGTGCCGGTTTAGGTGGAGGAAATGATGAAAGAGAACAAACATTAAATCAGCTTTTAGTTGAGATGGACGGCTTTGACACGAATGAAGGCGTAATAATAATTGCAGCTACTAATAGACCAGATGTATTAGATCCAGCCTTATTAAGACCTGGTAGGTTTGATAGACAAGTCGTAGTTTCTAATCCAGATATAATTGGAAGAGAAAAGATTTTAAAAGTACATGTTAAAAAAATTAAAATGGCTCCAGATGTTAATTTAAGAACTATCGCAAGAGGCACACCTGGTTTTTCAGGTGCAGATCTAGCAAATTTAGTAAATGAGTCCGCTTTATTGGCGGCAAGAAAAAACAAAAGAATTGTTACTGTAAACGAGTTTGAAGAAGCTAAAGATAAAGTAATGATGGGAGCCGAAAGACGTTCAATGGTTATGACAGAAGATGAAAAAAAACTCACTGCATACCATGAAGGTGGACATGCTTTAGTATCTTTTAACATGCCGAGCTATGATCCTATTCATAAAGCGACTATTATCCCTAGAGGAAGAGCTTTAGGTATGGTTATGAATTTACCTGAGAGAGATAAACACGGACATTCTATTAAATATCTAAAAGCGAGATTGGCGGTTTGTTTTGGCGGAAGAGTTGCCGAAGAAGTAATATTTGGTAAAGATAATATTTCAACAGGAGCTGGAGGTGGTACTGGATCAGATATTAACCAAGCTACTCAACTTGCCAGAGCCATGGTTACTAAATATGGAATGAGTGAAGAAATGGGACCTGTGGAGTATGGAGAAAACCAAGAAGAAGTTTTTTTGGGAAGATCTGTAACACAAACTCAGTCAGTTTCGGAAGAAGTTGCTCAAAAAATAGATAAAGAAATTAGAAAATTAGTAGATGAAGGTTATAATACTGCTAAGAAAATCCTAACTGAAAAAATTGATGATTTACACAAAATTGCTAAAGCTCTCATTACCTATGAAACACTAACCGGTGAGGAAATAGAGAATATTATTAATAAAAATGTATACCCAGCAGATAAAGAAGATTTGAAAGTAGAGGATGACAAGGGGTCAGCAATGGGTGCTTTGGGCCTCAAACCTAAAATTGTTCATTAATTTTAATGTCTAGATATTACACAAGAGTGTGTAATTTCTATTATGGAAATCATTCAAAAAAACTAGTTAATAAAAACAAATCAATACCATTAAATGGAATTAAAGAAATTTCATTTGACCAAATAGAGATATTAACAAGAAATTCAAAAAGAAAAATCTCCATAAATCAAATAAAATATTTGCCAAAAATACTTAGGGCAAAAATTAATTTAGATTTAAAAAAAATTAAATTAAAAAAAAGAAATTTTTCAAATCTAAATTTTAAAACAATACCCAATATTTTGGGAGTATTAAATTTAACACCTGATAGTTTTTCAGATGGGGGAAAATTCAATTCAAAAAAAAAGGGAATTAATCATGCGATTGAATTATTAAATAGTGGTGCAAATTTAATTGATATTGGTGGTGAATCAACACGACCAGGATCAAAACCAATTAAAGAAAATTTAGAATGGCAAAGGATAAATAAAATTTTAAAATTACTATTAAAAAAAAAAATACCAATATCCTTAGATACAAGAAAGTCTAAAATTATGGAGAAAGGAATAAATTTAGGTATAAATTTGATTAATGATGTTTCAGGATTAGATTTTGACACTGAAACTTTGAATGTGTTAAAAAAATATAAAGTTCCATTTGTTATTCAGCACTCATTAGGCGCTCCAGAAAACATGCAAAAAAACCCCAGGTATAGGAATGAGTTATTAGACATATATGATTTTTTTGAAAAAAAAATAAAATTGATAAGATCGAGAGGTATTAATCATGATAAAATTATTTTAGATCCTGGTATAGGTTTTGGAAAAAATTTGAAACATAATATGAGTTTGATACGCAATATTTCCATTTTCCATTCTCTTGGTTTTCCGATACTTGTAGGCAATTCAAGAAAAAGATTTATTAAGGAGTTATCTGGAAAAAATGATAGTAAATTTAGAAATGGCGGAACAATAGCATCATCAATATATCTTATGACGCAAGGTGTTCAGATTTTGAGAATTCATGATGTTAATGAGACAATACAAGGCATTAAGATCTTTAAGAATATAATAAATAATTAATGACAAAAAAATATTTTGGTACTGATGGTATTAGAGGAGCTATAAATAGTGAAAATATTAATGGAGATATGTTTTTTAAATTTGGTTTAGCAAGTGGAACGTATTTTAAATCTCAAAAAAAAAAGAAACAAACTGCGATAATAGCAAAAGACACAAGATTATCTGGATACACTTTAGAGCCAGCACTCGTATCAGGATTGGCATCAGCCGGTATGCATGTATATACTTTAGGACCCTTACCAACAAATGGTTTAGCTATGCTCACAAAAGCCATGAGGGCAAATATGGGAATTATGATTACAGCTTCTCACAATCCTCATAACGATAATGGATTAAAACTTTTTGGACCTGATGGTATGAAACTATCAGATAAAATAGAAAAAAAAATTGAAAGTTTAATAGATAAAAAAATTATTAAAAATCTCTCGAAGCCTGAAAAACTTGGTAGAGTAAAAAGATTAGAGACAGGAACAAATGATTATATCAAGATATTAAAAAAAAATTTTACCAAAGAATTCAATCTAAGAGGACTAAGAATTGTTATTGATTGTGCAAATGGAGCAGGGTACAAAGCCGGACCAGAATTATTAAAATCTTTAGGTGCTAAGGTGATTGCAATAGGAATTAATCCTAATGGACTAAATATTAACAAAAATTGTGGTTCTACATTTCCTGAAAAGATAAAATCTGCAGTTAAAAAGTATAAGGCCCATATAGGTATTTCACTAGATGGTGATGCAGATAGGATAATTATGTGTGACGAAAAAAGTAATATTATAGATGGTGACCAAATTATTGCTGCATTAGCAACAAGATGGCAAAATAAAAAAATGTTAAAAGGCGGGGTTGTTGGAACATTAATGTCCAATTATGGCCTTGAAAAATATTTCAAAAAAAAAGGTATTAAATTTATACGTGCTAATGTTGGTGACAGATATGTAAAAGAGGTAATGCAAAAAAATAAGTTTAATTTAGGTGGAGAGCAATCAGGACATATTATTCTAGGTAAATTTGCAACTACAGGAGATGGCTTACTTGTTGCTTTGGAGTCTTTATTTGCTCTTAGAAAGGGAAAAAGGGCCAGTGAATTTTTTGAAAAATTTAAAAAAACTCCACAATTACTTAAAAATATTGAAGTAAAAAATAAAAATATAATCAACAAACCTGAAATTAAAAAATCTATTAGACTAGCTTCAAAATTAATAAAAGGTAGTGGCAGAATTCTTGTAAGAAAATCGGGGACAGAATCAAAAATAAGAATTATGGGAGAAAGTGAAAATAAAAGACTTCTTGTAAAATGTGTTAATATAATTTTGAAAAAAATTAGATAATTTGAAAATTAAATCAAAAATTTTAATAATAGCAGGATCTGACTCATCTGGTGGTGCAGGCATTCAAGCAGATATTAAAACTGCTACTAGTCTAGGTGTGTATTCTATGACAGCAGTAACTGCAGTCACAGTCCAAAATACAAAAGGTGTGAAATCAGTAATACCTGTTCCACCAAATGAAATTTATAATCAAATAATTCATACAATTAAAGATATAAGGCCCAATGCTATAAAGATTGGAATGCTTCATTCCACAAGGGTAATAGACAATGTATCAAAATCATTGAGTGAAATGAAAGTTAAAAAGATTATCTTAGACCCAGTGATGATTGCCAAAGGTGGCTCTAAGCTTATTACAAACTCAGCTGTAAAATTGATGAAAAAAAAATTATTAAATAAAGTTTCTTTAATTACACCTAATATTCCTGAAGCTGAAATTTTGACTGGTATCAAAATAAAAAACCAAAATGATATGATACTTGCTGCAAAAGAATTTATTAAACTGGGTGTACCAAATGTGTTAATAAAAGGGGGCCATTTAAAATCAAAAAAAGTACATGATATATTTGTTAACAAAAAAGAGATTAAACTATTTTCAAATAGAAGATTTAATACTAAAAATACTCATGGCACAGGCTGTACACTATCAACTGCAATAACTTCTTTTTTTTCATGTGGAAAAACTTTAAAGAAATCTTGTGAGTTGGGAGTTAAATATGTAAATTCTGCAATATTAACAAACCCTAAAATTGGTATAGGATATGGTCCAATAAATCATTTAAATTCTATTGAGTTGAAAAAAATTTATAAATAATGAAAAATGTTGCAGTAGTTGGTTCGCAGTGGGGAGATGAAGGAAAAGGGAAAATTGTAGATTGGCTATCAGAGCAAGCTGATGTTGTAATTAGATTTCAAGGCGGTCATAATGCTGGACATACCTTAGTTATAGATGGAGTAACTTACAAACTTCGATTACTTCCCTCTGGAATAGTAAGAAAAAATAAAATTTCAATTATTGGAAATGGTGTTGTTGTAGACCCTTGGGCATTATTAGATGAGATTAAAGAAATTGGAGAAAAAGGTGTCAATGTTAATTCAGAAAATTTTATGATTTCTGAGGCTGCAAACCTAATTTTACCATTTCACCGAGAAATGGATGAAATAAGAGAGGATGCAGCTGGTAAAAGCAAAATAGGAACTACTAGGAGAGGCATTGGACCTGCTTATGAGGATAAAGTCGGAAGACGTTCAATAAGAGTAATGGATCTTAGATCTGAAAAAAATTTAAATCAACGATTAGAAACAGTTTTATTACATCATAACGCGATCAGAAAAGGTTTAGGAAAAAAAATATATGAGAAAAATCAACTTAAAGAAGATCTTTTAAAAATTGCACCTGATATTTTAAAATTTTCAGCACCGGTATGGCTTAAGATTGATCAATTTAAAAAACAAAAGAAAAAGATATTATTTGAGGGTGCTCAAGGAATTCTGTTAGATGTTGATCACGGAACATATCCTTTTGTTACTTCGTCTAATACTGTGGCTTCAAGTGCTGCAACGGGAACTGGATGTGGACCAAATTCAATTAATTATGTATTAGGGATAACCAAAGCTTACACAACTAGAGTTGGCGAAGGACCTTTCCCCACAGAATTAGTTGATGGAATAGGTGAGTTATTAGGAACAAGAGGCAAAGAATTTGGAACTGTAACAAGCCGAAAAAGAAGATGTGGATGGTTTGATGGTGTTTTAGTAAGGCAAACAATAAAAGTTTCTGGAATTGATGGTATTGCTTTAACAAAGCTTGACGTTTTAGATGAACTAGATGAAATAAAGATGTGTGTGGAATATGGTTTAAATGGAAAAAAAATAGACTATCTTCCTGCAGCAGTTGAAGATCAACTTAAAATCAAACCTATTTACAAAACATTTGATGGGTGGAAAACCCCAACTAATGGTATCAAAAATATTGATGACCTCCCTGACAATGCTAAAAAATATGTATTTGCAATCGAGGACTTCATTGGAGCAAAAATATCAAGTATATCGACTAGTCCCGAGAGGGATGATACAATTTTAGTTGAAAATCCTTTTGAGATTTAATTAACAGGCAAAAGATTTTTTGATTTGGCTAGCAAAAGCATGTGCTTTTGTAATTTTTCAAATGCTTTATTCTCAATTTGTCTTACTCTTTCACGGCTAATCTTATATTTTTTACTTAAATCTTCTAAAGTTGTTGGATCGTCGTTTAATCTTCTTGAATATAGAATTTCTCTTTCTCTATCATTCAAAACTTTAATTGAGTCTTTTAATAAATCTTTTCTTTGTTTCATTTCTTCTTGATGAGCAAATTTAAGATCATGGTCTAATTCTTTATCTACTAACCAGTCTTGCCATTCGTCACCATCCTCACCAACCTGAGCATTAAGAGAAAATTCTTTTCCAGAGAGTCTACGATTCATTGAGACAACCTCTTCTTTACTCACATCTAATTTTTCAGCAATTTCGTTTACATGTTCATTTCTTAAATCACCTTCAGCTTGTGGTGCAATTTGATTTTTCAATTTTTTAAGATTAAAAAATAATTTTTTTTGTGCAGTTGTTGTACCAATTTTTACTAAGCTCCAAGATTTTAGGATATATTCTTGAATAGAAGCTTTTATCCACCACATCGCATAAGTTGCTAATCTAAAACCTTTTTCTGGCTCAAATTTTTTGACAGCTTGCATAAGGCCAATATTACCTTCGGAGATCATTTCGTTAATTGGTAGTCCATAACCTTTATAACCCATCGCAATTTTTGCAACCAATCTCAAATGACTTGTTACAAGTTTTTCAGCTGACTTAATATTTCCTGTTGATTTCCAATTTTTAGCGAGCATGTACTCCTCTTCTGCATCAAGCATTGGAAATTTTTTTATTTGCTCGAGATATGCAGACAGACCACCTTCATTACTCAAGATAGGTAAATTGCTATTCATAGTTGTGCTCATAAACATTTTATCTAATTAATAATAAAAATTTTTCAATGTTTTATTTACCCATATTTCTGAGTGTTTTTAGTATTATTTCAAGTTCATTTGGTAAAATTGAGTTAAAAATCATTTGTTTATTTTTTTTTGGATGAATAAAGCCCAAGGTTTTAGCATGTAAAAATTGCCTATTTAATTTAATTAGAATTTTTTCTAATGAGGGCTCTATATCTTTAAACTTTTTAAATCTTTTTTTATATTTATCATCACCAACTATACTGTTTCCCAAATAATTCATATGAACTCTTATTTGGTGAGTTCGACCTGTTTCTAATTTACATTCTAACAAACTAAAAGTTGGTATATTTTTATTTTCAAAAATTTCTAAAGTTTTGTAATTTGTAATTGCTTTTTTTCCTTTGCTGTTACTAACCTCCATCATTTGCCTATTTTTTGAGCTTCTTGTAATAAAAGTTTCTATTTTACCTTTAGATGGTCTAACCTTGCCCCAGATAAGTAATTGGTAAACTCTTTGGATTGTGTGTTTATTAAATTGATTAGAGAGGTGTTCATGAGTTTGATTATTTTTTGCAATTACAACCAATCCAGATGTATTTTTATCAATTCTATGTACTATTCCAGGTCTTAGTTCGCCCCCAATATTAGAGAAAGAATTTTTACTATAATTCATAAGTGCATTTACGATTGTATTATCAAAATTACCTGCACCAGGATGCATTACTATTCCAGAGGGTTTGTTTAAAACAATTAAATCTTTATCCTCAAATACTATATCCAAATTAAACTTGTAAAGTTTTAAGGAAGCTTTTTTTGGTTCAGGTATAACTAATTTTATTTCATCATTAAAAAAAATTTTTTTCGATGGATCGGTTATTACCTTGTTATTTATTCTTAACTTATTATCTAGAATGAGATTTTTTATTCTTGTTCGACTAATAATATTCTCTCTCTTTTTAATGAAAATATCAACACGGAGTTCATTTTCGGTCTTATCAACTGTCAAATTTATTTTTTTTTCCATAAAATGATATATTAATATGATATGCGCTTGTAGCTCAACTGGATAGAGCGCCTGACTTCGGATCAGGAGGTTCTGGGTTCGACTCCTAGCAGGCGCACCAATTATTCACCCATATTTATTAAAGTTCCTTTTATTCTTGCCCTTAAAAAAGATAGATAAAACAGTCCTATTCCAAAAATTAAATAAACTAAATTTAATAAATAAGCTTGTTTTATATTTTCGTAATCTACAAGACCATTTATTAAAATATTTCTAGTTTCATCAAAAATGTAAACTAGTGGCAGTCCCTTTGCAATTACTTGGAAAAATTCAGGAAGGATTTCTATTGGATAGTAGATACAGCCTAATGGAGCAAGTAAAAATAATGATGACCAAGCTATATTTTCAAAGGATGGTCCGTATCTCATTAAACCTGAGCTCACAAATAAACCTAGTGTAATCCCAAATATGTATAAACTTAAAAATAATATAAAGAGTGGAAAACCTAATTTTAAAATTGAAACTCCAAACAATGGAGAAGTTAAAATAATTGCGGGTACTAGACCGATTAATGTTCTTATCAAAGCAGTAAATATTAAAGATATAATTATTTCTTTTAGCTTCAATGGAGCAATAAATAAATTCGTAAAATTTCTACTCCAGATTTCCTCTAAAAAAAGCATATTAAAACTTATGCTAGATCTAAAAAGAATGTCGTAAAGAATTGCACATGTAAGAATTATTCCAAGTGTATTATTGTAATAATCACTATAAATTGAAAAAAATTTAGAAATAAATCCCCAAAGAATAATTTGTATTGTTGGCCAATAAATTAAATCCAAAACTCTTGGTAAAGAACTTTTGATGAGATAAAAATGTCTCAAAAAAAGTCCATACATTTTATTTAGATTCATATTAAATCTCTTGTAAGTTTTAAAAAAACTTCCTCCATGTTTCTCCTTCCATGTTTTTTAATTAATTCGCCAGGATTTCCTTGATCAATAATTGATCCTTTATTCATCATTAGAACTGAAGAACATAATCTCTCAACTTCTGCCATGTTATGCGAAGCAAGCAGAATAGAAGTTTTTTTTTCTTTTTGGTATTCCTCTAAAAAACTTCTAACAAAATCTCCTGTTTCAGGATCTAGAGATGCAGTTGGTTCATCAAGAAGAAGAACTGATGGATCATTAATTATAGATTTAGCTAAACTGACTCTATTTTTTTGACCAGAGGAAAGTTCTCCTGTTATTTTATTAATAAATTCATTAAGTCTTAATTTTTCACAAAGATAATCAATTTTAATTCCAAGTTTTTTTACATCATAAAGTCTTCCATAAACTTCAAGATTTTGCTTTACAGTTAATTTTTTTGGTAACTCAATATATGGTGAAATAAAATTTAATTCATTTAATAATTCAACTCTTTGTTTTTCAATTTCAATACCATTTATAAGAACTTTCCCTTTAGTAGGCTTTAGTAAACCAAGTATCATACCTATTGTTGTAGTTTTACCACATCCGTTAGGTCCAAGAATTCCAATGATTTCATTTTCATTTACTTTAAAAGAAATATTTCGAACAGCTTCTTTTGAGTCATAAGTTTTTGATAAATCAATTATTTCAAGAGGAATGGTCATTAAAATTTTGAAGCCCTTAATAATCTATCGTTAATAGTTTTGCCGATTCCTATATTCGGGATTTTGTCTACAGCTATAGATTTGTAATTATCTTTTTTTATCTTTCTTAAAATAGTGTAGAGGTTTTTTGCAGCTTCTTTTAAATCGCCCTTTTTTGATAAAAAGTAATAGTTTGTTTTTTTAATCTTATTTTTCTTAATTAGTAAAAAAGCCTCATCTTTTTTTATTTTTTTAACATTAAGTCTGATTGGGATTCCAGGTGAATAATGAATTCTTAATTGTCCAGGAGCTGAAATCTTGGAAGGATTTGTATTTATTAAAATTTTTTTCTTTAATATTTTTTGGAGAGTTTCAACTTCTACACTACCTAATCTTAAAATTTTGGGTTTTTTTCTTAGATCAATAATTGTAGACTCAACTCCAACCGAAGATCTTCCACCTTCAAGTATATACTTAATTTTTTTTCCAAAATCGTCCTTTACATCTGAAGAAGTTACCGCACTAACTCTTGAAGAAATATTAGCACTAGGTGCTGCGATAGGAAATTTCAAATGTTTTAACAGAATTCTTGCCACTGGATGTTTTGGAAATCTCACAGCAAGAGTATTCTTTTTATTAGTTGCAATTTTCGAAATTTTTGATTTTTTCTTTTGATTTAAGATGAATGTTATTGGCCCAGGACAAAATCTTTTATATAATTTTAAAAAATCAACATTTAGATCGCAATCATCTTTTAATTTTTTTAAATCATAATAATGAATAATCAAAGGGTTATTCATTGGTCTTTTTTTTAATCTAAATATTTTTTTACACGCTGTATCAGAATATGCATTCCCAGCTATTCCATAAACAGTTTCGGTTGGTATAGCAACACACTCTCTTTTATTTAAGAGTTTCTTTGCTTTTTTAATATTTGCAAGATTAATTTTCATGTATTATCTGAGAGTATTATATGAAAGATAAAAATTTACCAAATGATTATAATTCTTTATCTCTTGAGGAATTGACAACTGAGGCAAACAAGATAATTGAAGAATTAGAAAATCAAAAGGATTTAAGAAATTCTTTAGATAAATATCAAAATTTAATTAAATTAAACAATTTAATTGAGAAAAAATTTCAAATGAACATTAGAGAAATAAATGAGAAAACAAAAGAAAAATTATCCAAAATTAATCACAAAAAATCATGAAAAAAAAATTAAATAAAATTGCAAAAGACACAAATTTGTTTCTAAAAAGATTTATTGCCAAACAAAAAAAAACAAATTTGATAGTTGCAATGAAATACGGTCTATTTTCTGGAGGAAAAAAAATAAGATCAAAAATTTTGATTGATGTTGGATCTCTATTTAAATTAGATTATAAAACACTTATCATTATAGGTGCTGCAGTTGAATGTATTCACGCGTATTCATTAATACATGATGATTTACCTTGTATGGACGATGACTCTATAAGAAGAGGCAAACCATCAGCACATATTAAATTTGGAGAAGCTACTGCAGTTTTAGCTGGAAATTCACTTTTAACAATGGCTTTTGAAATTTTAAGCCATAAAGAACTTAAAATTAATGAAAAAACTAAGATTGATTTAATAAACAAGATTTCTGAAAGTTCAGGCCATCTTGGAATAGCAGGGGGACAATATTTAGATCTAAATTATGAACGTAAGAAAATTTCTCAAAAAAAGATTGAAGATATGGAAATTAAAAAAACTGGAAAACTTTTTAGTTTTTGTTGTGTGGCACCGTTAATTATTAAGAAAAAAAATAAAAAAGATATCAAAAAATTTGAAAATATTGGTTCTGATATAGGTTTGTTGTTTCAAGTTGCTGATGATCTAATTGATTATAAAGGAAGTTTGCTTGTTGCCGGAAAAAAAACAGGTAAGGATAAAAAAAAAGGAAAAGCTACTCTAATTAGTTTACTAGGATACAAAAATACTATTAAATATGGTAATAATTTAATTTTAAAAATAAATAGTAAATTAAAAAAATATGGATCTAAATCAAGAAATTTGTCTGAAACATTAAACTATATTTTGAATAGAAATAAATGAAAAAAAATTATGAATTATTAGATAAGATTAATTTTCCATCAGATTTGAAAAAAATACCTGAGTCTAAATTACAAAAAGTTGCTGATGAATTAAGAGAGGAAGTGATTGATGTTGTGTCAGTGACTGGCGGTCATCTTGGGGCAAGTCTTGGGGTCGTAGAATTAACTGTTGCTTTACATTATATTTTTAATACACCTAATGATAAATTAATTTGGGACGTAGGGCACCAATGTTACCCACATAAAATTTTAACTGGCAGAAAAGAAAGAATTAGAACTCTAAGACAAGGAAATGGTCTTTCCGGTTTCACAAAAAGATCTGAGAGTGAATATGATCCCTTTGGAGCTGCTCATAGTTCAACTTCAATTTCATCAGCACTAGGTATAGCAGAGGCGAATAAACTCTCTAATAAAACAGATAATGTAATTGCAGTTATTGGTGATGGAGCCATAAGCGCTGGTATGGCTTATGAAGCTATGAACAATGCGGGTGCCTCAAAAACTAAGATGATCGTAATTCTAAATGATAATGATATGTCAATCGCTCGACCAGTAGGGGCGATGAGCACTTATTTGGCAAAAATTTTTTCAGGAAAGATTTACTTTAGTTTAAGAGAGACTGTTAAATTAATTATGTCAGCTTTTTCAAAAAGATTTAGCGCAAAGGCTGGTAAAGCAGAAGATTTACTTAGATCAGCTGTGACAGGTGGAACTTTGTTTAGTTCACTTGGATTTTATTACATTGGTCCAATAGATGGTCACGATCTAAATTCATTAATTCCCATTTTAAAAAATGCTAGGGACTCTAAGCATGAAGGACCAATTTTAATTCATATTAAATCAAAAAAAGGAAAAGGATATGCTTTCGCCGAAGAGGCAAAGGACCATTATCATGGAGTATCTAAATTTAATGTTAAAACTGGTGAACAACTTAAAAGTGCTACTAAATCACCATCATATACAAAAGTTTTTGCTAATACTTTAATTCAACATGCTAAGAAGGATAGTAAAATCGTAGCGATTACAGCTGCAATGCCTGATGGAACTGGTCTTGATAATTTTCGCAAAGAATTTCCAGATAGAACATTTGATGTTGGGATTGCAGAACAACATGCAGTTACATTTGCTGCAGGCTTAGCTACCGAAAACTTCAAACCCTATGCTGCAATTTATTCCACTTTTCTTCAAAGAGCTTATGATCAAGTAGTCCATGACGTAGCAATTCAAAGTCTGCCTGTTAGATTTGCAATTGATAGGGCAGGACTTGTTGGAGCTGATGGACCAACACACGCTGGAAGCTTCGATACGACATATTTATCCACTCTACCAAATTTTATTGTTATGGCAGCAAGTGATGAAGCTGAGCTTGTAAGAATGATAAATACTTCGACCGAGATTAATGATAGACCTTGTGCATTCAGGTATCCAAGAGGAACAGGATTAGGTTCTATTTTGCCTTCAATAAATGAAAAAATTGAGATAGGGAAATCAAAAATTATTAAAGAAGGAAAAAAATTAGCGATTCTAAATTTTGGAGCAAGATTAAATGAGACATTGAAAGCTGCAGATAATTTATCAAAAAAAGGTATACCAATAACTGTTGTGGATGCGAGATTTGCAAAACCTTTAGATGAAAACCTAATTTGGCAATTAGCCACAACTCATGAAGCAATAATGACCATTGAAGAGGGTTCAATTGGTGGTTTTGGATCTCATGTGGTAGATTTCTTGACAAAAAAAGGTTTAATGGATTCTAATCTAAAATTTAGATCATTAACATTACCAGATATTTTTATTGATCAAGATACTCCGGAACAAATGTATAAAACAGCAAATCTTGATTCAGTATCAATTGAAGAAAAAGTTTTAGATTTACTAAATTCTAACATAGTTCTAAAAAAACAAAATTAAACAATTAACCACATTGAGCTTTATGTAGAAGATAATGATCTAACAAAACACACGATAGCATTGCTTCACCTACTGGCACAGCTCTAATACCAACACATGGATCATGTCTACCTTTTACTGATATACTTGTATTCTTTCCAAACTTATTAATTGTTTTTCTACTTTTCAAAATTGAAGAAGTCGGCTTTACGGCAAAAGAAACAATTATTTCTTGACCTGAAGAAATACCTCCCAGAATACCTCCTGCATTATTAGACTTAAATTTTGTTTTTTTTCTATTTTGAGAAATCTCATCTGAATTTTCTTCACCTGACAATTGAGCTGAGTTCATTCCTGAGCCAATATTAACTCCTTTTACAGCATTTATACTCATCATAGCTGAAGCTATGTCAGAATCTAATTTTGAGTATATAGGTGCACCTAACCCTGCAGGAACACCATTAGCTCTTACCTCGATTATTGCCCCACATGACGAGCCTGCTTTTCTAATACTTAATAAGTATTTTTCCCAAATTTTTAACATTGATTTATCTGGGCAAAAAAATGGGTTTTTAGAAATTATCTTATCATCCCATTTATTTGTATCACATCCTAGTATTCCAAGCTGGGTCACTGCTCCAGAGATTTTAAATTTTTTTCCTAATTTATTTTCTAAAACTTTTTTTGCCACAGCGCCAGCTGCAACTCTTGCGGCTGTTTCTCTGGCAGACGATCTACCACCACCTCTGTAGTCTCTTATTCCATATTTCTTAAAATATGTGAAATCAGCATGTCCCGGTCTAAATTTATCTTTAATATCATTATAATCCTTTGAACGCATATCTTCATTGTAAATTATTAATGATATTGGGGTCCCTGTCGTTTTTCCTTCAAAAACTCCTGAAAGAATTTGAACCTTATCACTCTCCTTTCTTTGAGTGGTAAATTTAGATTGGCCAGGTTTTCGTTTATTTAATTCTTTTTGAATATCGGCTTCTTTTAATGATATTAATGGTGGACAACCGTCAATAATACACCCAATAGCTGGACCATGGGACTCTCCCCAAGTTGTGAAGCGAAAAGTCTTTCCAAAAGTATTAAATGACATTATTTATATTGTATAGATTATTTTGTTTAAATTATGAATCAAAAAAATTCACTAGGGCTAAATAAATGCTTTTTAGATCTAGATAACCCTTTTGAACTATTTAAAAAATGGTTTGAGGAGGCAAAAAAAAAAGAAATTAACGATCCAAATGCTTTAGCACTTGGTACCGCAAATAAAGAGGGCATTCCCTCAGTACGAATGGTTTTATTAAAAGGTCATAGTGAAAATGGATTTGTTTTTTATACAAATTTAAATAGTCAGAAAGGAAATGAAATTAAAGAAAACCCAAATGCTACGATGTGCTTTCACTGGAAAAGTCTACTAAGACAAATTAGAATAGTTGGAAAATTGAAACAAGTAGACGATCAAACCGCTGATGAGTATTATAATTCAAGAGCATATGATAGCAGAATAGGTGCTTGGGCTTCAAAACAAAGTAGCATTCTACAAAATAGAGATGAACTTTTAAATGCATTAGAGAACTATAAAAAAAAATATAATGACAAGGATAATGTACCTAGGCCACGTCACTGGTCAGGCTGGAATTTGGCACCATCCACAATTGAATTTTGGTTAGATGGAGATAATAGAATTCATGAGAGGCTAAAGTATTCTTTAGATAAAGATGGTCGTTGGACAAAAAATCTTCTAAGTCCCTAAAAGTCTCTAGACAAGCTAAATGAAGTTAAATTTTCTAAAATATTTCTTTCATTACAATCTTTAAAGATTGATAATGAATTTGATGCTAAATTTATATAATGATTTGCTTTTTGATAACATCCCTTAATAATTTCATACTGTTTTATTAAAGACAATGTATAATTAAAATCATTTTCATCTCTACTATCTTTTAAAAAAATATTTTTTAGTTTTTCTTTTTCTTTTAAGTTTGCTTTTTGAAATAACAAGATTATCGGCAGAGTGATTTTCCCTTCATAAAAATCTTTCCCAATTTTTTTTCCAAAAAATTTTGTTCCAGAGTTATAATCTAAAGTATCATCAGCTATTTGGAACGTTAAACCCAAATTCCTTCCATAAAATTCTAAAGCTTCCTTTTTCTTTGTTGTCATGTCTGACAAAATTGCACCAACTTTGGTAGCTGCAGCAAATAATTCAGCAGTTTTTGCAGAGATTATTCTTAAATAAGTTTCCTCTAACATATCTACCTCACCTCTATGCTGTAATTGTAGAACTTCACCTTGGACAATTTTAGAGGAAGTTGAAGATAATAATTTTAAGACCTCAATATTTCCATCATCTACCATCATTTCAAAACATCTACTAAGCAAATAATCGCCAACTAAAACAGAGGAATGGTTATCCCAAACTTTATTTAAAGTTTTTCTTCCCCTTCTGATAGATCCATTATCAATTACATCATCATGCATCAAAGTTGCTGAGTGAATAAGTTCTACACAAGCAGCTAAATTTATATCTCTGGTTCCTTTTGCATATCCACATAATTTTGAAGAACCTAGAGTTAGTAAAGCTCTCAATCTTTTTCCACCAGTACCAAGGTGATAATTTGTCATTTTCTGAACTAAGTCTACATTGCTCTCTAATTTAGAGTTTATTTTTTCTTCAACTAAAATTAATCTATCTTCAACAGAATTTTTAAGTTGAAAATACGAATTGTTAATTTTATTTTTTAACTGAATTACACTTCCCATTTAAAGTGCAAATTAGTATAAAAAGTTTCTTTTGACACTTATCAATTGACGCACCTAAATCTTCAATTATAAGGTGTCTTTATATTCATATAAAAATTCTGTAAAGATTTAGTATGTTCTCTTTTTTAAAAAAGAAAAAAATAGTTCCCCATATTAAGTTAAGTGGCATCATTGGCAATGTAGGGAAATTTAAACAAGGCTTAGATTTGTCTAGTCAAGAGGAGATTATCTCTAAAGCTTTTTTGGTAAAAAAAGCTCCATGTGTGGCAATAACGATAAATTCACCAGGAGGATCACCAGTTCAATCACATTTAATTCATGATTTTATAAAACAACAAGCAAAAAAAAATAAGAAAAAAGTGATAGTTTTTGCAGAAGATGTAGCAGCGTCTGGAGGTTATTTAATTGCATGTGCGGGAGATGAAATATTTGCAAATTCTAGCTCAATTATAGGATCAATAGGTGTAATTTATTCTTCATTTGGTTTTACAGAATTGATAAAAAAAATTGGGGTTGAAAGAAGAATTCATACAGCTGGAAAAAACAAAAGTACTCTAGATCCTTTTCAAGAGGAAAAAAAAGAAGATATCGAAAGATTAAAAAGTATTCAGCTAGACTTACATAAAAACTTTATAGATGTTGTTGAAAAAAGCAGAGGTTCAAAATTAAAGAAATCGGAAATAGAATTATTTTCTGGTGAGTTTTGGTCTGGTACTAAAGCTATGGATCTTGGTTTGATTGATGGAATAGGTAACGCAAATCAAATTTTGAGAGAAAAATTTGGAGAGGATATAGTTATCAAAAAATTTGAAAAAGCTAAAAGTTGGTTAAGTAGAAAACTATCATCGTCAACTGAACAAATCGATCAATTTGCAAATATATTAGATGAAAAATCTGTTTGGCAGAAATATGGTCTCTAAAAAAATTCAAAAAAAACCTAAATTTCAAACTTTTCAAGATACAATTTTAAATTTACAAAAGTTCTGGAGTAAACATGGTTGTGTTATTTTACAGCCTTATGATATGGAGGTTGGAGCTGGAACATTTCACCCAGCTACTACTCTGAGATCTCTTGGACCTAAACCATGGAAAGCAGCTTACGTTCAACCTTCCAGAAGACCAACAGATGGTAGGTATGGTGATAATCCGAATAGACTTCAGCATTATTATCAATTTCAAGTTATTATTAAACCATCTCCATCAAATATTAAAAAACTATATTTAAATAGTTTATCAGTGATAGGCATTAATCACAAAGATCATGATATTAGATTTGTTGAAGATGACTGGGAAAGTCCGACTCTTGGAGCGGCTGGACTTGGATGGGAAGTGTGGTGTGATGGAATGGAAATAACACAGTTTACATATTTTCAACAAATGGCAGGCTTTCAATGCAAACCTGTTTCAGTTGAAATAACTTATGGACTTGAAAGAATTTGCATGTTTACGCAACAGAAAAAAAATGTTTATGATTTAGTTTGGAACAATAATGGGGTAGATTATAGGGAGGTTTTTCACCAAGCTGAAAAAGAATTTTCTGCATATAATTTCGATCATGCTAATACAGAAAATCTTTTAAAAATTTTTGACATGATTGAACACGAAGCAAAATCATTAGTTGAAAAAAAAATATCTTTACCAGCATATGATCAATGTTTAAAAGCAAGCCATGTATTTAATTTATTAGATGCAAGAGGTGTAATTAGTGTTACACAGAGAGCTGAATACATTAGTAGAATTAGAGAAATTACGAAACTAGTAGCAGAAACTTGGATTGATACACAAAAGTAGAATGTCAGAATTTTTTTTAGAGCTTTTTAGTGAAGAAATTCCGGCCGGACTTCAAAAAAGTTTAAGAGAAAAAATTTTAGATGACTTCAAAAGTTTTTTTAATAAAAAATCTATTAAATCCAAAAAAAGTTTCTCACTATCTTGTCCTAACAGAGTGGTTGTAGTTTTTGAGGGTTTAGATAAGTTTATAAAAATTAAATCTGAGGAAATTAGAGGACCAAATGTTGACTCCCCACCCCAAGCTCTTGAGGGATTTATCCGATCTAACAACATTAATAGAATAGATTTATTTAAAAAAAAAACTGAAAGGGGCGAATTTTATTTTTATAAAACAAAATCAAAATCATTAAAGACACATGATTTATTAAAAGAATTTATTCCAAAAATTTTAGAAAGTTATCAATGGAAAAAGTCAATGAAATGGGGTGAATATGACTTAAATTGGGGCAGACCTCTAAAATCAATCTTATCAATATTTGATAAAAATGTAATCAATTTTGATTTTCATCATCTTGTCTCTTCAAACTCAACTTTTATAGATAAGGATCTCGAGGAAAAGAAAAAAACATTTTATGATTTTAAAACTTATGAAAAATTTTTTGAAAAACAAGGGGTTTATGTTGATCAAAATAAAAGACTTAAAATAATAAACCGAAATTTTTTAAAAATTTTAAATAAAAAACGACTAAAAATAAGTAATAATTTTAAATTAATGGATGAAGTTGTTAATTTGGTAGATAGCCCAAATATTTTATTATGTAGCTTTGATAAAAAATTTTTATCAATTCCTAAGGAAATTCTAATTTTAACAATGGAATCGCATCAAAAGTATTTTCCAACTTTTAATGAAAAAAATGAAATAACCAATGAATTTTTGATTGTCTCAAATATTAAAGATCATAAAGGCCTAGTTAAAACAGGTAATGAAAGAGTAGTTGAAGCAAGACTGAATGATGCAGAATTCTTTTGGGATAAAGATAAATCTCGTAATCTATTTAAAAAAATCTCAGAATTAAAATCTATTAGTTTTTTCAAGGGTCTAGGAAATTATTTTGATAAAGTGCAGAGAATGAGAAGGCTTGGTGGGATGATTTCGGATGAATTATTAATCAGTAAAGAAAAAGTTGAATTGTCAGCATCGATTTGTAAAACAGATTTAACTTCAGAAATAGTTGGTGAATTTCCTGAACTCCAAGGTATAATGGGTGGATATTTCTCAGCTTATCAGGGATTTGATAAAGATGTTTCGTTAGCATTAGCAGAGCAGTATTTGCCAATAGGGTTAAATTCAAGCGTTCCTAGAAATCCATTTAGTGTATCATTATCGATTACAGATAAGTTAGATACTTTAGTGGGTTTTTTTGGTGTTAATGAAAAACCTACAAGCTCAAAAGATCCTTTTGCTCTTAGAAGAATAGCACTTGGTATAATTAGAACTTTAATTGAGAATAAAAAAAATTTAAAAATAAATAGCTTATTGAGCTATTCTACAAATTTATACGAGGATCAAAATTTTAATTTCAATAATAAAAATTTACAAAAAGAATTAAATGAATTTTTAAAAGATAGATTTAAATATTATTTAAAAGAAAAGGAAATACGATATGACATAATTGAAGCAATAATTTCATCATTTTCTTTAAATGAAATATATTCGTCTTATGATAAAGCAAGATGTCTAAATAAAATCATAAATAATAAAATTGGAGAAGATATTATTTCAACATTCAAAAGAGCTTCAAACATATTAGAAAATGAGATGAAAAATAATCGAATTGAGATTGATGATTCAACTGATCCTGGAATTTTCAAAACTGATTTTGAAAGAAACTTATATAAAAAAATTAATGAAATTAAAAAGTACTTTTCTGCTGTTAATAATGATGAAAATTATGAAAAATCTTTGTCAATTTTAGCTAACGCGAGAAAAGAAGTTTTTGATTTTTTCGATAATGTTAAAGTGAATGAGGAAAATGAAACTTTAAGAAAAAATCGTTTGGAACTTATTAATATGTTATGTAAAACCTTTTCAAATTTTATAAATTTTCAATTGTTAAAAGCAAGTTATGAATAAGTTGATTTTAAACTTTAAGTCTAAAGACACAAAAAAGATAAAGCTCCCTAAAAATCTTTTAGGAGGTAAAGGGGCTAATCTATCTGAAATGGGTAGAATGGGATTACCCGTACCTCCCGGATTTACAATATCTACAGCAGTATGTGAGATATTTTATAAAGATAAAAAAAAATTAAATTCAAAATTGATTAACCAAATTAAGAGAGAAATTAAAGTAATAGAGAAAGATGTCTCTAAAAAATTTGGTGATCTAAAAAATCCTCTTCTTTTGTCAGTTAGATCAGGAGCAAGAGTTTCAATGCCTGGTATGATGGATACAATTTTAAATCTTGGTTTGAACGATAAGACAGTTGTTGCGCTTGCCAAAAAAACCTCAAACGGAAGATTTGCTAAGGATAGCTATAGAAGATTTATTCAAATGTATGGCAATGTAGTAATGGGCGTTGAAAGTTATCATTTTGAGGAATTAATTGAAAATTATAAGCTAACAAAAGGTGTTCTTCTAGATACTGATTTAGATGAGGAAGATTGGGATGGGCTTATAAAAGATTTTAAGAATACAGTTAAAGAAAAATCTAAGAAAGATTTTCCACAAGATGTTTATCAACAATTGTTTGGTGCTATAAGTGCAGTATTTTTATCCTGGGAAAGTAATCGTGCAAAAATTTATAGAAAATTAAACCAGATTCCGTCTGAATGGGGAACTGCAGTAAATGTTCAGTCTATGGTTTTTGGAAATATGGGAAATGATTGTGCTACAGGTGTAGTCTTTACAAGAAATCCATCAGATGGATCAAACGATATTTATGGTGAGTATCTTATTAACGCTCAAGGAGAAGATGTAGTTGCAGGTACAAGAACACCTCAATACATCACAAAAAAAGCAAAGAAAGAAGCTAAAGTTAGTGAGGCATCGATGGAGGAGTCAATGCCAAAAGTTTATAAGGAATTGCATATAATTTTAAAGAAATTGGAGAAACATTATAAAGATATGCAAGATGTAGAGTTTACAGTTGAAAAAAGTAAACTTTGGATTTTACAAACCAGATCTGGCAAAAGAACTTCAAAATCAGCTGTAAAGATTGCTGTAGATATGGTTAAAGAAAAGTTAATATCAAAAAATGATGCCATTCTAAGAATAGATCCTAATTCTCTAGATACATTACTACATCCGACTTTGAATGAGCAAAGCAATTTTAAAGTGATTGCAAACGGACTTCCTGCATCTCCGGGTGCTGCAAGTGGAAAAGTAGTTTTTACCTCTGAGGAAGCAGAAAGATTAAATGATATGATGCAAGATACAATTTTAGTAAGAATTGAAACATCACCAGAGGATATTCAAGGTATGCATGCTGCAAAGGGAATTTTAACTGCAAGAGGTGGTATGACAAGTCATGCTGCTGTGGTTGCAAGAGGGATGGGGCGACCATGTGTTTCTGGATCAAGTGAAATTGACATTAACTATGATCAAAAAATATTTAAAACTTCATCAGTTGAAATTAAAGAGGGTGATGTCATTACTATTGATGGATCTACTGGAAGAATAATTCAAGGAGAAGTACCTACTGTAAAACCTGAAATTTCGGGTGATTTTTCAAAACTTATGGGTTGGGCGGATAATATTAGGAAACTGAAAGTTAGAACTAATTCGGAAACACCATTAGACACAAAGACTGCAAGAGATTTTGGTGCAGAAGGAATAGGTCTTTGTAGAACTGAACATATGTTCTTTGATGAAGAGAGAATACAATCTGTTAGAGAAATGATTTTATCAAAAACTTTAGAGGATAGAGCTAGAGCGCTTGAGAAGCTTTTGCCACATCAAAAAAAAGATTTTGTAGAAATATTTAAGATTATGCATGGTCTACCTGTCACAGTTAGATTACTTGATCCACCTTTGCATGAATTTTTACCAAGGTCAGAAAAAGAAATTTCCGAAATTTCAAAAGTGGTAGGAGCAGATTTAAATGATATAAAAAGTAGAATCGATGAGCTTCATGAACAAAATCCTATGTTAGGGCATAGAGGTTGTAGATTAGGCATATCTTTTCCTGAAATTTATGAAATGCAATGTCGTGCAATTTTTGAGGCATTATCTGAATTAAAAAAAGATAAGCAAAAATTTGCTTTTCCAGAAATTATGATTCCACTTGTTTCTACTGAAGCTGAAATAAAAATTATGAAAGATTTAGTGATAAGAGTTGCTAGACAAGTAGAAAGAGAGAATAAAGTAAAAGTAGATTATCTAGTAGGAACAATGATTGAACTTCCTAGAGCAGCGATCAAAGCTAGAGAAATTGCAAAACACGCAGAATTTTTTAGTTTTGGGACAAATGATTTGACTCAAACAACTTTTGGAATAAGCCGAGATGATAGTGGAAAATTTTTAAATGACTACATTGAGAATAAAATTTTTTCTATTGATCCATTCGTATCAATTGATGAAGGAGTTGAGGATTTAGTCAAAATAGCAGTCTTTAAAGGAAAAGAACAAAATAAAAAAATTAAATTAGGAATTTGTGGTGAACATGGAGGAGATCCAAAAAGTATTAATTTTTGCTCTAGAGCTGGTTTACATTATGTATCTTGTTCACCATATAGAGTACCAATAGCCAGGTTAGCTGCAGCTCAAGCAGAGTTAAAGAGGAAGTAAAAAATTATTTAATCACTTTTTTTTTTAAGGGGCGTTCTGTTGCCAGGTGCCCCGAACCCCGTCTACAAAATTAACAAAGTTAATTATGCAGCAAGTGCGTAACTTTCGTTAGCAATTATAAAATAGCCCTTTACGGAGGTACAATTCCGAACGAAAGAATAGCCTTTAGTCACCCGTCGAATCTATGTCACCCCCATAAGTTGTAAATGGTGGAGGTGGTGGGTACTGCCCCCACGTCCGCAATGGTTATTACGAAATTCGTTTATCGTCATAGTTGGAAAACCAACGTGATTAATATAAAAGTAATTGTTTAAGATTCAATATATTATTCATGAAATTAACTAAGGAACAACAACAAGAAATTAAAGATCAACAGTCTCAAGAAAATAAAACTAAAAGAGTTACTGTAGCAGATCTTGAAAATATCCTTTATGAGGCAATCCCTATTTTAGACCATGGTTTTATTAGAGTAATTGATTACATGGGGGATGATACATCTATAGTTCAAGCCGCAAGAGTCTCCTACGGTAAAGGCACCAAAAAAGTTTCAACAGACTCGGGTTTAATAAAATATTTAATGAGACACTGGCATAGCACTCCATTTGAAATGTGTGAAATAAAGTATCATGTTAAACTGCCAATTTTTATTGCAAGACAATGGATCAGACATAGAACAGCGAATGTAAATGAGTATTCTGCAAGATACTCTATTTTGGATAAAGAATTTTATTTACCTGCTGTTGAAAATTTAGCTGCCCAATCTCAAAGTAACAGACAAGGAAGAGGCGATGTACTTACAGGAGATCAAGCAAAAAAAGTTTTAGATTTATTAAAAAAAGATGCTGAACAAACTTATGATAATTATGAAACTATGCTAAACGAGCGATATGATGGTTCAGTAATTGATGAAAAACAGGTAGGTTTAGCAAGAGAGCTTGCAAGAATGAATTTAACTTTAAACACCTATACACAGTGGTACTGGAAGACAGATCTTTTAAATTTGATGAATTTTTTAAGACTTAGAGCAGATCATCACGCTCAATATGAAATCAGAGCTTATGCAGATGCTATGCTTGATACAGTAAAAAAATGGGTTCCAATTACATATGATGCATTTATGGATTATAGAGTGGGTGGAACTGAAGTGTCCTCAAAAGGCAAAAAGATAATTCAAAAATTGATTAGTGGGGAAGAAATTGATGCTGAAAAATCAGGACTATCTAAGCGAGAATGGAATGAGTTAATGATTGCTTTTGATCTAAAAGATAAGTTGATATAGTCCACCAAAAAAAAATATAAACTATCAATGAAACTTATACAAAAAATAACTTTCATAATCATTTTTCTCTCATTGAATGTTAATGCTTTTGGAGCTGTGAGTGGATATGTTGACAGCAAAGGTGTTACGCAAAGACTTGCACATGGAATAACATTTAAACCAGATGGAACTAAAATGTTTGTTGTTGGAAAGACTCAAAATAAAATTTTTGAATTTGATTTATCTACAGCTTTTGATATTTCAACTGCTACCATAAGTTCTAATGAATATGATCATGGTTCGGAAGACGATGATGCAACAGATATAAAATTTAATTCTGATGGTACAAAATTATTTCTTGCTGGAGCAGGTGATGAAGAAATAAATGAGTATAATTTATCAACTGCCTATGATGTTTCAACCAGCGTACATCAGAATACATATTTTAATGGGGACGGTTTGGAATTTGTAGCTATCGCATTTAATACGAATGGAACAAAACTTTTTATTTATGATCAGACAGGTGCTGACTCGATTAAACAATATTCATTGGGTAGTCCCTTTGATCTCTCAAACGCAGTTCTTCAAAAACAATATAATGGAACAAGCAGCAAAACTTTAGCAAAAATAAATGGGCAACCACAAGGATTTGCATTTAGTGCTGATGGAACTAAAATGTACATTACAGGAAAAAGCACCGATAAAATTAAAGAATTCACACTAAGTACACCTTTTGATTTATCTAATGTAACACTTGAAAGTGGGGGTTACGACCTTTCAGACGAAATTGATGAACCTTCAGGAATTGCATTTAGTGATGATGGTTCTAAATTATTTGTTTTAGACTCAAAAAATAATACTGCTAATAGAGATGTTTCTGAATATGATTTAACTTGTGGTTTTGGTGTCATCAATTGTATTGATCCAACAGCAAATAAAGATGATGTTGCCTCAATAGAAAGTCAGTCAGAGGCATCAAAAAAATTGATACAACATACTACTTATCCAGTTTTAAATCGTATGGAATGGTTAAGACGAAATAGTGGAAGAATAAATTTAACTAATCAAAACATCAAATTCCAATTTAAAAATGAAATGTTAAATACTTTATCAGATAGTTTAATTCCTCTTTATTTCTCAAATGATAATAGTAATGAACTAACTTCTGGAAATTTGGGTTGGTCATTTTGGAGTGAAGGTACAATCAGTATTGGTACATCTGGAGATACATCTAATTCCTCCTCAAAAGATATAAGCTCTTCTGCGATTACTCTTGGAGCAGACAAAAAGGGCGCGGATGATATAATGAGAGGTATTGCACTAAGATTTGGTAGTGATGATGTTGATGTAGGAGATCTTGGAAGTGCACTGGATATGAATTCTTTTAGTTTAACTTTTTATGAAAGTAGACCTAAAGGAGAAGACCGATTTATTGATCATTTAATGGGCCTAAGTTTTATAAATTCAGATTTAATAAATAATAGTGGCTCCGCTTCGACTAATGGTGAAAGATATGGAGAACAATTATTTGGGTCTTTAAGTTTAAGAGATACTCTTACAAATAATAAATTTAATTTTACACCAAAATTAAAAATAAATTATGGATTAACACACTACGGAGCATATACAGAAGCTGGTGCTGAGGGAATTAATTTAAAATTTCAAGAACAGTATGTTGGAAATTTTATTACTTCTTTAGGATCAAGTATTGATAATACATTTGATTTGAATATGGGAACAATAATTCCTTTTTTTGATTTTGAATATTATGCTGATATGAGCCCATCTTCTAAACAAAAATTTTCATACACCTCTGATGGAAGTAGTTACATTCTGGAAGATATAAATAATTCTACTCATAATTTAAATAGTTCTATTGGGTTTGATTTTATTTCAAATAACGGTTTAACCTTAATGACCAAATACACTAGAGATCAAGCTAAACATAATAAGAATGATAATTTTATAATTGCATTTGACTATAAAAATTCTAGTAGATCACTTTATTCAATGTCCATTCAAGACACTTCTGCTAAATTATCTCACGACAGAGAGTTGAATAACTTTAATATAAATATTGATAGCCATTATGATCTATTTAAAAAAGATCCTGATTATGGACTTTTTGTAAAAATTTCAAATATTAACTAAGACTTTATTCAAAACTAGACTTAATTTTTTTAGCTAATTCTAAATAAATTTTTGAAATTTTATTATTAGGATCAACTTCAACTATCGGGGTACCCTGATCACCAAATTTTCCAACTTTAGGATCAATTGGAATTTCACCTAAAAATTCTTTATTAAATTCTTCAGCAGTTTTTTTTACACCACCTTCACCAAAAATAGAATATTTTTTTCCGTCATCTCCAGTAAAGTAACTCATATTATCAACTAAGCCTAAAATCTTAACACCTAGCTTATCAAACATCTTAATCCCTCTTTTAACATCCAAAAGAGCAACTTCTTGAGGAGTTGAAACTATTATTGCTCCATCCATTTTTATTTCTTGTGAAAAAGTTAATTGCGTATCACCCGTGCCTGGAGGCATATCGACAATTATGAAATCGAGATCTTTCCAATTTACTTTTTGTGTAAAAGTTTTAATGGCGCTAGTTACCATAGGCCCTCGCCAAATCATTGGTGTTTGTTGATCAGTCAAAAAACCAATAGACATACACTGAATATCGAACTTCATTACGGGCTCTAATTTTTGACCATCACTCTTTGGTTTTTCATCAATGCCAAACATTTTAGGTATAGATGGTCCATAAATATCTGCATCTAATAAACCAACTTTGCACCCAGCATTTTTTAGTGCAAGAGCGAGATTAGTTGCGAAAGTAGATTTTCCTACACCACCTTTTGCACTGGAAACTGCTATTGTAAATTTAGTACCCTGAATTGGATTTTTCACAGGTGTTTTTCTACTCATTTTAGCACGCATTGCGTCACTTAATTCTGGTTTTTCTTTAGGCATAAAAGGATCTTAACTTGTTTTTCCAAATAAAGACATTATATAGATTGCCATATGTCAGATGATTTTCAGCAAAGAGGCGGTAGTCCTTGGGGAACACCTCCAGGAGGTGGAGGCGGAAATGGTTCCGGTAGAGGTCCAACACCACCAGACGTAGATAAAATTATTCGTGAGTTTCAAGAGAAGATTAAAAAATTTTTACCAGGCGGCAGTTCTTCTGGAGGAAAACAAGCAATATTAGTTTTATTAATTCTAGGCTTTATTTGGTTAGCTAGTGGCTTATACAGAGTTTTACCAGATGAACAAGGTGTAGTTTTAAGATTTGGAAAGTTTGTTAAAACTACTCAACCAGGATTAAACTATCATATTCCTTTCCCAGTAGAAAATGTACTGACACCAAAAGTTACCAAAGTAAATAGAATTGACATCGGTTTTAGATCAGAAAGAGATAGTGGGTTTTCGTCATCTGGCGGAGTTGCTGATGTGCCACAAGAAAGTTTAATGTTAACTGGGGATGAAAATATCGTTAACATCGATTTTTCAGTATTTTGGGTAATTAAAGATGCTGGAAATTTTTTATTTAAAATTCAAGATCCAGAAGGCACTGTTAAAGCGGCAGCAGAAACTGCAATGAGAGAAGTAATTGCAAGATCAGATATTCAACCAATTTTAACAGAGGGAAGATCACTAATTGAAACTGATACTCAAGAGATTATCCAAAAAATTTTAGATGAGTACACTAGTGGAATTCAAATTACACAAGTGCAAACTCAAAAAGCTGACCCACCAGATCAAGTTATTGATGCATTTAGAGATGTACAGGCTGCAAGAGCAGATATGGAAAGATCTAAAAACGAGGCAGAAGCTTATGCCAATGATGTAATTCCAAGAGCTCGGGGTGAAGCTGCAAAAATTTTACAGGCTGCAGAAGCCTATAAGAAAGAAGTTGTAGCAAAAGCAGAAGGTGAGGCGAGCAGGTTTCTTGCAATTTATAATGAATATAAAAATGCCAAATCTGTAACTCAGGAAAGAATGTATTTAGAAACAATGGAAAAAGTTTTAGCTGATATTGATAAAGTAATTATTGAAAAAAATGCTGGTTCAGGCGTAGTTCCTTATTTGCCTTTACCTGAATTAAAAAAGAAAGTGGTAAATTAGTAATATGAAAGGTGGAAAAATAATTGCTGGAGCTTTAGTTGCACTTGCAGCTGTTGCTTTCTTTTCAATTTTTATTGTTAAAGAAGTAAATCAAGCAATAGTTCTACAATTTGGTGATCCAAAAAGAATAATTTTAAAACCAGGATTGAATTTTAAAATCCCATTTATCCAAAACGTTGTTTATTTAGATAAGAGAATTTTAAACTTGGATACACCACCTGAAGAGGTTATTGCTTCAGACCAAAAAAGATTGATAGTTGATGCTTTTGCGAGATTTCAAATAGTTGATCCGCTTAAATTTTACATTTCTGTTGGAAATGAAAGAGTTGCAAGATCAAGATTAGCAACAATTATAAATTCAAGAATTAGGAACGTTCTTGGTCAACAAGAATTACAAACTCTTCTATCAGAAGATAGAACTAAACAAATGGCTCTAATTCAAGAGGGTGTTAATACAGAAGCTGAAAATTTCGGAATAAAAATAGTTGATGTGAGAATTAAGAGAGCAGATCTTCCACAAGCTAACAGTGATGCAATTTTTAGAAGAATGCAAACTGAAAGGGAGAGAGAAGCAAAAGAATTTAGAGCAAGAGGTGCTGAGATGGCTGTAACAATTACTTCGACTGCGGATAAAGAGGTAACTGTTATTTTAGCTGACGCACAAAAGAAGTCGGAAATAATGAAAGGTGAAGGGGATGGTAAGAGAAACAATATTTTTGCCAGTGCATTTGGACAAGATCCAGAATTTTTCGCTTTTTACAGAGCTATGCAAGCATACGAAAAGGCCTTGATTGGTGGAGAAACGTCATTGATTTTATCTCCAGATAGTGAGTTCTTTAAATTTTTTGGGAACATCAAACCAAAAACAGAATAGTTTTAATATGAAGGAATTGATCATTGCATTTGGTCTATTCTTATTCATTGAGGGTATTTTATATGCCATATTTCCAGCAAAAATGAAAAATATGCTTAAAAAATTAGAATTAATTCCAGCTAGTCAATTAAGAACTGGAGGATTAATTTTTGCAATTATAGGATTTATAATAGTTTATTATTTTAAAACTTGAGATGAATAAAATTAAGACATTATTTGTAGGTATTGTTTTTACTCTAAGTTTTTCTTTAAATTCATTATCTAGAGAGGCTCCAGCTTCTTTTGCGGATTTAGCAGAAAAATTAATGCCATCAGTGGTTAATATTTCAACAACTACTATTATAACAACCCAATCAAATCCTTTTCCATTTCAATTTCCTCCAGGTTCCCCTTTTGAAGATATGTTTAAAGAATTTGGAACGCCGCAAGAAAGAAAATCATCAGCACTCGGCTCCGGTTTTATTATCAATGAGAAGGGAATTGTTGTTACAAATAATCATGTAATTGCTGATGCAGAGGACATCATTGTCAGAGTTAATGGTGATAAAGAATTTAAAGCAAAAGTAATAGGTGCAGACCCGTTATCAGATATAGCTGTTTTACAATTAGAGACTAATGAAAAATTTACGCCTGTAAAATTTGGTGACTCTGATAAAGCAAGAATAGGAGACTGGGTAATTGCCATTGGAAATCCATTTGGTTTAGGAGGCACAGTTACATCTGGAATTATTTCTGCTAGAAATAGATCGATTGGTTTAACAAGATATGAAGATTATATTCAAACCGATGCATCAATAAATTCTGGAAATTCTGGTGGACCATTATTTGATATGAATGGAGATGTTATTGGAATTAATACTGCAATATTGGGTAGAAGCGGTTCAATTGGAATTGGTTTTTCTATACCATCTAACAGTGCAAAAGCTGTCATCAAACAACTAATTGAATTTGGTGAAACAAAAAGAGGTTGGCTAGGTGTTAGAATACAAGACGTTACAAAAGAAATTGCTGAGGTTGAAAAACTTGATGAACCAAGAGGTGCTTTAGTTGCAAGTGTTGCACCTAATAGTCCCTCGGAAAAGGCAGGAGTTAAAGCGGGAGATATTATTCTTGAGTTTAATGGTGAGAAAATTAAACAGATGAAAGAACTTCCAATTATCGTTGCTAGAACCGAAGTTGGAAAAAATGTTAAAGTTGTTATCTGGAGAGATAAAAAAGAAATAGTTAAAAATATTACACTCGGTAGATTAGAAACTTCAGAAGACTTTAAAGTCAGTGAAAAAAAAGAAACTTTAAAAGAAACAAAAATTGAAAATTTAAAGATTACAGTAAGAAAACTTACTAAGGATGATATTAAAACAAGAAACTTACCAAATCAGACATCTGGATTAGTCATTACTAAAATTGAGAATGATAGTCCTCTGGTAAATTCGATAGAGGTAAATAGTATTATTCTTGAGGCTCAAAAGAAAAAAATTAGAACTTCTAATGACTTAATTCAAATTGTAAAACAAGTATTGAGTAGCAGTCAAAAAACAATTTTACTTGTAATATATAACAGCCAGAATCAAAGAAGATATATTGGTGTTAAATTAGATTAATCGATGGATTTAGAATCCAAAATTATTCTAATATATGGACCAACTGCATCAGGAAAATCTAAATTCGCTTTAAAACTTGCACAAAAAATTGATGGCGAGATAATTAATGCAGATAGCATGCAAGTTTACAAAGAATTGAAAGTTTTATCAGCTAGACCCCGAAAAGAAGACATTAATAAAATTAAACATCATTTATACGGATTTCAAAGTGTTAAGAAAAATTTTTCAACAGGTGATTGGCTCAAACTTGCACAAAAAAAAATTTTGGAGGTTAAGAAAAAAGGTAAAATTCCAATTTTAGTAGGTGGTACAGGATTATATTTCAAAGCTCTTACAGAAGGTTTGGTAAATTTCCCAAAAATACCCGTACAATTTAGAAAAAAAATAAGAGCTCTTCATAAAAATCTTGGTGCAAAAAAATTTTTTTTACAATTAATTAAAGAAGATCCAATGGTAAGAAATCATTTAATTCAATCAGATACTCAAAGAGTGATTAGAGCCTATGAAATAAAAAAGTTTACTAATAAGTCAATGTATGAATGGTTCAAAAACACTAAGTCTGAATTTGAGAAAAATGATTTTTTTAAAATATATATTGATTTCCCTAGAACTGATCTTTTAGTTAGAATAAAAGAAAGAGCTGTTGATATGCTTGATAATGGAGCTGTAAGTGAGGTTAAAAAATTTATGAAACTTAAAGTTCCAAAGGTAAAAAGCGCTAATAAAGCAATTGGTATCAACGAAATAAAAGAATTTATTAAGAAAAAAATTAAAATTGAGGACGTAATTGATAAAATATCAATAAAGACAAGGCAATACGCTAAAAGACAAACCACTTGGGCAAGAGGAAATATGTCAGATTGGAACAAAATCAAATCGAGTGGTCTTAAGGTATTTTTAAAAAAAATATAGATATTTCCTAGTTAGCCTTGACCTATTAGGACAACTTCAGCTAGATTGCATAAATGTCTAAATTATATTCAGGTGCTGAAATTGTTTTTAAATGTCTTGAAGATCAAGAGGTTGAGCATATTTTTGGTTATCCCGGCGGAGCTGTATTACCAATATACGATGAATTAAAAAATCACAGTTCTATTAAACATATCCTAGTAAGACACGAACAAGGTGCAGGACATGCGGCAGAAGGTTATGCTAGATCATCAGGTAAGCCTGGTGTTGTTTTAGTAACATCCGGGCCTGGAGCAACTAATGTTGTTACAGCTTTAACTGATGCGTATATGGACTCTGTTCCTTTAGTTTGTATTTCAGGTCAAGTACCAACACATTTAATTGGTACAGATGCTTTTCAAGAATGCGATACAACTGGAATTACTAGACCGTGTACAAAACATAATTGGTTAGTAAAAGATATAAAAGATTTATCAAAAATTATTCACGAAGCTTTTAAAGTTGCCACAACTGGGAGACCTGGACCAGTATTAGTAGATATTCCTAAAGATATACAGTTTGCAAAAGCAACTTATTCAAAACCTAAAATTGAAAAAAAACTGAATGGCAAATCAAAAAATTATTATTCACAAAAAGATATCGATAATTTGATTCATTTAATAAATAAATCGAAAAAACCAATAATTTATTCTGGGGGAGGAGTAATTAACTCAGGGCCAGAGGCTAGTGAAGCTTTAAGAGAATTTGTTCAATCAACGGGTTTTCCAATAACATCAACTTTACAAGGATTAGGAGCATATCCTGGAGATGATAATCAATTTTTAGGAATGCTTGGGATGCATGGTACCTACGAAGCTAATAACGCGATGCATGATTGTGATCTTTTGATAAACATTGGTGCAAGATTTGATGACAGAATTACTGGAAAGATAGATGAATTTTCTCCAAAATCAAAAAAAGTTCATATAGATATTGATCCTTCATCTATTAACAAGATAATCAAAGTTGATTTAGCATTAGTTGGGGATGTTAAAGAAGTTTTAAAATCTATCAATAAAACTTTTAAGAAAAAAAATCATGATTTTAAAAAATCAAATAAGCAAAATATTTCCAATTGGTGGGAACAAATTCAAAAATGGAGAACAAAAAATTCATTACATTTTAAAAATAGTGATGAAACAATTAAACCTCAACACGCTGTTCAACGGCTTTATGAACTCACTAAAAATAATGATGTATTTATAACAACAGAAGTTGGTCAACATCAAATGTGGGCAGCACAACATTATAAGTTTAATAAACCGAATAGATGGATGACTTCAGGAGGACTTGGCACAATGGGATATGGATTACCAGCTGCTGTTGGAGTTCAAATTGCCCATCCAAAAAAACTTGTTATCGATATAGCAGGTGAGGCTTCAGTTTTGATGACGATGCAAGAAATGTCAACAGCAGTTCAATACAATTTACCGATAAAAATATTCATTTTAAACAATCAATACATGGGTATGGTTAGACAGTGGCAGGAATTATTACATGAAAAGAATTATTCTGAGAGTTATTCTGAAGCACTGCCAGACTTTATTAAATTAGCTGAAGCTTATGGTTGCAAAGGAATAATTGCCGAAAAACCAGATGAATTAGACGAAAAGATAAACGAAATGGTTCAATTTGATGGACCAGTAATTTTTGATTGTAGAGTAGATCCTAACGAAAATTGTTTTCCAATGATACCTTCTGGTAAACCTCATAATCAAATGATTTTAGGACCAAGTGATAAGGATGAAAATAAAATTACTGGAAAAGGCAAAGCTTTAGTTTAGTCATGGCAAATCCTAAATCAGCATACAGCGTTCCTACTAAAAAAGAAAAATCAGATACACATATAATTGTTGTTTGGGTTGATAACGAAGCAGGTGTACTAGCTAGAGTAGTAGGGTTATTTTCTGGAAGAGGATATAATATTGAGTCGTTAGCTGTAGCAGAGGTTGATGCTAAAAAGAATATTTCAAGAATTACTATTGTAACCACAGGAACCCCACAAGTAATTGATCAAATTAAACTACAACTGAAAAAACTCGTTCCGGTTCATAAAGTTGCTGATTTCAAAAGGGATGATAAAGGCGTAATCTTTAAAGAAATGGCTCTTTTTAAGATTGTTGGAAATTCTTCTAAAATTAAAAAAGCTATTAGTGCTTGTAAAAAATATGATGCTGTAATATTGGATAAAACAAAAAAATCAAATGTTATTCAAATAACAGCTTTAAGAAGAGAAATAGATAAAATGGCAAAAAATTTAAAAAAACTCGGACTTGTAAGTGTCTCAAGAACTGGTGCTGTTGCAATGACAAGAGGTGAAAAAATATTTAACTAATAATAAGGAGAAACTTATGAAAATGTTTTATGAAAAAGATACTGATGTAAATCTTATCAAAGATAAAAAAATTGCTATTTTTGGATATGGAAGCCAAGGCCATGCTCATGCACTCAACTTAAAAGACAGTGGGGTAAAAGAGGTTGTTGTTGCCTTGAGAGAGGGATCATCTAGTATCCCAAAAGCAGAGTCTAAAGGTTTAAAAGTAATGAATTTATCTGATGCAGCTGAGTGGGCTGATGTAGTAATGATTCTAACACCAGATGAATTACAAGCATCAATTTATAAAAATCATATAGAGCAAAGAGTAAAAAAAGGGACCTCTTTAGCTTTTGCACATGGCTTAAATGTTCATTACGATTTAATTAAAGCAAGAGAAGATTTAGATGTATTTATGGTAGCTCCAAAAGGACCAGGTCATTTAGTGCGAAGTGAATTTGTTAAAGGTGGAGGAGTTCCATGTTTATTTGCTGTTCATCAAAATGGATCAGGCAAAGCTAGGGATCTTGCAATGTCTTACGCTTCAGCTGTAGGTGGTGGTAGATCTGGAATAATTGAAACAACGTTCAAAGATGAAGTGGAAACTGATTTATTTGGTGAGCAAACTGTTTTATGTGGAGGATTAGTAGAATTAATCAAAAATGGCTATGAGACTTTAGTTGAAGCTGGCTATGAACCAGAAATGGCATACTTTGAGACAGTTCATGAAGTAAAATTAATTGTCGACTTAATTTATGAGGGCGGAATAGCTAATATGAATTACTCGATTTCAAATACTGCTGAGTATGGTGAGTATCAATCAGGACCAAGAGTTATCAACAAAGAGGAAACCAAAAAAAGAATGAAAGAAGTATTGGATGATATTCAATCGGGCAAGTTTACCAAACAGTGGATGGAAGAGTGTAAAAATGGTCAAAAAAACTTTCTTGCTACAAGAGCTAAATTGGCTGAGCATCCTGTTGAAAAGGTTGGGGCAAATTTAAGAGCAATGATGCCTTGGATTGGTAAGAAAAAATTAGTTGATAGTGACAAGAAGTAAATTTTAGTTCCAAATTGGGACAAATAAGCTATTTTATTTTGCAATCTAAACGAGAGGTTGTATATTTCACTTAATAAAAATTATGGCTGATAAAGATAAAGTATTCATTTTTGACACGACAATGAGAGATGGTGAACAATCACCAGGAGCCTCAATGAGTGTTGAAGAAAAAATTCAAATATCAAGAGTATTTGATGAGATGGGTATTGATATAATAGAAGCAGGTTTTCCAATATCATCTCCTGGAGATTTTGAAGCTGTAAGTGCTATTAGTAAGAGTGTAAAAAACTCAATTCCTTGTGGATTAGCTAGAGCTACCAAAAAAGATATTGATGCTTGTCACGAGTCTTTGAAGTTTGCAAAAAGATTTAGAATTCATACTTTTATATCTACTAGCCCAGTGCATATGAAGCATAAATTAAATATGACGGATGAACAGGTGCTTGGTGCAATTAAAGAAAGTGTTACTTACGCAAAAAAATTTACAGATGATGTAGAGTGGTCTTGTGAGGATGGAACAAGAACAAATTTAGATTTTATGTATAAAACTATTGAGCTTGCAATAAATTGTGGTGCCACAACAATTAATATTCCTGATACTGTTGGTTATTCAATTCCGGAGGAATTTGCAAAAACTATAAAACTTATTAAAAATAATGTGCCAAATATAGATAAAGCTATCATATCAGCACATTGCCATAATGATTTAGGATTAGCAGTTGCTAATGCATTATCTGGATTATCAGCAGGTGTACGACAGATAGAATGTACAATTAACGGAATAGGTGAACGTGCAGGAAATGCAGCACTTGAAGAAATAGTTATGGCTATAAAAACTAGAGATGATTTATTACCTTATGAAACAGGAATAAAAACAGAACTTATAAGTAAAGCTTCTAAAATAGTTTCTAACGCAACTGGATTTCCAGTTCAATTTAATAAGGCAATTGTTGGTAAAAATGCTTTTGCTCACGAATCTGGAATTCATCAAGATGGAATGCTTAAAAATAGAGAAACTTATGAGATCATGACACCAGAGAGTGTTGGTGTAAAAAAGACATCTTTAGTAATGGGTAAACATTCTGGCAGACATGCTTTTAAAGATAAATTGAGCGATTTGGGTTATGCGGATGTGACTGATGATGTAGTGCAAGCAGCATTTGGTAAATTTAAAATTTTAGCAGATAAAAAGAAACATATTTATGATGAAGATATTGTTGCTTTAGTTGATGACAGTTTAATAATTGATAATAAAATTAATGCAATCAATCTTAAGTCTTTAAAAGTATTTGCTGGAACAGGGGAGCCTCAAAGAGCAGATATGACATTAGATGTTTTTGGAGATATAAAAAAAACTACTCAAACAGGAGATGGACCTGTTGATGCAATTTTTAAATGTATTAAAGAACTTTATCCACACGAAGTAAAATTATCTTTATATCAAGTGCATGCTGTAACAGAGGGAACTGATGCACAAGCAACTGTTAGTGTAAAAATTGAAGAAAATGACAGAACGACAGTTGGGCAATCTGCTGATACAGATACTTTAGTTGCATCCGCAAATGCTTATTTAAATGCTTTAAATAAAATGCTTATTAAAAGAGAAAAAAAATCACTTTATAAAAATATCGAACATCAAAAAATTAAGGGAGGAGTATAATGGGTATATTTGATAGAATTAAGAAAGTTTGGAGCCAAGATATGGCTATTGATTTAGGAACTGCTAACACTTTAGTTGTAGTAAAAGGTCAAGGAGTTGTTTTGAATGAACCTTCAGTTGTAGCAATAGTTGATCAAGCAGGAAAAAAACAAGTTTTAGCAGTGGGTGATGAGGCTAAAACAATGCTTGGTAGAACTCCAGGTAACATACAAGCCATTCGGCCTTTAAGAGATGGTGTAATAGCAGATTTTATCGTTACAGAAGAAATGATTAAACATTTTATTAAAAAAGTTCATAAAGGAAGTACTTTTGCTAATCCTAGAATTTTAATTTGTGTTCCGACAGGATCAACCCCAGTTGAAAGAAAAGCTATTCAAGATAGCGCATTAGCGGCAGGTGCTAGAAGAGTTCAGTTAATTGAGGAACCTATTGCAGCAGCAATTGGTGCAAATCTTCCTATATCTGAAGCAACAGGGTCTATGGTTGTTGATATTGGTGGAGGTACAAGTGAAATAGCTGTTATGTCATTAGGAGGTTTGGTTTATTCTAAATCACTTAGAGTAGCAGGAGACGCAATGGATGCAGCGATGATAAATTATATGAGAAAAGAATATAATTTAATGATTGGAGATAGTACTGCAGAAAAAATTAAAAAGGAAATTGGTACTGCAATTCCGACAAATAATAATACTTATGCGGTTAAGGGTAGAGATTTAAGATCGGGAACACCTAAAGAAGTAAATATAACTGAGGAAGATACTGCAGAGGCTTTAAATGATATTTTGAAAGAAATGGTTGAGGGTATTAAAAATGCACTCGAAAGTACACCACCAGAATTATCTGCAGACTTAGTCGATATGGGTTTAACTTTGACAGGTGGAGGAGCTCTATTAAAAAACATTGATAAAAGATTTTCAAAAGAGACTGGTTTACCTGTCCATATTGCTGACGAACCTTTATCATGTGTAGCTATTGGTACTGGGCGAGCTTTGGATCAAGAGCAAACATTCTCTACGATGTTGACTGAATATTAAGAGCGATGGCATCAAGCAGAGATGATTTCATAATTGCAATTAGATCTGCTTTTTTAAAAAAGAGCACCAAGCAAAAGTTTTCATTACTGACATTACTATCTATATCAATATTTGTAATTGTTCTATCAAGTTTAGATTTAAAAGTTATAAAATATCTTAAGGTAGGTATTAATGAGATTGTATATAGGTCCTCCTTTATTGTTTCTATACCTGAAAATCTAATTAAAAATGCTTTTATTCAAACAACTGAGTACACAACTTTTTTTAACAGATATAAAAGAAATATTATTGAATTAGAAAACCTAAAATCAAATTATGTATCTAATGAAATAATACAATTTGAAAATAAAGAGTTAAAAGAATTAATTAACAATTATGCACTGAGTTCAGATAAGATATTAGCAAAAATAATTGTTGATCATGATAGTCCTTTTTTAAAGAGCATAATTATTAATAAAGGAAGTAAAGATAAAATCAAAATTGGAACAAATATTTATGATCAATCTTATTTAGTTGGTAGAGTAATTGAGGTCAATTATAAAACATCTAGAGTTTTATTATTATCGGACCTTAATTCGAATGTTCCGGTAACTATTGCACCACAAAATATTCAAGCAATTGTTACAGGCTCAGGATCTGACTATGGTCAAATTAAATATATTCAATCAGGTCTTTCAGATGCGTTAGTTGATGACAGTATAGTTTATACTTCTGGTACAGGTGCAATTTTTAAAAGCGGTGTACCTATTGGAAAATTGCAATCTTTCATTGGAGGTTCCATTAATGAGTATAAAGTTGAATTTTATAGTGATTTTACCCAATTAAAATATGTATTTGCCGAGGTTATTACTAAAACTGAAATAATTAAACCTGAGGAAAAGGTAGCAGAAAATAATGATGAAACTAACAATCCTTTAAATGTAAAATTAAAAATTCTAGAGGATGAATTAAAAATTATCGAAGAGACAAATAGAAAATTTCAAGAGGAAAATGAAATTTTAAAAAACGAGATCAATGATTTAAATTTTAAAGTCTCAAATCTTAACAATCAGATTTCATCTCAAAAAAAAACAATAAATCAATTTGATATTGATAATCAAGAATTAGATTTCCTTAAACTCAACTTAAAGCATGGACATAAGTGTAGAAGAACATTTTTGAATACCGATGGATTTATTGTAGGCACTCTTGAATATAAGTCATGCGTTCTAAGTAAAGGGGCAAATGATGGTTAGTCTAAGAACAAAAAGTTCATTTTTAAAAATATATTCTTGGTTACCAATATTAGCTTTATATATATCTGTATTAAATGAATTCGACTTGAATTACTTAAATCTTGAGTATTTTTCTTTTAATTTTCCATTCATTCTAATATTTTTTTTTACTTTAAAAGATTTTAAACATTTTGACTATTTTCTTGTTTTTATTGCAGGATTATTCAATGATACGGTGGTTGGATTACCTTTAGGTATTAGTAGTCTATCATATCTTTTAATTTGTATAGCTGCAGCTTACATAAGAAATATAACAATTAGACCAAATCCTGTGAAAGATTGGTTTTATTTTTTATTTATTATAAGTTTAATAAATTCTCTAAATTACACAGTTTTGACATTATTTTTTTCATTTGATTTAATTTTAATGTCTTATTTAGTAAATGTTTTTTTTACTTTCACATTTTATATAATTTTTGTGTCGATCTTTAAATATTATATGAGAGGCTTAAATGATTAACTCATCAAGTGACAATGTAAAGAAGCTTAACTCTATAAATCGAAGAATGTTCATTACAGGTTCATTCAAATTTTTTATTATGGTAGGAATAGTCAGTCGATTATTTTTCTTACAAGTAAAAGAAAACAAAAAATATTTAACTCTTTCAGATAAAAATAGAATTAGAGAATGGAAATTAGCACCAGTGAGAGGTGAATTTCATGATTATTTTGGAAATGTTATTGCTGGAAATTTTGAGGCATATCAACTGCATGTTATCCCAGAACAAGTAGATGATTTTAGATATGTTATTTATAGAATTAAAGATTTATTAGAATTATCTGACAAAGAATTTAAAAAGGTCTTAAAAAAGAAAAACCAGATCAAACCGTGGGAAACTCTAATTGTCTCAGATAATTTAAGTTGGCAAAAATTTTCTAAAATTAATAATCATTTATATGATTTAAATGGTGTTAAGCCTGTTATTTCAATTTCTAGAAATTATCCTTTTAAAGAAAATTTTACACATTTGATAGGTTACGTCAGCCAAGCTAATCAAAACGATATTGAAACAACTGAGTCAATTAAAAAGAATTTTGTGCCGGGTCTCAAAGTTGGAAAAGTTGGATTAGAAAAAACTTTTGAAAAAGAACTAATTGGCACAAACGATATTGAAAGATATGAAGTAAATGCTTATGGAAGAAGAATAAGTCAATTAGAGTTTCAGAAGGGAAAAAAAGGCAAAACCCTGAGACTTACGATTGATACTGAAGTTCAAAAATTAGCTAATGATTTGTTAAAAGAAAAAGCCGGTTCAATATGTGTTATGGATATTTATACTGGTGCAATTGTAGCAATGCATTCATCTCCCTCATTTGATCCAAATCTTTTTGTTTTTGGTATTAGTCAAGATGAATGGCAATTAATTAGAAATGATCCTATGAAACCTTTGGTAAACAAAACTTTACAAGGAAATTATTCACCTGGGTCAACTATTAAGCCCATTGTGGCTTTATCTGCTTTAGAGAATGGAATTATAAACACAAACTTTACAGTCAAATGTACTGGAAAAACAGAGATGTATGGTCAGACTTACCACTGTTGGAAAAAGAAGGGTCACGGTTATGTTAGTTTAAGAAACGCTATGAAACAATCATGTGATACTTATTTTTATGAAATAGCCCGAAAGCTTGGAGTAGATAAATTAAGTGCAACTGCCAAAAAGTTTGGTTTAGGAGAAAAAGTTTTTGGTGATTTATTTGAAATAGAAAAAAAAGGATTAATCCCAAATACTCAATGGAAAAAAAATGCATTAGGAAAAGGATGGTTGCTAGGAGAAACAATTATTACAGGAATTGGCCAAGGTTATATTCAAACCACACCGATTCAATTATGCTTAATGACTGCTCAAATTGCTAATGGAGGACACAAAATATATCCATATCTAGTTGTAGGTGATGACAAAAAAGATCAACCCATAGATAAATATATGCCTCTCTATGAAAATTCAAAAAATATTAAGATTGTAAAGGATGCAATGTTTGGTTCTACTAATGAGGTCATGGGTACATCTTATCGTTCAAGAATTGATGATCCAAAATATCAGTTTGCTGGCAAAACTGGTACCGCGCAAGTTAAAAAAATTACGGAGGAGGAAAGAGAATTAGAACTTAAAACTTTTGAAATTCCTTATGAACAAAGAGATCATGCTTTATATGTTGCATTTGGGCCATATAAAAATCCAAGGTATGCTTTAAGTATAATAGTTGAGCATGGAGGTAATGGAAGTACTACAGCTGCTCCAATGGCAAAAAAATTATTCAAATTAATTATTGATCGTCACAAAATAAGACAATCAATGGATGATAAAAGATATTTGGAGATTTAAATGTACCAACACACTAGATTAACTACAAATAGATTTACTTTCTTTCAAAAATTTAGAAATTTTGATTACGTTTTATTATTTTGTATTTTGTTATTAGGCTTTATTAGCCTAGCAACAATGTATTCAACCGATGGGGGTGAAGTTTTATTTCATACCAGAAGTCATTTTACCAAGTTTATTGTATTTATTCTAATGATGTTAATAATTTCTTTTATAAATATCAAATATTGGTTTGCACTTGGCTACCTTTCATATTTAGTAATAATTGGTTTGCTAATTGGAACTTATTTTTTTGGTATAACTTCCTCTGGATCTCAAAGATGGATTAATCTTTATTTTATTAATCTTCAACCATCCGAATTAATGAAGGTTTTTATTATTTTATGTCTTGCAAAATATTTTCATAGAATGAAAATAGAAAATGTAAATTCCGTTTATACAATTTTAACATCTTTAATAATCATTATTTTACCAATGGGATTAGTAATAGTACAACCTGACTTAGGAACCTCGGTGCTTATTGCTATAAGCGGAATTGCAGTTCTGTGGTTTGCTGGGGTTAATCATAAATATTTTATTTACACTTTATTAGGTTTCGTAATTTCATTACCCTTTATCATTGCATTTTTAAAACCATATCAAAAACTTAGAGTATTAACTTTTTTAAATCCAGATAGAGACCCATTAGGAGCAGGTTATCAAATTATTCAATCAAAAATCGCTGTGGGTTCAGGAGGTTTATTTGGCAAAGGATTTTTAAAAGGCACTCAAAGTTATTTAGAATTTTTACCAGAAAAACACACCGACTTTATCTTCACACTTTTTTCTGAAGAATTTGGTTTCGTTGGCTCAGTTATTCTTTTACTAATCTATGCAGTAATTATTTATAGAATTGTCGCGATCGGAGCGAGTTGCAGAAGTTATTTTGCAAAGATTTTTTGTTATAGCTTCGGTGCAGCAATATTTGTATTTATTACAATAAATATGAGTATGGTTTTAGGTTTACTACCTATAGTAGGCTCTCCATTGCCAATTATGTCCTACGGCGGATCTTCTATGTTAGCTACAATGATAGGCTTTGGGATAGTGATGAGTGCAAGAGTGCACAATCAACAATTGATTGCTTAAGTATAATTTGTCGCTTAACTTTTTTTTAGGAGAAATTGTATAACTTTTCCATGAATAATAAATTAGAGATAGGAATTGTAGGTGCAGGCATTCAAGGAATTTCTAATGCATTATTTCTTCAAAAAAAAGGTTTTAACGTTACTATATTTGACAGAGACGAACCAGGTAGTCCGGCAGCCTCATACGGAAATGCTGGTCACTTTTCGCCTTATGCATCCTTATCACTAAATAGAACAGATGTGCTTGCTGATGTCCCTGCAATGTTATTAAGCTCAACTGGGCCTTTAGCATTGAAATGGAATTATGTGCCAAAAATGTTGCCATGGTTTTTGAAATTTATTTTAAACACAACTAAAAATAAAATGATGCACACTGCAAAAAATATGCATCAAATTTTAGATTTAGCTTTGCCAGCATATGATGAACTATTTGATGAAATTGAACTAGGAGGATTGGTTGAAAATAAAGGTATTTTATATATTTGGAATGATAAAGATTTAAAAAGTAGAGAATTAGAAATAAGAGTAAGAGATGAGCTTGGTGTTAAGCAACAATTAGTTACCAAAGATGAGATCCATGATTTAGAACCAAATATTAAACCTTTTTATCATGCAGGTGTTTACTATCCTTATGCAAGACACGCTAGAAATCCAAGAAAAATTTTATTAAAATTTTTTGAATTATTTTTAAAAAAAGGGGGAAAGTTTGAAAAAAAGAATATTAAAAATATTCAATTTGATACTGACAAGCCTATTATCGTTTCTGAAAATGATAAACATACCTATGATAAAATTGTAATTGCTTGTGGAGCTTTCTCAAAAAAACTAACAGATAATTTAGACGAAAAAATACCTTTAGATACTGAAAGAGGTTATCATGTTCATTTTAAAAATTGTGATTATCTTTTAAGTAGACCAGTAATTTTTTCTAATAGAGGTTTTGGCATCACGCCCATGGAGCAAGGATTGAGAGTGGTCGGTACTGTAGAATTTGGTGGTTTAGATAACCCTCTTTCAAAATCAAGAATAAAAAATTTAATTAATAATGCTAAGTATATGCTAGGAGATCTTCCTGAACATGAAGATGAGTGGCTAGGCTTTAGACCAACGCTACCAGATTTTTTACCTGTTATGGGCCCCTCAAAAAAATATAAAAACGTGTTTTATTGTTTTGGTCATCATCATTTAGGATGGACTTTGGGTCCAATTTCTGGAAAGATCGTATCCGGAATGATAGCTAAAGAAAATACAAATCTAAATTTAGATCCTTATAGCTCAACAAGATTTAACTAATTACATGCAAAATACGAAAGCATATGTAATGCTCGTGTGTGCAACTTTATTTTGGGCTGGAAACTTTGTGGTTGGTAAGTTAGCCTTTTTTTCCAACATTCCGCCGATGAGTTTAGTTTTTTTCCGATGGTCGTTGGTTTGGCTTATTTTATTACCATTTACTTTTAATGAAGTTATTAGACACAAAAAGATTATTCTAGAAAATTTACCACTTTTATTTTTTTTATCATTAACAAGTGTAGGTTTATTTAATTCTTTCACATATTTGTCATTAGTTCATACTCAAGTAATTAATGCTTCCTTATTTAATACAGCTATTCCAGCAATTATAATTTTATTATGTTTTTTGTTTAAAATAGAAAAAACAAATAAGTATCAAATTGTGGGGCTTATAATTTCTGTTTTAGGAATTTTATCAATTATCACTAGATTAAATTTAGAAATTATTTACTCATTAAATTTTAATAAAGGTGATTTAATAATGATAGGAGGTGTTATCTCATGGGGCTTGTATTCAGCTTTTTTAAAAAGAAAAAAATTTGATTTACCTCTTCTCACTTTAGTTCAAATTTTGTGTACTTTTGGATTAATTTTTATTTTTCCACAATTTATGTATGAGTTTGCCCAAGGACAAAGAATAGAAATAAATGAAAACTTATTTTATATTCTTATTTTCTTAGCTTTATTTCCTAGTATTGGATCTTATTATTGTTGGGCAGGTGCTGTTTCCATCATTGGTGCAAACAGAGCTGGTATATTTTTATCTTTAATTCCATTATTTAGTACATTGATGGCAATTTTCTTTTATAATGAGCAATTCCAATTTTTTCACTTGATTGGAGCAATTTTAATTATATTAGGTTTATTTTTATCTAATAAGGAAATTAAAAATGCTTAAAGTTGCAATTTTAGACGATTACCAAAATGTTTCTCAACAATTTGTTGATATTGAAAAACTATCTGGGAAATATGAGATTAAAATATTTAGTGAGCCGTTTATTGATGAAGCTGATACAATTGATCAATTAGCAGATTTTGAGGCATTATTAATAATGCGTGAGAGAACCCCAATAACAAAAAATTTAATTGATAATTTAACTAAACTAAAATTTATTATTACTAGTGGAATGAGAAATAAGTCAATTGATTTAGAGGCAACTAAAAAAAGAAAAATAATAGTTTGTGGTACTGAAATGAATCCTAATCCAACACCTGAATTAACATGGTGTTTGATTTTAGGATTGGCAAGAAATTTGAAAGAGGAAATCGATAATATGTATCAAGGATATTGGCAAACTACAGTTGGGGTAGAACTTAAAGGTAAAGTTTTAGGTTTAATTGGTCTTGGCAAAGTGGGTTCACAAGTGGCTAAAATTGGCAAAGCATTTGGTATGCAAGTGATGGCATGGAGTGAAAACTTAAGCTTAGACAAGTGTAAGGAATTAGATGTTTTACCTTGCAGCAAAGAGGATATAATTAAGAATTCTGATTTCTTATCCATACATGTACATGGTGGAGAGAGATATAAAGATTGTATTACTTTGAAAGAATTGAATAAAATGAAAAAAACAGCTTATCTAATTAACACATCCAGAGGCCCAATAGTCAATGAGGATGATTTAATCATAGCTTTGTCCACAAATGAGATTGCAGGAGCAGGTCTTGATGTCTATGACAATGAGCCTTTACCAGAGAATAATAAATTGAGGTTTTTGCCTAATGCATTACTCACACCACACATTGGCTATGTAACCGCAGAAAATTATAATATTTTTTATAATCAAATGATTGAGTCGTTGGAAGCCTGCACCAACGGAAAACCAATTAGAATAATAGAGTAAATGGATTTACCAGTTGTAAATCACGAAGATTATTTTGCAAAAATTGGTGATGACCACAAATTTCCAATAAATAAATTTGGCGAGCTTGCAAAATATCTTGTGAATAAAAAAATTGTTAAGAAGTTTCATCAACCTTATGCTTGTTCTGATGAAACTTTAAAAAGAGTCCATTCTGAAAGTTATATTAAAAACGTTAAAAATAAAACATTAGATCAAAATACAATAAAAAAAATTGGCTTTCCTTTAGTTGATAGTGTAATTCAAAGATCCTTAGTTGCTACTGGTGGAACTGTACTAGCATCCAAGCTTGCTATAAATAATGGTGTTGCTTGCAACACAGCAGGCGGCAGTCACCATGCTAATTTTGAGGGAGGAGCAGGTTATTGTGTTTTCAATGATGTAGCAGTTGCAGCTCAATATTTACTAGATCGAGGATTAGCAGGAAAAATTTTAATTGTAGATTTAGATGTTCATCAAGGAAATGGTAGTGCTGATATTTTTAAAGATAACAAGAATGTATTTACTTTTAGCATGCATTCAAAAACAAATTACCCGGCTAAGAAATCCATTAGTGATCTTGATGTAGAACTTGATGACAATATGAAAGATGAACAATATCTAAAATTACTCAAATTTTATTTAAATCATTTGAATGAGGAAAATTTTGATTTTGTTTTCTATATTGCAGGTGTTGATATTCATTTAAACGACCGTTTAGGTAAATTAAAAATTTCAGATAATGGTATAAAAAAAAGAGATGAAATTGTAACAGAAAACTTTTTCTTTAAAGGGGTGCCTTTATGTGGAGTTTTAGGTGGTGGTTACAATAAAGATTTTGATAAGCTTGTCGAATTACATTCTTTTCTACATCAATCCTGTGCTAAATTATTATAGTTATGAATAAAAAAAACCCTAATCTTAGCGCTGAGCAAAAATTAGTTATGTTTGAAGACGGTACAGAGCCACCTGGGACTAGTGAATTAAATAATGAAAAACGAGAAGGAAGTTATCATTGCGCCAACTGTGGAATAAAATTATTCGAGTCTAATGCAAAATATGAAAGTGGTTCAGGATGGCCTTCATTTTATCAATCAATGCCTGATGTATTTGAAACAAAAACAGATCATTTGCTAGGTTATGCTAGAACAGAATATCATTGTAAGAATTGTGAAGCTCACCATGGACATATTTTTGATGATGGACCAAAGCCCACTGGAAAAAGATACTGTAATAATGGTGTTTGTTTAGTTTTTAAGGAATTAAATAATGGGAAAAATTAAAATTATCTTTTATTTAATTTTAATTTTCATAGTTTACAAAGGTTACGTTGCATTTAAGGATTTTGAAATTGGTGTTGAAGACAAAGTTGCTCAAATAGAAGAGAAATCAGATTTTGAAAAAGAAGGTGAAGTTATTGGCTTAATGATGTATCTGGGTGATCCACTTGAATTACAAGAACATTTATACACTGAGAGTAGATCCAAGTGTTTAGAGTTAAAACAAATAGCTGAAGAGAGTTCATTTGCATATTATGAGTGTGCTAAAGTCAATGCAGTACTCAAAGGAAAAAAAATAGTTCGTATCATAAATGAAATTGAAGTAATTCAATGATTTTGAAATATTTAAGTTTTATCTTTGGTATTGTTTGGGCATATTCGATTATAAGAACACAATCAATTTTCAGTAAAAAGACTGGCCTTATTTTTAAGATATTTATTTCGAATATTTCTTGGTTAACCTTTTTAGTAGCTGTTTATTTTGGATATAAAAACTTCTCAATTCAGCTAACTTTAATTGGAATTATTTTTTCGATATTAATTGTTCATTTAGGATTTAAATTTTTAGGTAAGTTTTTAAAATCAAAATACACTGAAAGACAATTATCAATTTCTAAATCAATATTTGAATATTCATTAATTGCTTGGGTTTTGTATTATCTTTTTTATTAAATTAGCACCTATTTTGGTCATTTGTAATTAAGTAAATATTGTATTTTTTTATATAACATTATAAAATTTATTTATGTTTGAAAAATTAGAAGAGCTAGCCAAAAATAACAAAAAAATTTCAGACTTTCATATTAGAAGTGGATGGCCGTTAGCTTATAGACAAACAGGTGAAATTCATAAAATACCAGAGGTAATGGTGAAATCTCAAGATCTCCAAGATTTAATTTCGACAAATTGTAACGAAGTTGAAATGAAAAGATTTAACGATACTCATGAGCTTGATTCTTCGGTTACTTTAAGCGGGTTACGATTTAGAGCAAATTTTTATAAAACAATTCATGGTCCTGCTGCAGTTTTAAGAAGAGTTGAAAGTATAATTCCAACAATGGATCAATTTGATTTACCCCCGGTGCTATACGACATAATCGATATGCACAAAGGTTTAGTTCTAGTAACAGGTCCTACTGGTTCTGGAAAATCAACAACGCTTGCAGCGATAGTAAATGAAATCAATAAAACAAGAACATCAAATATCATCACAGTTGAAGATCCAGTTGAATTTATTCATAAGGACATTAAAAGCATTGTGTCTCACCGAGAGGTGGGAAAACAAACTCAGTCTTTTGCTAGCGCATTAAAAGCCGCATTGAGAGAAGATCCAGATGTTATATTAGTAGGAGAGATGAGAGATTTGGAAACTGTTTCACTTGCTTTGACTGCTGCTGAAACTGGCCACTTAGTTTTTGGAACTTTACATACAAGTGGTGCACCTAGCACAATAAATAGAATTATTGATGTGTTTCCTCCAGAGCAACAAGCACAAATCAGAGCACAGATTTCAACATCTTTAAAAATGGTTGTAACTCAAAGACTTTTAAAAACAAAAGATGGTCAAGGTCGATGTGGTGCTTTTGAAGTAATGAAATGTACTGCTCCAATACAAAACTTAATTAGAGAATCTAAAATTCATCAAATACCAAGCATCATGCAGACGGCCGTTAAAGATGGAATGGTCACAATGACCAAATCATTAGAGGAACTTGTCAAAGCAGGTAAAATAGATGCAAGCGCTGGTAAAGAACAATAAAGGGTTCACCACTTTAGAGGTCATTGTTGTATTATTGATCGTTGGTATAATATCAGCTATTTCATATCCAGCCTTGGACGGTTGGAATAAAGGTCGAGAAGTCAAAGCCGATATGCTTAGAGCAGTTGGAATTTTTGATAATATTAATTCACAAGTTCAAAGGGGCTTATATTCTTTTGTTCAGATTTTAATAATTTCTAGTGATAACAAATTAGAAATTATATCAAGAGGAATGTCTGCTGATACTTTAGGTGATCAAATTTCTAATGACAACTTTAGAGTGGCAGCAAATAGATGTGATCCAGAAAATGATGACATCTGGGACGATGATGGTCGAACTACACAAAGGCCAGAGGTTGGCAGGGTGGAATTTAAAAATATCACAACTGATTTTACTGGTAATGAAGCTGTATGTTTTTCTAAAGATGGAAGATGGTATAGCACTTCGGATTATTTTGTAGGCAAAAATAGTTTAGAATTAAATGGAGAAGGTGGATTTTGTGATGATCATTTAGATACAAATGATGAAAAAAAAGTGGAAAAAGGTCCTCAGTGTGAATATCGTATAGCTTGGTCTAGATTTGGAAACATAAAATTAGAAAAATGGAACAAAAGAAAAAAAATAAGTGATGAAGAAATAGGAGGTTGGATTGCTCAATAAAAAGAACGAAAAAGGAATGAGTATATTAGAAGCAATAGTTGCAAGTGTTATTGTAGGCATAGGTTTCATTGGAATTTTTCAAATGGTTGGTTATTCCGTCAACTCTATCGATGTATCAGGAGAAAGATCTAAAGCTGGACATTTAGTTGGAATGATCGCTGAAGGAGTACTTGGCTATAAAGATACTTATGTGGGTGTCAGTGAAAATGATGAAAAAGCATTGATATATGAAAGTGGTAGAGCATACATGCCATCAGATGATGATAGAAAAAAATGTTCTAAGTTCGTTGAGTTTTACGCTAACCTTGCGTATGCAGAAGACTCTCAAGTATGTGGATCAGATAGTAAAACAAAAAGTGGTGTTACAAATGGTATCAACATTGCAAATTGCTCGACAACCTCTAAGGCAAACAGACAAGCACTGTATAAAAAAGATGAAGCGTCTCCTTGGGGGGCCACAAGTGCTGCAGGTAACCAAATATTGAAGTGGAATGCAATTCTATCTGAAGATCAATTAATTAAGTGCAAAAGTCAAAAAGATACAAAATCTATCAAAATGTTTGAGATGTGCCGTTGGGAAAAAAATAATTGTGAATTTACAAATAATAATGTTTTTGATGAACGAATGTATGTAGGTAGAATTCAATTTAATATAAATGACGGGAAGAAGAGAAGATTTTTATATTTTCAAGCAGATTATGAACCTAAATATCAAACCAATACAGGTGGTGAGGGCGATGGTCCATTAATTGGAATGGAGAAATAATGAAAAATATCTCAGGTGTTACTTTGATTGAAATGCTGATCGGCGTTGTTATTTCCTCAATTATTATAGCTGCCATGTATACAACTTATTCAGTGATTAATAACACTTATTCTCGAGTAACAGATGTTGCTGGAATAAGTAAGTCAGGAAGAGATATTGTCTCTATGATAATGAGAGATGTTAGGATGGCAGGCTACAAATATTATTATGGTTATAATGAAGCGAATGAACTTAAAGCTGAGGGTGAAAAAATTCCAAGAAATGATTATTTGCAATTTATTCCTGGAGACACAGATGCAACAGAAAAAAACAGTCATGCACCTATCGTAATTTATAGAAATACAATTGGCGATAAAACTAAAGTGGGTAGTGGAGATCCATTGGCTCCAGGATATACAATCCTTGATGAGTCAACAGAAGTAAATAATGTATGTTGTGATCAAATTCATATTGTGTTCGGAGATTTTGATGCTGGTGCTACCGTAGGGGCGGGTGAGCAATATTATAAAAAATATAAAATATCATATTTTGCACGAGCTTTAGAAAAAGATGGAGACAGATTTTATGGTGTGTTCAGATCTAAGAAATATTGGAAACAAGCTATTGGTCAAGATAAAGGAGAGTGGGTAGTGGACAGCAGCGAATGTCCAGGTGATGATTGTTATAGTGGTGAATTAGTAAGGGAATACTTAACAGATATGTCATTTGTTGCATTAGATAAGTTCGGTCGAATTGTCGATGCAGATCCAAAAAATCCAGATAAGATTTATGATATTCGTTCAGTTGATATGACTTTAACTTTTAGATCCGCTAGTAAAACTGGATTTTTTAAAAATTTAAAGCAAGGAACAACTAGACAGATATTATCATTGGGAAGAGAGCCTGAAATATTTAGTGAAGGTCAAGCTGCTTATAAAAGGGACTCGATATTTATAACTGTACACACAAGAAATCTAGGAGGATAATTAAATTGATGATTAAAAATAAAGAAAAAGGATTTGCTTTAATTTTATCTATAATTTTATTAATAGTGATGTCTTTAATGGGTGGTTCATTGATAGTTATTTCATCTGGAGATCACCAAAGTAATAATAATAGCGATCAATATCAACAAACATTTTATGTCGCTGAAACTGGATTAATAGAAGGTGAAAAATGGATTTTGGATAATTATCTCGGACATTGGATGAATTCTATTCCTAAAGATAAAGATGTGTTAGGAGAAGCTCCAGACTCACCAGGTCCATTATCTGATTACAATGTAAGGAAAGAAATATGGGATGAAAAAAAAAATGAGTATGATGACGCAAAAGAAGGAGGATATTTTAGACATACATTTGGAAGAGGCCCAGCGGTTAATGATACAACTGTAAATAGGACAGACTCTAAATGTTTAAGTAGTTTTAAAAATCTTGATACCGATGAAAAAGGTAATGTTAAAATTGTAGGCAAAGGAAAACTACCAATTCAAAAAAGTTTTTTAGAAATTGTCGGACCTTTGTTGTGCAAAGATCCATACTCAGAATGTGCAGCTACTGGAGCAGGCAGTTCAAAATTTCAAACAGATGCAGCTGATGCAATAATTAATGAAGAGGATGAGAAAAGTAGAAAAAAATTTGTAATGTCAGAATTTAATTTTCTTAAAAGATTTGCGTATGAATATTTTATTATAAATATAGGTGGTGCGGCATTTAGAGATGAAGGATCAAGTATCGCAACAAATACAAGCAATGTTGACTTGCAGGGCACAGCATATAAAATATATGCTTGTGGAATTTTTTATGGAACGGGAGGCGCTGGAGAATTGCACAATAATGATATTGAAATTATAATACCATTAGAAAACGTTGTAGTGATGCCAACTTGATATTATGAGAAAAAATAAACTGTTTATAACTTACTTCCTCTCAATATTTTTGATTTTTTCACCAGTAAATTCTGAAGAATGTAATTTAGGATTTGAAATAGGAGAAAATTTTTCAAATGTGACAGAAATTTTTGGTGAGATTAATGTAGACGAATATATTAACATAATAGAAAGAGAGCCTGGTCAAGAAGACCAATTACATGGATTTGTAACAACAAAGTTTGAACATTGGTGTCCAGATCACCATCCAAAAGAAACTGAAATCAGAATATACGCATTAAATGAAGAGCCTGATATTGTCCTTGGTTACAAGCTTCTTTCAAGCAATCATATTTCATTAATAAAAGATAAAAAATCTTTCCTTTTTTATTATATTCAAGATAATTTTAAAGATGAGGTTAAAGAAGTGTTTGATAATAAATGGTTAGGTCATGTTAGTTGGCAAAAAAACGGAAATCAATATTACTATAGTAAGCTGTTAAAATTTGACGCTCTTGTTGTGGAAGAATTGATAATAACTAAATACGAATATAGAAAGAGTTGGTAATGCTTAGAATGAATAGATTAAAAAAATTAATTTTTTACTTATTTTCATTCTCAATGTTATTCAGTTATAATGCATTATCAAAGTCATTACCTCCAGGATCAGGTGCTGGAGATGTTAAGGCTAATATATTAATACTTCTTGATACCTCAGAAAGTATGGTGAATAAACCTTTTGGTGGAGCAGCAATATATGAGCCAGGAGATATAATTTTACTTGATGATGGTAATGTATTAGTTGGGCAAGCAGGTACAGGTGGAATAATAAAATTTGATTATGACACTGAAGACTTTGATACATCATTTGTAGATCCGGATAAAGATGGTATTGGAGAAAGAGTATTTCAAGGATCAAATAGCATGAAATCTTGTGAATTAGAATCTGGTAACGGTAAGCAGGACAGTAGAGTAAAATTTACAATGGATATGGCTAAGTCCAAAAATGTGAAAGGAACCACACCAGCAAATAAAGAGGTTATCTACGCAGCTTCATATACTTATCATAGTGTTGTTGCAATTGATGCTGATGGAGACTGTGTAGAAGTTATTGATCGAGAGGAATTAGGGGATAATAGTGATAAAGCGCTGTTTGATGAAATGCGTCCTTATGGTCTTGCCATCAGGACCATAGATAGTAATGATTATTTAGTTGTACTTGGAGAGAATAAAAATTGTACTAAGGTAGGTGAATACTGGAAAGGAAAAGGAAAAAAGAGGAGAAAGGTAAAGTTTTGCGAAACGAATGAGGATAAACCATTTTTCTATAGCAAAAATCTAACAACAGGAGTTGATGATACTTGTGATCTCGATAAAGTAACTGCAAGTTTTAAAGACGAAATAATAAATTTAAGATCAATTACGATGGATGGTGGAAATAATCTTTTCCATATTATTGATAAAGAAATTTATAAATACCCTATTGAAAAAAAAGATGGAATTAACGGCAATGAAGTGATCTGTCCATCAGATGACGGAACTCATAAGCGTTATCAAATAAATACTGGTGGAAATAACTATTACAAACCCGTAAAAATCGAAATTGATCCAGATGATACAAGTGTAATGTATGCTACTAGTCAAACTCGACATCTACTTCAAAAACTTTCAATTGACACTGATCCTGATGAAATTTCTCGTAGTGGAACTATCGGACAATATGATACTTCAGCCTCAACCGCGAGCAATATTTACTTTAATCATCCATTAGCCTTACATGTTTCAAGTGATAGAGTTTGGGTGGGTAGTAAAAAAACCTCAATACAAGAATTTGATATAAGTGGAGCTAGTATGACCTGGGTTGATGAATTGGGTACTACAATAATAAGTAGAGCTGACGGAGCCAAAGCGGCGATTAAAGCTATAATGAATGATAGTTCTTTGACAAGCGGGGCATATTTTGGTTATGGACTCTGGAATTCTGGTACAACGCCAAATGGAAAAGGTGCATCAGGAAAATGGAAATACCATGGAGAGAAACATTGTCATGTGGAATGTCCATTGCCTTCAAATAAAAAATGGTATTGGAAATGTGGCGGTCAATGTGATTATTATCGTGGCTGGAAAGGACAACACCCTTTTGGTCGATCAAATCAATGTGATGGAAATTCTTGTTTGAGAGTGGGAGTTGGACCAAATACTGGGGCTCGAATTATCAATGCCGTTGATAATATGGAATTAAGATATGGCACAGATGGAACCGCATTCTCTCAGCTTGCCTATGATTATTATATGGATCCTAATGTAGGGTTAGTCGGTGATGATAAACCGGTATGTCAATTAAACTATGTAATCGTTATATCAGATGGTGTTTGGTATAGTCATGATAGGGCCATGGCTCAAATAAGAGCCTTAAGAAATGAGACGGCTGCAATGGGAGTTAATCCAGATGCAAATGGAACTCCAAGAGGTGTTAAAACTATTTTTATGGCCTATGGGGGTGGAATAAAAGATCCAGGTCCTGAGCAATTTGAAGAAGCGGCAAAAGCTGGAAGTTGTGATGATCCAAATTTTGGTACTCCACAACAAACTGATCAAGAGTGTAGACAATATATAATAGCAGATACTCCAAAGGACCTAGTAACTAAATTAAAGAGTGAGATAGAGAGAATTATAGCAAGTAGACTTTCATTTTCAGCTCCTTCTATTACTGCATCGATCCAAGAAGGAGGAGATTTATATCAAGGACAATTTGAGTATGTAAAAGGTGGGGAGTGGATAGGTCATTTAATAAGAAGTCATGTTTCACCTGATGGTATAGTAAACATGCAACATCCAGATAATTGGGATGCAGCAGAAGTAGTAAGGGAACAAGCAGAAAGAAACGCTAGAAATATTTGGACAGTATTACCTGGAAAAGATGTTGATTATAAAACAAATTACAATAATTTTATTGCCGATAACAGTACTGATATTAATTCCCTATTTGGAATTTTAGGAATGCAAGTCGCAGACTATCATAATGCTAGCACTCCATGCGTAGGTACTAATGGAAATTCTGATGATATCAAGGGTTTGATCAACTTTATGAGAGGTGAAGACTATTTTGTATACAGTGGAGATTGTAAAAATAAGTCAAATGGTTTTATTAGAGAATCGATATTAGGAGATATATATCACTCCAATATTGTTGAGGTTGGACCACCGAGCGCTAACACTTTATATACTGGCACAAATCAAGAAGCTTATTTTAGAGCAAAAAATGGATATAGAACTTGGGCCAACAGTAATAGTAATAGAAAAAGAACTCTTTATGTTGGAGCGAATGATGGGATGTTACATGCATTTGATGCAGTAACTGGTGAGGAGTTATGGGCTTTTGTTCCACCATTTATTGCAGGTAAATTACCTACGATTATTAATGATAGTTTGAGAGGTATTGGGGGTACTAAAAAAGGAGGTACTAACGCGATATTTGGAGTTGATGGCTCACCTGTTGTTCATGATATGTATATAGCTGGCATTAAACCAGATGGAAGTTTTGAGAAAGGTACAAAATCTTGGCATACTATACTAATGATACCTTACGGTAGAGGTGGGGCAGGTTTCTCAATTTTAGACATAACCGATCCTGATAAACCATTACATGTATTTTCAATTTATAATGATTTTGTAAACTCAAAAGTAATGATAGCTAAAGCTAATGGAGATATAGAAAATAGTTCAATTAAACCAAATCCAGATTTAGATTATTCAGGTGGTACTTTAACAATAAACGACTCTGAGGAAGCGGCAATGGCACAACTGAATATAGACCAAGCAAGAACTACAGATAAAGCGGCAGAAGCAGCTGATGACGTCGATGACGAAATATTTACAGCAAGGGATGCCATTAGAACTTGCGTATCAGATGCTAATTTCTCATCAACTGGTACCAATGCTTGTTATAAGGGAAGAGTTTTAAATTTTAATTATACTATGCCAGAAGAATTTGTTGACGACCCAGCAACTTTAGATGCTTTTAAAGTTGTTGATGGAAATGACGAAAAGATTGCTGTTGTCTCGGTTTCACAAGAAGCTTCTTTAGCAACTATAACGTTTGCAGAAGATATAGTAATTAATAAGGGAGAAGGTGATAATAAAGAGGATGATGAGACAACGATTATTAAAATAAAGGTTCCTAATCTTGGAACTGCAAAACAAGAATATGATTACAGTCGATTAGGTGAAACTTGGGCTACACCAAGAATATTTAGACTTCCAGTAGGAGACACAATAGATGATGATAAATATGTTGCAGTGTTGCCAGCTGGTTTTGGTAAGATTGGGGGCGTTGGTTCAGCTGTATATATTATAGACTTAGAAAGTATGAACGAGCAGGATGGAAATCTGCTTCCAGGTAAAATTGTAGAAGGTGGAGCTGGATTAATTGAATTAGTCGATATTAACAATCAATTCACAGATATAGATGGAGATACTCACTTTGATATTCCAAATTCTGTCTTAGGTGACCCTGTTTTAATTACACCAGATACTTTTAGGGGCGCAAAATGGAGGGGAGGAATGGTTTATGTTAACGACTTCGAAGGGAAAATTACAAAAATAAATTTAACTAATGCGGAGTCCTCTGGAGGTCAGAATCCTGTTCCAGTAGACCTATTTGATTATACGACTTTATTTTCACTAAACACTAATGATGAAAATGGCAGGTATAGCTTTTTTGGTTTGGATGCAGCTTACGGAAGCGATACAAAAAATTTGTATTTGTTTGGCTCAACAGGAGATTTCTCTGATATCGGTCGAAGATCAAAAGGTATGGATAATATATTATATGGAATTAGAGATTTTGATTTTCCGAATTTTAGACATGTGAACAGTGGCGCTATAGGAACTGTAACAGAAGCGTTGAATGCTAGAAAAATTGATCAAAATGATGGATATCGATTAAATCCTTTATGTGTTAATACAGCAGACGAAACAATGGATCAGGGTGACTGTCCAGCGATTACAAAAGATGCTTGGGTATTTAAATTAGACAAACCTTTTGACAAAAGTCAAGATAAGGCATTAGTTAAGAATGGACAATCGCAATTAACAGAAAATTTATATCAAAAAGCCAGTGCTTCACCTACAGTTTTCAAGGGTACGGTATATTATCCGGTCTATAAACCACCTCTTGGCACATCTTGCGCTGTTGGTGACGCGTATGTATGTGCTGCAGACGATGAATGTGGATTAAATACATCTGAAAATATTGATAGTGCTAGAAAAACGATGGCAGCGGACTCCGGCTTTGACGAAAGCACAGGCTGTTATTATTTACAGCCAGGTGTTCTCTCTAAGTTGGTGGTTTTTGCAGATAAGTTGTTTGCCAACATAACAACAAGTAGTGATGAACAGAAAGATACTCTTATAAGCTTACTTTCCAACGAAGGTCAAATTGGTGTGAATAGAGGAAGTTGGAGAGAAAATTATTAGTAAATAAGTTTATAAAAGAAATAGATGATCCAAGCAAACATAGTAAGCATTGTGAAAAAAATTATTGCCATTCCAACAATTGTGCCTTGATTTACTTTCTTCTGCCATTTTTTTGGAAAAAATTTCAAAGAATATGCGTAAGCTAAAATAAATATATTAAAAGCTGAAATAATAATACATACGTATAAAAAAGTATTCATTAGTTGATTATGTTTTTTAATTTATTTTTTAACTTGTCTTTAACTTTATTTTCAATATCTTTTGTATCAAAACTCTCAATTTTTTCCAAAAAATTTTCACTTAAAATTTTTTCTTTTACTATGGCCACTGTATTATTAAATATATCCTTTAATATATCTTTATAGTCTTTGCTTTGACTGGTGTTACCTATATTTGTAAAATTCATATCTTTTAATTTGATAGTTTTTTTAATATCTAAATTAGGAGAAGACGCTGATAAAGAAATATTTTTAGCATTTAAATTTTTAATATTGAAATATTTATTTGAATTAGAGTATGTAGTTTTGTTTTCAAGATCCTGTTTAAGCGATCGGACATTGTCTGAAATAATTTGTTCTGCAAAATTAAAATAATAATTTACTTTTATATTTTCTAATAGAACATTATTTATAATTACATCATTAGTAAAAATTGAAAATGCATCTAAGTCTACCTCAATTGTTTCAATCCTAAGCAAATATCCATCAAACTTTTTATTTAGTAAACTTATTCCTTCTGCATTGGCTTTTCCATTTAAATAATTAATATTAAATTTTTCAATTTTAACATCTCTATTTAATGTGCTTGAGATATTATTTTCAAATATATTCTTTATTAATCTATCTCCAATAAATTCTACTAATAGATAAAAAAAGATTATAATAATTAAAATTGTGGCTGAAAACTTTTTCATATAATTATGAATTTTAAAATTTCTTTAAATAATAATAAATATAATACACACCCTATTACAAGATAAGGTCCAAAAGGAATTTGTGAAGACATCTCTTTTGATTTATTAATTAATGATGGGGTTACAATAATAAGCGCTATTACTGAAGATAAAAAAATTATAAAAGGAATACTTACCCATCCAAACCAAAATCCTATTGCGGATAATAATTTAGCATCACCTAAACCCATGCCTTCTTTATTTTTTATTTTTTTATAAAAAAGAATTATTAACCAAATAACTAAGTAACCTAAAATTCCCCCAATTAAAGAGTTCAAGTAATTAGGAAATAGATTTATATTTAAATTTGGATCAAAAGATTTTACAAAACCAATTATCATTAGAGGAAAAGTAAGGGCATTAGGAATTATATAATGTTTTAAATCAATAAAAAAAATTATAATGAAAAATATACTTAACATAGCTAACAGTATTGAGGTAATTGATAACCCAAAGAAATGATATATGGATAAAAAACTTATTACACTTGTAAGCTCAACTATAAAGTATCTTTTATCTATTCCAGACTTACAACTTTGACATTTTCCACCAAGTAATAAAAAAGAAATCAGAGGAATGTTATTAAACCAATTAATTTTTGATTTGCAATCTGGACAATAAGATCTTTTTACAACAATACTTTCACCAATAGGCAGTCTATGTATACAAACATTAGCAAAACTCCCCCATATACTTCCTAAGATAAATACTATAATATAGAACACAATTTATAGTTTAATGTGAGAGGATAATTCTATGAGCCCATTAATGCAGTATTGTACGAACAGAATTGCATCATTAAGGTGCAAATAGAAATTAGGCGCATGAATAATGATTTCCATCAGTTTCAAAAATATCAAAATACTAACGAATATCAATTTATAAATAGCATGTTTTTTGGCGCAAAAAAAAAGGAAACAATAAAAATAGACGATACTAGCAGTAAAGATTTAGAACTTATCACTAAAATGAACCAAGAGTTTGCAAAGTCTCTTGATTTAAAAGAAACATTAAATAATTCTCTAGATTTAATTATAAAAAGAATAAATGCACAGGCAGCTAATATTTTTCTAATAGATAAAAAAAATCAATTATTTCAATGTATAGCTTCGAAACATCAAGCTTATCTCGAAGATTTTGAAATACCTATCACTCAAGGTGTAATGGGAAAAGCAGCTGTTATGAAAAAATGTATAAGAGTTGGTGATGTAAGGAAAGATGTAAGAGAAATTGCAGAATTTTATTTTGATTTAGATAATAAGACAAATTTTACAACATACTCAGTCTTATGTTCACCACTAATTGTATCAGATGAATGCATCGGTGTTATTCATTGTTTAAATAAAAAAACCAACAATAAACTTTTTGAAGAAAATGATAGAAAACTTTTAGAAACTTTATCTGGTCCAGCCGCACTTGCAATAAATAATGCAAAGATGGCAAAAGATTTAGTTGATAAAAATAGAATGCAAAAAGAGATTGAAATTGTTGGTGAGATTCAAAAAACTTTGTTATCGCAAAATAAAAAAGAAAATTTTCCTATTGCAGGAATAAACATCCCAGCAAAAATTGTTTCAGGAGATTTTTATAACTTTTCTGATCTCGGTAATGGTAAATACGGTTTTGGTGTAGCAGATGTCTCTGGAAAAGGAATCAAATCATCTTTACTTATGTCTAAAGCTTCTAGTCTTTATAGATGTTTAAGTAAGACAATGTATTCAGCATCTGAGTTACTTAACTTACTTAACTCTGAAATTTGTGAAACAGCTGCACGTGGAATGTTTGTTACTATGTTGATTGGAATTTATGATAGCAATAAAAAAGAATTGTTACTTGCAAACGCTGGACATGAACCGCCATTAATTCGTTCAAAGGATGGAAAATTTTTAAATTATACTGAAGCAGGACCTCCACTTGGAATTATGCCAAAGATTAAATATAAAGAAACAACTTTAAAATTTTCTGAAAGTTCTTTATATATTTTTACTGATGGCATTACTGAAATTAAAGATGCTGAAGGAATTATGTTAGAGTCTGATGGTTTTAAAAGTTATATAGAAAAGTATCAACACATACCTAATTACCAAAGATTAGATGAAATTGTAAAAGATATTATTAAGTCAGGCAGAATTCAAAAAGATGATTTGACTATTGTTGTTGTAGACGGGATCTAACTAATTTTTAATGTTTGTAACAAGTAAAGTCATGGTACTAGTTGCAATAGTTATCGCATCTCTTTTATATTGGGCAACATCTAATGTTTGTAGATATAATTTTACAATTGAAAAAAAAACAAGAGAGCTTAATATTATTGCTGATGACATTTACCCATCTCTTCCTAAGGCTAAAATATATTACTATGAAGAATTAAATTGTAGCGATGTAAACTTTACGTGGAACCTTGATAGAGTTATTAATAACTTAAACGCTATTTCAGTTTTGATTTATCAAGAACTTACAACTGACATCACTGGAAATCCAAATTGAATTCATAATTTAAATATTTTTTAAAATAATTTGAAAATAAAGTGTTTTATTTTTTATTTTTGAATTGAATTAAAAAAATTTGAGTTTTTTCACCTAAAAAGAGAAAAGTATTAAAAATTTTTCTTTAAAGTGGCACAATTTGAGATTGAAAAATATCTTTTTTGATTTTTTTGATCAAAATTTTGCTTTTTAGTCATGTGTTTCAAAAAAATAAGATTAAAATAATTTTCTCTAACACAAAATATATTAACTCTAACACAAAAGAGAGATTTTTTTTGTTAAATTCAATTTTTGTTGATTTTATTGAGTTTTTTATATTTTTTAAATTTTAAAAAACTCTAACACAAATTAAAAATACTCTAACACAATCATAATTTTAGGATTTGTGTTAGAGAAAAAGAAAAATATTAATTTTACATAATAATTTTTTAAAATTTTAGTTTTTAAAAAAGTGTCTATTTTACTGGTTTTTTTTAATAAAATCTCAAATTGAACACTAATTAATAATTTTTGTGTTAGACTAAATCAAATTTTTGTGTTAGAGATTCGTAAATTTGTGTTAGATAAAATAACTATAAGTTGTATATGAGCGATCAGGACGACGAAAAAAAAATATTAAACGAAGATACAACTGTATCTGAGTCTCAAAATCAACCTTCAGTTGATCAAAAAGATCAACCTGAAAGTGCAGAAGGTCAAAATAACGATCCAAATTCCAATTCTGATGAAAATACAAACATTAATAAAGATCAAGCTAAAGATAATGATGTCTCTAATGAAAAAAAAGGCCAAAATGAGAACCTTCAAGCCCAGGATGATGAAGTAAGTGAAAAGAAAGATGAAGTTACTGGATCTGGACATGAAGTAATCCATAAAAAAGATGGAAGATTACATATTTATGTTCGACAAGATAAATATAAGGGTGAATTAAAATCAAAAAATTGGGTTGGAAGACTTTATCATGATGGAAAACAAAAAATTTCATCATCGGGGACTCCAAATTTAGAAGAAGCAATTCCAATTTTAGAAAAATGGTTTGATGATGTTGTTTCAGAAAAAGAAAAAGAAAAAGAAGCTGTGGAACAAACTGCTGTGCCAGAGCAAATATCTGTTCAGCTAGAAACAAACAATCAAATAGAAAGTCCTGTTCAAAATGAAAATACTCAAACAACAAATCAAACGATTCCAAAACCAGAAACACCAAATGAAACTATAAATATTAATCAAACAGCTGAAGTTGAAACTGAAAACAAAAAATCTAAGTTTGCTTTTTTAGAAAATTTAAAAAATATAAAATTTAAAAAACCAAAATTTTTAGAAAAAAGTTCAGAATCAAAACCATCTTTACAAACAGGTGAACTTTCAAAAAAAACAGGAGAACTTTCAAAAAAAGTTGGAGACTTTTTTAAATCAAAAATTGGAAAGTCTTCTGTAAAAGGAGAGGAAATTGTTGGAGTAGAAATAAGTAATAAAGAAATAAAACTAGCTCAAGTATCTACTAATAAATCAAATCAATGGATATTAGATAAATTTTATTCTCATCCAGTAGATTTACCAGATGATGCAAGTGTCTTGGACAATGGAGAAAAATTAGGAGCTGAACTTACTATTGCACTGCAAAAATCTAAAATAATGACAATGAATGCTGCTATTGCAATACCAGTAACTAGCGCAATAATAAGAGTTGTGACAGCTCCGTTGATGAAAGATGAAGAATTACAAAAAGCAATTGAAACTAATTCACTTTGGGAAAACCTAGTTCAATTAACTGACAACTTAGATGACTATTCAATTTTTCATCAAGTAATAAACAGAAATGATAAAGCTAATACAATGGATATTTTGTTTGTTGCTTCAAAATTAGCTGATATTAATAATTATACCTCAATAATTAAACAAAGCAGACTTAACCCTGTTATAATTGATGTAAAATGTTTTGCATTAAAATCTGCGGTTGATCAAATAAATCAAATTTCAAATAGTGCAGAAGACGCAAATCTTACTGCTGTTTTAGAATTTGGTTTGGATGAAAATTATTTGATGATTTTATATGAAAATAACCCAATAATTACTGATATATTTTTAAGAGGCCAAGACAGAAAAATTTTATTAGAGTCACAAGATATCGAGGAAAAAGAGGCGTTAGTTAGACGTTTCATCACTCAAGTTAAACAAGCAGTACAAGATTTTGAGACTAAATATGAAAGAAGAATTAGAAATATAAAAGTTGTCTCTGATTTAAAGGATGTTGAGGACTACCTATCAAGCTTTAGAAAAAATTTAATGAATGTTGGTTTTAATTTATTTGATCCTATTGATGGATTGTTAATTCCTCAACAGACCAAAGATAAAGTAGATTTAGCTAATAGATCTTATTTATCATCCGTAATTGGTCTAGCATTTAGAAAACTAGACGTATTTGGCTATTATAAATTTGTAACTGCAGTTAAAAATATAAATCTCTTACCTGATAGAAAAGGAATGATTAAAGAGAAAAAGATGAAAGCTTTTTCAAGTTTTGCTTTTAAGGGTATTACAGCAGCTGTTGCAGCAATATATTTGGTTCTTTTTGGATTATCATTCTGGAATATTCACTCATACAATAAAAAGTTAGTAAATTATAGTAGTGTCTTAAATACTCACAAAGCTAAGACTACTGAGCAAAATAAAATTAAAAAAGAGTTGGGCATAATTACAAAAACATTAAAGTTAAGTAATAGCCTAAAATCAAATAAGAAAAATAGCTATAGAGTTTTGGCACAAGTTGCAATGAGTGTCCCGAAAAGAATTAGATTTAGTTCTGTTGAATATGATGGAAAAAATAGAGTTGTCGTAAAAGGTCAAGCAGCGACTGATCAAGATATTTTAAAATTAATAAATAATTTAGGCGCACAAGAATTAGTTACTCAAGCTTCTTTAGGAAATATGAATTACAGAGGCAAAGCAGGAGATGCTGCTGATATAAAAAAGAATTTTACAATTTTAATTGATGTTAAAGGATAATTTATGGATTTAAAAAATATTAATATTGACATGAAGAACATAAATATAGAAAGCATCAAAGCAAAAATCCAATCTATAGATAAAAAAATTTTAATTAAATTTGGAATAGGAATAGGTTCAGTAATTGTCTTCCTGATTATATATTACACTATTTTAAGCCCAATAGTAGATAAGAAAAGAGCTCAATTGAATGACATGCAAAAAAAACAAACTGAAATAAATGAAATGAATAAAGTTATTTCTAGCAGTAAGGCAAAAATAAAAAAATTGACACCACAATACGAAAATTTTTCTACATTATTTCACAGTAAAGCGGAAGTAGAGGGTCTTTATGAAACCCTAAGTCAATTTGCTGGAATGAATAATTTAATTATATCAAAAATTGAAAAAGGCAAACCTACAGCAGTATCAAAGGTAGCGGCCATGGCATCTACAGAAAAAAAAAGAAAAAGAAAAAGAGAAAGCAAAAAGTTGATACCACAAAAAAGCAAAATATTGCGTATTATAGAATACCTGTAAATTTCCAAATAAAGGGCAATTTTCTTGGTTATATTAAGTTTAAAAGACAGATTGCGATGTCCTTAAAGATGTTAAATTTTGACAAAGAAACGATTAAAGTGGTAAAAGGGGATACAACCAGTACGGTAGTAGTAAATGGCGTTTTAACAATAGTAGGCTTACCAGATGAATTTTTTTAAACTGATAATTGTAGTTTTAATAATTTTTACTTTCTCGCAGAAGGCCATGTCAGATAGTCACGATAAAGAAACAGGGCAAAAAAAAGTTGATAACACTGCAACCGTTAATGAAGAACCATTACCATTAAATGATCCTTTTGCTGGAGATGCATCTACTGCAAGTGATATCGTAACTGAGGAAACCCCTACCTCAAGTGCAGTCAAATTAAGAGCTTATAAATTAGTTGGATCATTTTCTGCACAGGATAATAGCTTTATAACTTTAGTCGATGATAATGGGGAATTTATGACCGTGGAACTTTTTGAAGAAGTCTTAAGTGGTGTAAAATTAGTTAATGTTAATATTAAGGAAGCTGTCTTTGAAAAAGCAGATGATAACAAATACATAATTATGAATTTTAAAAATCAAATAAAAGAGGCAAATGAATATTAAAAATTTTAAATTTTTTATTTCATTTATTTTTTTATCAGCTTTGCTTCTTAGCGGGTGTGCTACAGATAGTAAGTTTGGTAAGAAAAAGTTTAAACACAACACACCATTAATTAAAGACGATATAAAAAAGCAAGGTCGGATAGAGGTAGACAAAACTGCTGAGATGGGACCTAAACCAGCCGAAGCAGATGTAATTAAACTCGGCAAAAGAAAACAAATTTCTTCTCAAAAATCAAGAAACTATTTATTAATTGGTGAGGAATATAAATTATTAAAACAAAACGTATCCTTCAAATTTCAAAATCTTGATTATAGAACCGCAATAGATCTTATGGCTAAAGCTGGTGAAATAAATATTTTAATAGGTGATGAAGTTGCTGGATCAGTTACAGCACAATTAATAGATATTCCATGGGACAAAGCTTTTAATGCTCTATTAGATTTAAAAAATTATGCTGCAGATTTTGATGTACAAAGCAATTTGATTAGAGTTCACTCTCCATCAAATTTAACTCAACAAGAGTCTACAAAATCAGCAAGAGCATCAGCTGTTAGAAAAAAAGTTGAATTAGAGGACTCAGTAGAACCATTAATTTCAGAAATATTTAGACTTTATTATATAAGTCCTGCAGAGGCAAAATCTACTTTAAATGAATTATTTAAAGCGTCTGATGGAGGAGTTTCTCTAGTACAGTTTACAGAAGAGAAAACCACAAGGTCAATTATTGCAAGAGGAAAAGAAAAAGACTTAGATGTCGTAGATAAGATAATACGAGAAATTGATGTAAGAACTAAACAAGTTTTAATTGAAGCTTTTATAGTTGAGGCGAACTCTGATTTTGAAAGAGCTTTAGGTACGAGACTTGGTGGATTTTATAGAAGACAAGGTGAAGTCATTGGTGGTGTCCAAGCTGGATCAACGGGTAATTTAAATGCCACTTCAGGAACTGCTAACTTAGGAGCTACTACAGACTCTTTAACTGACTTTACTGCAGCTGGTAAGACAAGTGGTATTGGTATTTTAAAACAAACAGGTTCTGCAGTTTTAAAAACTGAAATTACTGCCTTAGAATCCCAAGGAATGGGTAAAACTATTTCTAACCCGAAAATTTTTACTTTAGATAATCAAGTTGCTACTATTACCCAGGGTGAGGAAATACCGTATGCCTCAAGCTCAGCGGAGGGTTCAGATACTTCTTTTAAAGAAGCTGCATTAAAAATGACTGTCACACCAAGCATAATAGGTGACGGAAACGTTCTTTTAGATATTCAAGTAAACAATGATACTCCAAATAGATCTAATCCAGGAGACCCTGCAATCAATAAGATGGAAATTAGTACAAAATTACTCATAGCTGATGGAGATATTGTAGTTATAGGTGGTATTAAAAAGAATGCTCTAACTGATAGTAAGCAACAAACTCCCGGTGTAGGAAACGTGCCAGTTGTAGGAAATCTATTTAAAGGAAAATCAAATACTGATAATATGGATGAATTATTAGTATTTATTGCACCAAGGATTTTATAGATGCTTAAGATTAGTAGAGAAAGTGAAATTAATTTAATCAATGTATTAATTGATAATGATATTATTTCTGGAAAAGATTTAATTAATATTAAGAAAATTAGTACTGAGGGAAATAAATCCCAGATAGATGCGGTCTTTGAACTCAAGCTAACAGATGAGGATAAAATTTTAGATGTTTTAGTTAAAGAACAAAGTCTTGAGGTTGTAGATCTCACAAAAATTCAAATTAGTGATGAAATCAAAAGTGTCTTGCCATCAAATTATATTAACGTAAATTTTGTTGCTCCTTTTAAAGTTGAGGGCAAAACTCTTCATATTGCAATATCTGATAGTTCTAAACTCGGTTTGATGCGAAATTTAAAAGCAATCACAAAAAAAAATATAGAACTTCATGCTGCAAAGGTATCTCAAATCTCAGAATTTATTGAAAAACTTCAGTCGGAAAGTGGAGATGTTACAACTGCAACAATTAGACAAGAGAATAAAGAAAAAACTAAAACTTTTGACTCTGATTTAGGTGAGGCAGGTGAAGTTTTAGAAAAACCACCAGAGGAAGACATAGAAGCTATTGAAAATGAGTCTGAAGTTATAAAATTTAGTACGGCAGTTGTTGCAGAGGCAATTAAGTCAGGGGTTAGTGATATTCACATTGAACCTTACAGATTTTCTTCAAGAGTTAGATATCGTTTAGACGGAATGTTGCAAGAACAAGAACAGTATAAACAATTTCTTCATGATAATTACGGAGCAGTAGTTACACGTTTTAAAATTATGGGAAAATTAGATATTGCTGAAAGACGATTGCCTCAAGACGGAGCGATAAATTTTAAAATTGATGGTAAGGTTGTTGATTTACGATTATCTATTTTACCAACAGCTAACAATGAAAGAATAGTAATGCGGGTTTTAAATAAAGATGCTGGGGATATTACTTTAGAGCAATTAAATTTTGAGGATGCTGATTTACAAAATTTAAGGAAATCAATTCATTCAACTCAAGGCTTAATACTTGTAACAGGACCAACTGGTTCAGGTAAATCTACAACTCTTTATAGTATCTTAAAAGAAGTAAGTAAGCCTCACTTAAATATTTTGACAGCTGAGGATCCTGTTGAATATGAGTTAGATGGAGTTGGACAGGTGCAAATAAAGGACGATATTGGATTAAGTTTTGCAGCAGCTTTAAGATCTTTTTTAAGACAAGACCCAGAAATCATTCTAGTTGGAGAGATGCGAGATAAAGAGACTGTTGATATTGGATTAAAAGCTGCATTAACAGGACACTTAGTATTTAGCACATTGCATACAAATGATGCTCCAAGCACAATAACTAGATTACAAAACATGGGCACGCCTGACTATTTGATTAGTGCTGCTTGCCAATTGGTTTTAGCGCAAAGATTAGCAAGAAGAACCTGTAAAGATTGCAGGGTTCCAGATGATGATGTTAATCCAAAAGTTTTACAAGATTTGGGTTTTACTCCTGAGCAAGCTTCAAGAGTTAAAGCTGTCAAAGGAAAAGGATGTCCTAAATGTAAAGACACTGGCTATAAGGGAAGACAAGGTCTTTATGAAATTCTAGTGGTTTCAAAACCAGTTAAAGAGGCAATACTTAGAAAAGCAACAACACCTGAATTGAGAGAAATTGCTATTAAAGAGGGCTTTCAAACCATGCAAGATATGGGCAGAAGGTTAATTGCCAATGGCGAACTTAATTTTAGGGAGTATGAGCGGGTTTTATCAGCCTCATAATTAGTATATATATATATATAAAGAGTAAATTTAATATATATAAAGAGCAATGGAAGCATTCACATACAAGGGTATTGCAGATGGCAAATACGTCACTGGAGACATAGAAGCCATTAATCAAGAAGAGGCATCGCACAAGCTTAAAGAGCAAAAAATCATAATTACCAACCTTATAAGAACAAAAAAGAAAAAAGGCGAAACCAAGAGTAAAGGCAAAAGTAAGGGTTTTTCATTTGGAAAGAAAAAAGTAAAAGTAGAGGATATTCTAATTTTCTCAAAACAATTTGCAACAATGGTTAAAGCTGGCTTGCCAATATTAGAAGTTTTAGGCATGTTAAGAGACCAATTAGAGAGCCCAGCTATAAAAGAGGTAATTGAGGATATAAGAAAAAGCCTTGAGGGTGGTGTTACATTATCTAAGTGTTTTGAAAAATATCCACAATACTTCGATAACGTTTATGTTAATCTTATTAAAGCTGGTGAGGCTAGTGGTAAGTTAGATGTTTTCCTTTTAAAAATAGTTGATTCCCTTGAGAAAAAAGAAAAAATAAAAAAGAAAATAAAATCAGCATTAATGTATCCGTCGATAATGTTTTCTGTAGCGATAACTGTAAGTGCCTTTATGTTAATAAAAGTAGTTCCTGTTTTTGCTAAAATGTATGAAGGCATGGGATTAGCTTTACCTAAACCAACAGCTGTAATTATGTCAATGAGTGATTTTTTAAGAGGAACAGGAGGATTTGTTATGCTTGTTTCTATTATTGTGTTCGTGGTTGTTTTTAAATACTTAACAACTAAAAACGCAGCATTTCGATACAGATGGCACAAACAGGTTTTAAAATTACCTGTGTTCGGCGAAATGATTTTAAAGTCTTTGTTGGCGAGAATTTCACTAATTTTAGGAAACTTAAGTGCAGCAGGGGTTAATTTATTGGAAAGTCTTGAAATTGCAAAATCTGTTAGTAACAATGTTGTTGTAACAGAAGCTTTAGAGAATGTTAAAAAAGGAGTTTTTTCAGGAGACACTTTAACAAAACTTTTTTTAAAAGAACCTTTATTTCCACCAACATTTAGTCAACTTATTTCAGTCGGTGAACAAACAGGACAATTAGATGAAATGTTTGGTTCCGTTGCAACTTATTATGAGGAAGAATTTGATCAAACGGTTGATAATATGTCTAGCTTAATTGAACCAATTATGATTGTTTTTATGGGAGTGATGATCGGTGGATTGATGATAGCGATGTACTCTCCAATCTTTAACGTTGGAGCATTAATAGGTTAGATCTTTTTTGTGAGTACTAAGTGGTTTACCCACTCTTTCTGATCTTTTTTAAAAACAGCAGCATCCATAATTTGTTTTATGAAGAACGTGCCTAGGCCACCAGGCTTTATATCATCTAATTTTCTGTGTTGAATATTTTCAGGTATAACCGCTTTTCCTTTATCAAAAAAACCAATTTCTAAATCATTATCTTTTAGTGAAATTTTAATTTCCATTCTATCAGAAGTTTCTGTAACGTCTTTGTAAGCGTGTTTAACAATATTTTGTGCTGCTTCAGCAATAGCTAATACAAGCTCATCTTTTTGATCTTGAGGTAAATTAATTTTTTCAAATACTTCTCTAGAAAAAGTTCTAACATCTTTTAAGCTAGCGGTACTTACAAGAAAATCTTTAGATTCTTTTATATTCATTATTCTAAGTTTAAAATCTGTTCAAGTTTTGCCATCATTATTACTTTTAAAACAGATTTACTCACCTCTTTTACAATTACCTTGGTATTATTTTCTAAAGCTTTTTGGTGACTCTCAATAAGAACAGAAATACCAGATGAGTCCATATAAGAAACGTCTTTTAAATTTAAATGAACTTCTTTACCAGACTCAACTAATGGCAAAATTACTTCTTTAGCTTTTTCTGTAACATCCATGTCAATTTCTCCGTTTAAAAAAACGGTGCTGATGTTGTTTTCTTCTGTTACTTTATATGTCATAAAATTTAATATTTAGACTGATAACATAAATCATACTTAAAATGTACAATTTTTGCCCAATCTGGGACAAATCATTTATTTTTGTTAGATTATTTAGTATTTATAAAGTATTTACATATCAAAATTTATTAATAAAAATTGATTAAAAATATAAAAAAAGAGGGATTAAAATGAAAAATAATAAAGGTTTTACACTAATTGAATTATTAGTTGTTGTAGCGATCATTGGTATTTTGGCAGCTGTTGGTGTTGTTGCTTACAATGGTTACACTTCAGCGGCAAAGAAAAATGCTTCAAAAAGTATTCATGCCAATGTTGTAAAAGTTTTAGCATCAGAGACGAAAAAATGTTCACTAGGTGGTGGAACAATATTAAAGAACAATAATGGGCAAGGCGGAATGACTTGTGCCACTTACGCAACAAATGTTGCTGCTGCTACTGGTGCTGCTCCTAGTATCGTATTACTTGTTCAGACTACTAATGAAGGCAAAGTTTTTACCGATAAGAATCCGCACACACCGTCAAAAGACGTAACCACAGATGGGGCAACATCAAGTGTACCAAATTATGCTGTAGGTGCTTCTTCTTCTGGTCTTGGATCAACAGTGTTAACTGCAGACGTAAACACAATTACTGTTACAACTACTTGGGATTCGGATTCGGACCCTTTAGTAGATACAATTTCTTTAGAGTAAAAATTTTTAAAATTTTATGACTAAGAGCTCGGGATTTTCTTTAATCGAGCTCTTAGTTGTTGTTGCAATTATCGGAATTTTATCTGCGGTAGGTGTAGTTTCATACAATGGTTATGTTAGTGGAACGAAAAAGAAAGCAGCCGAGAATGTTTTGGTACAAATCGGTTTAGCACAAACTGATCATTACGCTGATTGCGCTACTTATTACTCAACTTCAAGAAGTTACTGTGATGCACCAGCTGCTGAGGAGAAGTGTACTCCATCGGCAGATACTACAGAAAGCTTAGGTGATGATTTATTTTCAAATGAAAATTATATAGATCAAAATAATGGATTTTTCTATTGTATATATTCACCAACTGTAACTAGCTATAAAACAGTAGCCAAAGGTCTGGGTGATTGTGAATTAACCATTGACGATACTGGTGTTGTTGATAAAAGCGGTTGTTAATTTAAATGATGAAAAAGCTTTTTTTAATTCTTCTGATTATTCCTTTTTTGAGCAATTGTACTCAATATTCAGCGATGATAAGTCCGTCAATTACATTAGCCTCAGGTGGAACAATGACTCAGGCGACAACCTCTTTATCAAGTTCTTTAGCTATGAATAAAGCGAAAAGTAATTATATGGCTGAAAAAAAAGTTGAAAAAATTTGTCCAACTTTTCATACCTCTAACTTAAACAAAATATTCTTTGAAACCGTAGATCAAATGGATTGTATTTATGATCCAATGAGCATCCACAGATAACATTTTTTAATGATGTCCCAGGAAGTAATCGATGTACTTACGAGTAATATTGATACTTTGTGGGTAATAGATTGCGCAATTTTAGTTTTCATCATGCAAGCAGGTTTTATGTGTATGGAAACAGGATTATCTAGACATAAAAACAGCATCAATGTTGCATTAAAAAACGCTGCAGACTTTGGTGTATCAGTAGTCATCTTTTGGATTTTTGGTTTTGGTTTGATGTTTGGTACTTCTTATAATGGTTTTTTTGGAACTGATTTATTTTTTTTCAAAACAGATAAAGCTGAATACATGACTTATTTTGTTTTCCAAGCGATGTTTGTTGCAACTGCTGCAACGATAATTTCAGGTGCTGTTGCTGAAAGAATGAAATTTAATGGTTATCTAATAATGACAGTTTTAGCTACAGGAATTATTTATCCTATAGTGGGTCATTGGGCATGGTCCTCAAGTTATCTATCAAAATATGATACAGCTCAGCAGTTGTTAAATGCTACCAACTCTACTGGATGGCTTTCAAATTTAGGTTTCGTAGATTTTGCTGGAAGCACAATTGTCCACTCAGTTGGTGGATGGATTGCATTAGTAGCTGTAATAATTTTAGGCCCAAGAATAGGAAAATATTCAGATGCAAATAAAGGAAAATTTACTGGCTCAAGTTTTCCCCTGGCAGTTTTGGGTACATTAATTTTATGGTTTGGGTGGTTTGGTTTTAATGGTGGTAGTAACGGTGCGATGGACGAAGTTGTTCCATTAATTTTAATCAATACTTTTTTAGCTGCTGCATTTGGTTTACTAACTGGTTTGGGTATTTCATACCTTAGATATAAAAAACCTGATCCATTTCACATTATCTTAGGACCCTTAGCGGGATTAGTTGCAATAACAGCTGGGTGTAATTCAATGACATCAGTAACTTCTATTTTTGTCGGTATCATTGGAGCAATTATTGCAATTGTTGTTAATGAAGTTCTTAATAGATATGAAATCGATGATGTGGTTGGAGCTGTGCCTGTACATTTGGCTGCAGGAATATGGGGAACTTTAGCAGTAGGTTTTTTTAGTGACTTAAGTATTTTAGACACCGGTCTAGATAGATTTTCACAAATTAAAGTTCAGTTCATCGGTGTATTAAGTATTGGAGCATTTACATTTATTTCTTCGTTTGTAATTTTAAATCTGTTTAATAAATTTTATCCATTAAGGGTTAGTCCTGTACAAGAAGAACTTGGATTAAATATAGCTGAACATAATGCAGTGTCGATTGAACATGATTTAATTTCCATTTTGGATAAACAATCTGAATCTGGTGATTTAAAGATAAGGGGACCACAAGATCCATTTACTGCAGGAGGAGTAATTGGTCTATATTATAATAAACTCATGAGTAAACTTGAGACGACCGAAGAAGAAAAAAATAAGTGGCGTGAAAGAATTTCAAAAGAAGTAAAACTAGCAGTCAAAGTTCAAGAAAATTTTTTACCCAAAAGAAATTTAAAAAATTATCCTGTGCATGGTATTAATATTGCAGCAAGAGAAGTATCTGGTGATTTTTTTAGTTTTTATCCACATAACGATAGCATTTATTTTATAATTGCCGATGTAGCCGGTAAAGGAATTCACGCAGGTATGGTTATGGCAAAAGCTTCAACTTTGTTTGAAGTTTTGTCTCAATCTAAAGTTGATCCAGATGAAATGGTTTTTCATATGAATAATGATTTGAATAATACAAAAACTGGTGGAATGTTCGTAACCTCTATTATTGGAGAATATAATTTAATTACTGATGAAATTAGATGGGTTAATGCAGGTCACCAACCAGCAATTATTCGGGATGATAATGGAAAGTATAATCAAATTGAAAGCTCAGCACCACCACTTGGAGTAATTAAACAAAAAGATAAAAGTATTTATAATGTAAACAAGATGAAACTTAATGGCTCAAGATTTTATGCTTTCACTGATGGTCTATCTGAAAGTTTAAACAAAGTCGGAGAGGAAATAGGAATTGAAGGTTCAATAGATATTATAGAAGAGAATTATAACAAAGATACTATTAAGCAGTTGGATGATATTACAAAGACTGTGATCAGTGATAGTAAAAATCAGTCACTTTCTGATGATTTAACAGTGATAAGTATTGGTAAATAATAATTTTTAAACTAAATTATTAATTGAAAAAAATAATATAGTTAATATCTTCCAGTGTTTATGTTTTTTAAATTGAATAAACTTTTTTTAATATTTGCTTCAACTTTTTTGTTGTTAACAGCCTCTGTGTTTTCATCTGAAAAGAATGTTACCTATATGCAGATTTTACAAAATCCTAACGACTTGGATTTAAACTTAAAATACGCTCAGCAACAAGGTAAGATGGGAAATTTCAAACAAACAATCTCAACCCTCGAAAGATTGAATATGCTTTATCCTGACAATACAGAAATAAAGTTATATTTGTTATCTGTTTTAGTACAAGTAGACTCTCCAGAAAAAGCAAACACGATTATTGCTGAAATGAAATTAAGAAGAGATCTTTCACCTGAGGATTTAGAGACTTTACAAGAAATAGAAACTGAATTGAAAGATAGAGAACCAGGTCTTTGGACTTTTGCAGCAGATTTATCAATGGGATCAGTATTTTCAGATAACGTTAATAGTGTTTCAAAATCAAGACTTAAAAAAGATTCAGACAGCACTGTAGCTTTTAATTCTCCAAAACATGATAGAACTTTAAGTGGTGGGATAGGGTTGTCTGCATCAAGACCAGTTGGAGAGGAGTCTTCAGTATTAATAAATTTATCACATACCTCCTCTGAACAATATCAAGAAACAGATGACGATTATCAAAGTTATGGTTTAACTTTTGCTCTTGATACAATTTTTGCAGGTCAAAGTGTAAGTCCCTATTTAATGTTGAGTAAATCAGACTATCAGACTGATGCTGATAGCGTTTCATTTATGTATGGAGCTGGAAGTTTTTTTACTATAGGGGAAAGAAATACAATTAGTTACGGATACGCTTTTTCAGATTCAAAAGGAAACACTAACTCAAGTGACACAACTGCAGATGAAACTAATTCTATAGGTCACAGTTATACTTTAGCACACGATTTTATTTTAACGGAGATAATTTCAACAAACATAAGTTTAGGTTACAGTGATAGTGATGCTAAAGTGGACGCTGGTAACGATTATGAAACATATGATGTTGGTTTTGGATTAAATTTTGCTTTTCCTTGGGCTTACATAGCAGTAACTAATTCTTTAAGTTTTAATGATTATAAAAAAGCAGACTCATCTGTAGACTCTACTAAATTAAGATCAGATGTAACTAACACTTTTGATATAATGCTTACAAAAGCAATTGGAGATTTTTTTCCAGCTATAGATCCAAACAGAAGCTTTTTTATCAACCTTTCATATGAAAAAGTTATATCTGAGGCTAATATTATGAATTACGATTACATATCCGATTCTTTCTCTTTGAGCTTTGCCAGATCTTTTAGTTTGAATTAAATAACAACTTTTTTTTAAAAACCCTTTAAATTGAGCTATTTTTTGCGTCCATTTTGGTCTAAAAATTCTTTCAATTTTCCAATAATTTGTTACGTTTCCCTTAAATGAAAAAACTATTAGCATCTGTTGTAAGCTTAATTTTATTATTCAGCGTAAGCGCTAAAGCTGAAGAAAAATTGACTATTGAAAAACAACTTGTAGGTATTGTTGGTGCCATTTCAGGTACTGTTAAAACTGAGACAAGAGAATTAAAAGCTGGTGATAAAATTTATCTTAACGAAACAATTTATGCAGGTGCAGGTTCTGGAACACAAATTTTATTATTAGATCAATCTACATTTACTGTGGGTGAAGACTCAGAAGTAGTAATGGATACTTTTATATTCGACCCAGCTACTAACGATGGAAAAATTGTTGCAAGCGTAAAACAAGGTAGCTTAAAAGTAATATCAGGTTTAATTAGTAAAAAAGATCCTGATGCTTTAACTGTAGAAGTTCCTGAAGGAACGTTAGGATCAAGAGGAACTGAATTTCAAACGGTTGTATCAAAAGGAAGAACAGACACTTTATTAATAGGTCCAGGGAAAAATAATACTTTAGGAATGAGACCAGGAGCAGTTTTAGTTGGAAATAAATTTGGCCAAACTCTTTTAGATAATCCTTACAGCATTACTTCAATGTCCAAAGGAAAAGCTCCAGGACAAGCGAAAAAAATTACAAAAAACCAATTAAAGAAATTTAATAAAAAGATGAAAGCACTGAGAGTTGCAAAACTTTCACCAGACTCGACTAAAGAGGAAAGAAAACAATTAAGAAAAAGTTTAAAAAAAGAACTTAAATCATTAGGTTTCGAAAAAGAAGAAATTAAAACAATTATCAAACAAAATATTCAAAAAGATAAAGAGAAAAAAGTAGCTATTAAAGCTGAAAGAGCTGAAAAGAAAAAAGCTGCAAAAGCTAAGAAAAAAGCTAAAGCTGAAAAGAAAGCAGCTAAAAGAGATGAAGGCCAACCAGGAGTCAAAAAGAAAAAAGGTAAAAAGAAAAAAGCAACTAAGAAAAAAGCTACTAAGAAAAAAGCTACTAAGAAAAAAGCTACTAAGAAAAAAGCTACTAAGAAAAAAGCTACTAAGAAAAAACCGGCTAAGAAGAAAAAAGCTGTGAAGAAAAAACCAGCTAAGAAGAAAAAAGCTGTGAAGAAAAAACCAAAGCCTAAAAAGAAAAAAGTAGTTAAGAAAAAACCAAAGCCTAAAAAGAAAGTTAAGAAAAGAGTTGCTAAGAAGAAAAAAGTAGTCAAAAAAAGAAAAGCAGCTAAGAAGAAAAAAGCTAAAAAGAAAAGAAAGAAAAAGAAGTAATCTAACTTTCTCCTTAAATAAGAAATATTTACTTTAACTCAATTAGTTATAGATTTACTTTTGTGAGAGTTTTTTTACAAAAATATTTTAATTACGTCGTATTCCTAATCTTACTTCTTATATTAATTTCATTAAAGATTATAAATCCCGCATTTATTAAATCAGTTTCATACTTAAGTTTCGATTTATATCAAAAAATATTTGCTGAAAAAAAAGACAGTGAGGTTGTAATTATTGATATTGATGAAAAAAGTTTAGGAAAATTCGGACAGTTTCCATGGAACAGAAACGTCTTTGCAAAAATTCTAGATCAACTTAACACCTCAAATCCAAAAGCAGTTGGATTTGATATATTTTTCACTGAGAAAGATAAACAATCTCCTGATGAAATAATTAAGTCTTATAATCTAATTCCTGATGATGTTGCTGAGCTGCAAAAGTTAAAAGGACCTGACGATATTTTTTCCGAAAAATTAAAAGAGTCAAAATCAATAATTGCAGTTTTAGGTAGTAATGTTCCTTCACATTCAAATTATGATAGAAAAGCTAAAGCCAGATTTTTATCTAAAGGAGGAGACCCTAAACAATTTACTTATTTATATCCTTATTCAATAGGATCTCTTGAAATATTAGAAAAAGATGTCAAAGGTTTGGGTTCGATTTCTTTTTTAGATCAATTAGATGGAATAATTAGATCTTTGCCACTGATTGTACAATTTAATAAAAAGTTATACCCGACAATGGGATTAGAGATGATACGTGTTGGATCTAATCAAAAAAACATTTATGTAGAATTAAATGAAGTTGGTATCAAAAGGATAAGCGCAAGACCATACAAAATAGACTCAGATCCTAATGGAATCATTTGGATAAAATATAAAAGATCAGACAAGAAACAATATATATCTGCTGGAGATGTTTATGATGGGAAATTTCAATCAGATTTTTTTAAAGATAAATACGTTTTAATTGGTGCATCAGCACAGGGTTTGTTCGATCTTGTAAAGACACCATTAGGTCTTACAATTCCAGGAGTTGAAGTGCACGCTAATGTCATAGAAAATATTTTAGATCAATCATATTTAATAAGAAATCCAAATACTTATATTTTCGAATTATTGTTTTCTATTATAGTGGCATTATTAACATTTATACTTTCACAAAAAATTAAACCAAAATATAGTTTATCAATTTTCTTTGGAAATATTTTAGCAATTATTATTATAGGTTTTTCAATTTATAAATTTAAATCTGAATTAGTTGACATAAGTTATCCAATATTCATTGTAACTTTAACATTCTTGGCAGGTCTTTATTTCAGATTTATTGAAGAAAATAAAATTGCTCTTGCTAATTTACAAAAAGAGGCAAAATTACTAAAAGAAAGAGAACTAGCTGCAGGAGTTCAAAAAAGCTTATTTCCAGACATTTCTAAGTTTGAAAACTTTATTTTTGCAAAAAATGTTCCAGCAAGAGATGTCTCGGGAGATTATTTTGATGTAGTTAGATCAACACCTGAGGAATATTTTTTTACATTAGCTGATGTATCTGGAAAAGGAGTTAAAGCTGGTATGTATATGGCTAAAGCATCCTCAATATTTAGAACATTAACAAATTTAAAATTTCCATTAGAAAAAGTTGTATTTGGTGTGAATAATGAACTGGTTGAGGCTAAATTCAAAGGTATGTTCGTAACTGCTGTTTTTGGAAAATTAAACATTAAAACTGGAGAACTCATTTTTATAAACGCAGGGCATGAAAGTATTTTAACTTTTGATCAAAATAAAAATTATGAATATATCAAATCAGAAATGCCACCAATTGGGATTGTTAAATATTTTACAGAGTCGATGGTTAAATCAACTACTATGAACCTTAAAGAAAAGACATTTGTTGTTTATACTGACGGTGTAACCGAAGGGTATTTAAAAAATGGTGAGGAATTAGGAGCTGAAGGAGTTCAAAAAATTATTGATAATATGCCTGAAGTGACACCAAAGAGTATTGTTGAGTCTATTGAAAAAGAGTTAAATTGGGGCGCTGAAAAATTAAGAGATGATATTACTTGTATGGCAATTAATATTAAAAATACTGAATTAATAAAGAAAAATATAAAAAAGTCATAAAAATGAAAGTAATAAATTTTACTTTTTTTGTTTTTTTATTTTTAATTATCACAGCCAAAGCTTCTGAATTAGAGGTAAAATGGAGAACAAATTTACTTGTTCCAAGACCAGATTTAGCTTCAAGTGGAAGCCACGTATGTTTTGATGAACAAGGAACTCAAATAATTAAAGATGGAGCTGAAGATCCATCAGACGTTGCTTTTAGTAATGATGGTTTAACTTATGTTATCGGTAATATAAGAAATGATGGTATAACCAATCGAATAATAGTTTATAAATTAACCAAACCTTTTGATTTAGACACTGTCAAAAATGATTGTTCACAGTTTCGTTTTAATCCTTGGAAAGATATGACCACTGAAACAAATGAAAGAGTAGAGTCTATAAGATTTAGCCGTGATGGTTCAAAGTTTTTCATTGTAAATGAAAATGGGGAAATATTTAGCTATGATCTTTCAACACCTTTTGATTTATCAACCCGGTCATATATTACTGAGTTAGATTTAACTGGATCTAGAATATCAATAGAGTTTAGTGCTGATGGTATGCAACTATTTAAATTAGATGGAAAAAATCTAGATCCAACGATTGAAGTTTATGATTTGCCTGGTCCTTATGACACTTCTTCAGCTACATTAAATTATACGTTGGATTTAAATGATACAGAAATAGAAACACTTCAATCTCCTGCGCAAATGCAAGCTTTAGATTTTGAATTTAATGATACTGGAAGTGCAATTTATATCTTGGCGCAAACAACAAGTCCTGGAAATGATACTGGTTTTAGTAAGTCTGCTATCTTCCAATATAACACTGCAGCAAATTACGACATATCATCAGTTCAATTTAAAGGTCGATGGAATGTGGTGTTTGATCCAGATGATGCATTTTCTGGTATAGGAAAACCATATGGTTTCGCATTTGGTGCTGCAGGAATGAAATTATTTGTGACGAATCATAGAGAGGATGCTTCTTCAGTTGATAGGACTAATGAATACAATTTAGAGTGTCCGTACGGTATTTATGAATGTACATCGGATGCGAGATCTAATTTAGGGTCCCAAGTAGAGCTAGCAAAACAAAATATAAGTTTAAATACATCAACGATATTTAAGAGATTTGAGTGGATTAAAAGAAACAGAAATAAAGAAAATCTTAATAATTTTTCTATAAATATTGATACAGATAATCGTTTATTATTATCTTTAAAAGATAATCTTCAAGCGTCTTTAAATAATAAAAAATCTCAAAGTGATGCAAAAAATAGAAGATCTGATTGGTCTTATTGGAACCATGCAGATATTTCCATAGGAAGTTTTGATGCAACATTATTTGAAAAACCTAAACAAATTCGAACAAGAGGTCTCACTTTTGGTGCTGATAAAAAATATGGTGAAAATAAATATTTTGGTACAGCAGTAAGATATGGAAATAGCGGTGCAGATATTAAGTACTCCGCACAGGCTATAAATTTAGAATCTTTAACTTTAAATATTTATGGAACTATTCCTACAGATCAATATCGATATTCAAATGCTATCTTGGGATTGAGTATACTCAGATTTGATCAAATATTTTCAGGTAAAGTTACTGGTAAAAGAAATGGTAAACAAGCTTTTACTGCTTTAAATTTTAGGACTAAAAAAACTTATGGTAAGTTTAATTTTACTCCGTCTGGAAGATTTAACTACGGTATAACTAATCTTTCTCATTTTACTGATTTTATTTCTAAAGCAAAACGAGGAACAGATATCATTTATGATGAAAAAACTTTTGAAACTGGGGAAATTGCAGGTGGTTTTTTATTTGATATCAATGAAATAAAAGTTCCAGACGGAATTTTAAGACCTAATGGTGGATTTGAGATGATATTAGATATTTCACCAGATTTATCCTTTAATCATTCTAATGTTGGTGGAACAAAAACAAATAAAGCTACAATTGAAAAGTATTCACATAAAAGATTAAAAGGAAATATAGGATTTGAAGCTATTTATGAAAATGGAATTACTTTTTCCATTAATTACGAAAAAATAACACACAAAGACAGAGAACGATCTTACTCACATCAAGATACAATTTTGTTTAAGTTTGGTCGTATAAATAAAAATGACTCAGAGTTTGTGATGAATTTTAATCCAAACCAAAATAATAAAACTGAGTTAAGTTACACAAAAAGATTTAATAATTTTAACTTAAAAATGGACACAAACTACAGTTTATTCAGCAAAATACCTGAATATGGTGCAAACTTACAAATTTCTGGAACTTTTTAGACAATTTTTAATTTTATTTAGTCTTTAATTTAAGCTTATTAAATACATAAATTCACTATACACCCCCACTAAAATAAATTACTAATTCAATATGAAAAAAGTTTTAATAATTTTAATTTCATATTTTATGATTTCGACGTCATACGCCGATGGTGTAGCTAAGCAAGTTTCAGATTATATAAACAACATTATTCCTGGTGAAGGTGATACTGAGGTTAGTATAGATATTAGAGAAAATTTTAAACCAGACTATAGTATTCTAGGAGTAAGAGAAATTGAAAAAACAGCTAATGGAAATTTTTTTACTCAATTTTCAATTTTTAATACTGAAAAAAATAACGATGAGAGAATTGTGGGAAACCTTGGATTTGGTAAAAGAATGTTAAATGATGATAAAACAATGATGACAGGATTTAATGCCTTCTTAGATTATGATGATATTGGTAATGCAAGATCTAGTCTAGGTGTCGAGGCTAGAAATGCTGTGCTTGATTTTGGCTACAATTATTATATTGGAATTGATGATGGCACTGACGAAAAGGTTCTAGATGGATACGATCTAAGACTAGCATCTCAAATTCCATATATGCATTGGGCTGATATATTTGTAAATGCTTACGAATACGATGGCAGAGATAGAGATGATATTAAAGGAAGAAAATTAGGTTCAGAATTACTTTTAAACCCAAATTTGAATTTAGAGCTTGCATATGATGACAAAGATAAAGAGGGTCTAGAAGATGAATGGTATGCAAAAATAATATTGATACACCCTCCAAGAACTGGTCCATCTCTACAAGATGGTCTTTTTAGCAACACAGCCTGGAAAGAGGAAAAAGATATGTCTGGAGAGTTGTTAACAAAAGTTAAAAGAAACAACAAGATAATGGTTGAATTTAAAGGCAATGCAACAATTTCAAGGGCAGATTAAATATGATTAGATTTATCAAAATTTTATTTTTAAATTTTTTAATTTCTGTAGCTTTAATGCTTCCATCATATGCAGTAACTGGAAATGCTGATCTTTATAAAGTTACAATGCGAAAACTTGAATTTTGTACAAACAGCACAGGTGTAGGGAGTTGTGATAATGCAGTTGTTGTAGGAAGTGGAGACAAACAAGTAGATATCACATCTGTAGGTGCAGGCGCATCTGCTGCTGCTTATGGTGATCCAACACTACTTCCACTCGGTGTTACCTACACTCATATGAGAGTTACAATTGATAGAAAATTTGTAATTAGAAATGACACTGCAATTGCTGCAGGTTCAACAGCTAATGCTTGCAGGACTGTTGCAACAACTGATACAATGTATGGATCAGCAAGTGAGTCATCTGGAAAGTACACACATAAACCTGTTGTCGCTAACAATCAAACAGCAGCAGATATGAATGTTTACCTTGTAAATGATCAATATACTCAGTGTACAGCTTTGACTTGTGCAGGAGTTGGTGGATTTAATCTTGATCAAAGCATTGAATATGATCAAGGGATTGGTTCTTCTAAACATCAAACACAACACGCAGATGGAAGTACAAGTGATGATCATGTTATGATTTATGAACTTGCAACACCGTATACAGTTTCTTTAATCGCACCTACAATAGATATTGCTTTTGGAACAAAAAATGCCGTTGGTGCAAATGAAGCTAATAACCTATGTCAAATGTGGGCAGAGGAACCTATTGTAACAATAACAATTAAGTAAAATTTATTTTAGTAATTCTTTAAGTTTATTTTCTTTTTCTAAAGTTCTGACTTCATCATAACCACCAATGTGTTGGTCATCAAAAAATATTTGTGGGATTGTTCTTTTTCCGTTAGCTTTATTAATCATTTCGTCCATAGCTCCTTCAACTTTTGCAATATCTATTTCTGTGTAAGTTGCATTATTTCTAGTTAATAATCTTTTTGCCGCATCACAATAATTGCAAAATGGACCTGTATAAATTGTAATTTTTTTCATAAATTATTAATTATAGATAATCTCCTTTTTTTAATTTACCAGATATTTGTTTTCTTGAATATTCAAATTTTTTTCTGTGTTTGATACTTTTTTCATGAACCCTTTTTCTCCATAATCTAAATGAGGATGGTTTAAGAGACCTTCGCATTATTTTAATAACATCAGATTCTCGGTAACCGGTTTTTTTTTCAATTTCTTCAAAAGTGATCCTATCTGCCCAGGCTGCCCAAATGACCCAATCTGGATCTTCAACATTTGGCTCTGGATTTTTGACTTTGGTGATTGGCCTGTGACCTTTTTTTTTCATAAATCCCTTATATTTGAAAAAAATTGATAATGCATTTTTTTTTAGATCTGATATATTGATTTGGATAGTCCTTCTTAGCCATCTTTAGCTCCCGGTTTTTAAGGACTATCTTTTTTTTTATATGCTCCCCCTAGATTTTATCTTATTTTTACAAATCATCATTTTTCTATTTATAACACCAGGAACCCCAAGGGTAGTAATCGTATCTTATTCAATGAATTATGGTGTTCGAAATTGTGTATGGACAGCATTTGGTGATATAACGGCAAATTTTTTTCAAGCAACTTTAGTTATCTTTGTTTTAGGAACTTTTCTTTCTGACAATCCTAATTTTTTAAATATCTTTAAATGGATTGGTGTACTTTATTTACTTTATTTGGCTTATGATGTGTATAAATCTTCACCAAAAGATGTAAATTCAAAAATTGTATCGTCAAAAAGTATTTTTTCTTTTTTTAAAGATGGTTTTTTAGTTGCAGGAACAAGTCCAAAGGCCTGGTTGTTCTTTCCATTAATATTTCCACAATTTATTGACTTTAATTCAAATTATATCATTCAATTTTTTATTTTAATTACAACCTATGTTGTCTTGGATTTTTTATCTTTAATTGGTTATGCAATGCTTGCACAAAAATTAATTATTTGGATAAAAGCAAATCCAAAAACAATCAATACAATCTCAGCGAGTGTTTTGGTTGTTATTGCGATAATAATTATTGTTACACAACAATATTAATGTTGCTGTAATGTTATATTGCCACTTGAAAAGTATTAAAAATCTTTATTAAATTAGCTTTTAATTAATTAATTAACAAGAGGAATAAAATGAAAATAAATAAAATAATATTGAGTTTTATTTCTGCAGTAGCAATTTTACTTTCAACTTCAGTTGTTTCATTTGCAAAAGTAGTTGGTGATAAAATTGTTTTAGGTGCTGCAATTTCATTAACAGGAAAATATTCATCTAATGGCGTTCATACTCAAAACGGTTATAATATGGCTGTTGACAGAATTAATAGCATGGGTGGTGTTAAAGTTGGTGGAAAAACTTATAAGTTTGAAATCATTTATTACGATGATGAGTCAAACCCAAAAAGAGCAGCTCAATTAGCAGAAAGATTAATCTCACAAGACGGCGTTGAATTTATGCTTGGACCATACAGTTCAGGTTTAACTAAAGCTATTGCACCTGTAACAGAAAAATATGGTGTACCAATGGTTGAAGCAAATGGTGCTTCTAGATCTTTGTTTACTAAAGGTTACAAATATCTATTTGCAGTTTTAGCTCCAGCTAATTTATATCTTGATGTTGCTATTGATCTAGCAGTAGAAAAGAATAATGGAAAACCAGTAACGGTTGCTATGGCATTTGAACAAGATGCATTTTCTCAAGATGTAAGATTGGGAGTTTTAGATGCAATTAAAAGAACAGGCTCTAAAAAAGTAATAGATGATAAATTACCAAAAGAGTTAAATGATATGGCTGCTACATTGGTTAAAGTTAAGCAAATGAAGCCAGATGTTCTTGTTGTATCAGGTCACACTAAAGGTGCATTGACTGCAATTAGACAAATTGCTGAAATGAAAGTAGATGTACCAATGCTAGCAATGACACATTGTGATGCTGCGAAATTATCAAAACAACATGGTAAAAATTCACAGTATGCTTTATGTGCATCTCAATGGCATAAGACTTTAACTTATAAAGATAACTTCTTTAAAGATGGTATGAAATATGCGGCAGACTTTGAAAAAGAGTTTGGATATGATCCGCCGTACCAATCAGCAGAGTCCTCAGCGGCATTGTTAGTATTTAAGGATGCATTTGAAAGAGCAAATTCTTTTGATCAAAAGAAAGTAAGAGATGCTCTTGCAGCTACTAACATGCAAACATTCTATGGAAATATTAAGTTCGCAGAAGGTGGTCAGAACGTTGACAAACCAATGGTTCTTTTCCAAGTAATGTGTGATGGCTCAGGAAAATGTGAAAACAAAGTTGTAGCTCCAACAAAATGGGCTTCAGCTAAATTGATTCACCCAATTCCTAAGTGGTCTGAAAGATAAATATTAATCTCTAAATACCCCCTAAACTCTAGGGGGTATTTTTTTTTAAGGGTTGGTTATGGATTTCATGGTTTTTCAATATCCTATGATTACTGTTCAAGCTTGCTTGGATGGATTGCTTCTAGGTATCTTGTTTGCATTGATCGCATATGGGATGGCTTTGCAATGGGGAGTTATGAATATCATAAATATAGCCCAAGGTGATTTAGTGATACTTGGAGGTTACATTGCTTATTTCATGTATCTTTATGGAATTCATCCTGCCTGGGGCGTAATTGTTTCTCCAATCATAATGTATTTTATTGGTGTTGGAATTTATAAATTAGTAATCAATAAAGTAGTTGATAGAGATTTATTTATCTCAATTCTTGCTACATTTGGAATAAGTATTTTGTTTATGCAACTAATGAATTTTGCATTTGGTGCAGATGTAGTTTTGGCAAATTCTGGATATGGCACAACAATGTTATTTGATAATAATGTTACTTTACCGAATTCAAAAATATTTTCTGCATTTGTAAGTATAATTTTTGCAATTTGTTTAGTGATTTACATGAAAAAATCTAAACTTGGTCGTGCAATTAGAGCAACAGCTCAAAATGCTAGAGCTGCAAAGATTTTAGGAGTAGATACAGAAAAAGTTTATGCAGCAACATTCGGAATAAATGCAGCTCTTTGTGGAGTAGCTGGTGCATTAATTTCAATAACTTTTACAATACATCCTTACATGGGACTACCATATACAATTCGATCTTTTATGATTGTAATTGTTGCAGGCTTAGGAAACTTACCTGGTGTTGCAATGTCAGGTATGGGTTTAGGTGTATTTGAGGAGTTTGCTGATTATATATTAGGTACAGAATTCAGAATAGGCTCAGTATTCCTTTTATTAGTTTTAATTCTTGTTTATAGAAGATTTAAACTTTCTAGGAAAAGAGAGTATTTAAAATAATGAGTAAAAACGCGATATTATATGCAGTAATTTTAATATTTGGCTTATCTTCGCCGTTTATTTTTCCTGCATTTAAAGTTCAGTTATCAATTCTTTGTGTTTTAATTATTTTAGCAACCACTTGGAATATTCAAGGTGGAGAGATGGGATACAACACATTTGGAAATATTTTATTTTACGGTCTTGGAATGTATTTATGTGCATCTGTTCAAGTAGGAATGTTTTTTCCTTTAGCAGAATGGACTGAAAGTGGAGGAGAAAAAACTTTTGTGCATACTCCATCTCAATTTTTTCAAGGAATGGCAGTTGGACTTTTGGTAGCTGCAATAATTCCAACTATTGTTGCTGGTTTAATTGGTTACTCAATTTTAGGATTAAGAGGACATTATTTTGCAATATGTACTTTAGGTCTAGGGGTTGCAGCAGGTGAAATTTCTGGAGGTATAGAAATTATTGGAGCGGGACAAGGGTTCACAACACCACCTTTTCCAAATGTAGGTGGTTTAGAGGCAAGGGGAGAGTTCTTTTATTTTTTGAGTTTTGGAGCACTTGTACTTACTTTTATTGCTGTAAGGGCAATTTATTCAACTAGATTTAAATTAATTCTTAATGCGATTAGAGACAACGAAGATAAAGCAGAAGCTATGGGAATTGAGACAATGAAATATAAAATTATTGGCTGGATGGTTTCAGCTTTCTTTTGCGGTTTAGCTGGAGGTATCATGGGTGGATTAGTAGGATACATTGACTCTACTGATGTTGCATTTGATGGAAGAGAGATGGGAGTATTTATGGTTTTAATGGCAATTTTAGGTGGTAAAGGAACTTTATGGGGTCCTATAATTGGAGCTACTGTGTTTCATATTTTTAAAGAGGGTTTTTGGACATTCTTTTTAGGTTGGCAGTATGTTGCTCTTGGAGTGTTAATTGTTGTAATTGTCATCTATTTTCCAGAGGGAATTATGGGATGGTTGAGAGAAAAATACCCTGAACGATTTGGCGAAGTTGTAGATGAGGCAGATCGAAAAGCTCAGGTAGAACTGAAATGAGTATTTTAGAAGTAAATAATGTGAGTAAATCTTTTGGCGGTGTTAAGGCTAATGTTGACATTTCAATGTCAGTAGAAAAGGGAAAAATATTTGGACTAATTGGCCCAAATGGTTCAGGAAAAACAACTTTATTCAACTCAATTGTTGGTACTTATCCAATAGACCAGGGGTCAATTAAATTTAATGGTAAAGAAGTATCTGAATTACCTGTTCCTGTAATTGCTAAACTTGGCTTACTAAGAACTTTTCAACAAACAAGAATTTATGGAAAATTAAATTGTGTAGATAATATGTTAATCAGTCACAAAGGCAGTGATGAAAATATATTAAAAATATTCTCAAAAATTCCTCAAGATTTAACTGATAAAGCAGAAAACCTTTTGAATTTTGTAGGACTTTATCAAAAAAGAAAATTAAGGGCTGGTGATTTATCTTTTGGTCAGCAAAAATTACTTGAGTTGGCAATGGCCTTAATGAATGAACCGGAAATGCTTTTATTAGATGAACCAACTGCAGGTATTAACCCAACTCTAATCAATGGAATAATAGACAGGTTAATAAAAGTAAACCAAGATTTTGGGATAACTCTTTTAGTTATCGAACATAATATGAGAGTTATTATGCAATTAGCAGAAAGTATATATTGTTTAGCTCATGGCAAAATGCTTGCCAATGGAACACCAGATGAAATTAAAAATGACAAAAGAGTAATCGATGCATACCTGGGAGCACAATAATGTCTAATCAATACGAAGTATTAGGTAAAGCTCCTCAAGCAGATGATTTAAAAAAACTTTCACCTAATGATATTCATCTTACAATTAAAAATATGAATGCTGGCTATGGGAAAATGGAAATTTTACATAATTTTGATCTTTATGTTAGCAAGGCTCAATCACTTTGTTTAATAGGTCCAAATGGTGCAGGTAAATCAACTATTCTTCATTCAATTTATGGATTTACAAATATATTTTCCGGAAAAATAGAAATTGATGGAAAAGAAATAACCAATTTATCACCAGCTGAAAAATTAAAATCAGTTGGTATTGCATATATTTTACAAGATAATTCTGTCTTCCCTGACATGACAGTCGAGGAAAATCTTTTAATGGGTGGATTTATTAAAGATAAAACAGAGGAGTCATTTCAAGAGGCTGAGAGAATTCTTGAGAAGTATGAAAGATTAAGAAATAGAAGAAATCAACCTGCAAAAGTTTTGTCTGGTGGTGAAAGAAGATTATTAGAAATTTCAAGAGCACTTGTTATGAAACCATCAGTTTTATTAGTTGATGAACCTTCGATTGGATTAGAGCCAAGATATATTGAAATGGTATTTGAAATTTTAAGAGACCTTCAACAAAATGAAAAAAAAACAATTATCCTTGTTGAGCAAAATGCAAAGAAAGGTTTAGAGTTTGCTGACATCGGTTATGTTTTAGTATCAGGACAAACTGCAATAGCAGGTAAAGGAGATGAACTCTTAAATAATCCTGATGTTGGACGCCTATTCCTGGGCGGTTAATGATTGATTCAAAATATTTTTTGAAAGGTTTCGCATCTATTAAAGGTGTTGGAAGTCCAGCTATAGCCTTGGGTGCTAGCTTTATAGCAATTGGGGCTCTTTTAAAAAATATTGGTTTTACAATTCAAGAAAGTCTTTTTTCAACTTTTTTGACTTACGCATTACCTGGTTCATTAGTGATGGCAGAGTCACTTATAATTGGATCATCATTAATAAATATCTTCATTGCTGTTTGGTTAGTAAATGCAAGATTGTATCCAATGACAGTTTCCTTAATGCCATTATTGATGCACCAAACACAACCTAAATGGAAATATTATTTATCATGTCACTTCATTGCCGTCTCATCGTGGCTAATAATGAAAGATAATTATGAACAAATAAAAAAAGAATCAAGGATAGATTTTTGGATTGGTATTGGTACAGCAACCTGGTCGGTAGCAATTTTTTCCACATTTATTGGCTATATTGCATCAGACTTTTTAAATAGAGATATGTTAATTGGGTTAGCAATAATTAATCCAATTTATTTTACTTGTATGATGGTGGGGGCGATGAAAACTATTAAAATTAGTTTATCAATCATCCTTGGTGCAATTTTAGGTCCAGCTTTTTATTTTATCTCTCCAGAGTGGTGTATTTTATTTGGTGGTTTTATGGCTGGAACAATTGCATTTTTTATTGGAGAAGTAAATGACAGGTAATATTTTTTTAGTAATCTTAATAACTTCATTAGCGACATTTTTGTCTAGATTTTTAGGTGTTGTTAGTTCAGAAAATATTAAAGAAACTTCCAAAATATTTAGATGGTTTAATTGCTTGGCATACTCGACGTTGGCAGCATTAATAGCCAGAATTGTAATTTTTCCATCAGGATTATTATCTGAGATAGATTACTTAATAAGACTAATTGTAATAATTTTATCAATTGGGCTTTTTTTTATCACTAAAAAAAATTTAGTTTACCCAACAATTTTCTCTGCTATCATACTTACACTTTTTAGCAGTTATTTATGATTGAAAAAATAGACGGATTTGAAATATATGAAAATAAGCAATCTCCAAGGATAATTAACATAGATATAGGAGATGAAATTTTAAATAAACTTATTTTTCCTTTTAATAAGTTTGATATTACTGCATTAGAATATAAACCGTTTACTAGATTTACTATCGCAAAAAGTTTAGACGATTTAAGTAATAATAAATTATCTAAATTAATTAATAAAATTATTAGAGATCGAAATACAGGTTGTTTTATTATTAAACCTAAAAATTTAATATCTAAAATTGATGATAGTTTTTTAGTAAAGCTTTCAACAGCTGTTGCGCATCTTATTGGGAAACCTAATCATGATGCAATGGCTGGTAAATACTATGCTAGATTTTATGTTAAGCATGAAGACAAAAGTGACTCCTATTTAAGAAAAGCTTATAAAAATATGGATCTACATACAGATGGAACCTATGTAAAAGAAAAAACTGACTGGTTGTTAATGTCAAAAATAGAGGAAAAAAATGTTGAGGGTGGGGAAACTGCCATGCTTCATCTCGATGATTGGGAGCATTGTGATGAATTATTTAATGATCCTGTCGGAAAAGAAGATTTTCTTTGGGGTTCTCCAAAAAGTAAAAATATTGATTATAAAGTTGAACATCCAGTATTTTCATCTGATAAAGATGGAAGAGCACAAATTTCATATATTGATCAATTTCCAGAACCTAAAAATATGAAACAAGGTACTTTTTTACAAAAATTATCTGATAGTTTAGAGGAAAGTAATAAGAAGATTATAACCAAACTTCCGGTGGGATCATCTGTAGTAGCAAATAATTATTTTTGGCTTCATGGCAGAAAAGCCTTTAAAGAACATAAAGATTTGAGTAGAGAGTTGTTGCGAATTAGAGGTTCTTTTTTTATTAATTAATATAAATTAATCACTATAAGATATTTATGAAATTAGGTTTTATAGGAACTGGAAAAATAACATCATCAGTTATATCTGGAATATGTTCTTCAAGAATTAATTATAAAAAGATATTTATTTCATCACGAAATAGTCTTATTGCAAAAGGACTAAAAAAAAAGTTTAAAAAGATATTTATTGAAAAGGACAATCAAAAAATTGTTGATAATTGTGATTGGATTTTTTTGGCAGTCACACCAATTGTTGGTCAGAAAATTATTAAAGATTTAAGATTTAGATCTAGTCAAACAATTATAAGTTTTATCTCAACTATAAATCTTTCAGAACTTCAAAAAATGATAAAAGTAAAAGCTGACTTAGTAAGAGCTATTCCACTTCCGCCAATTTCTCTTAAAAAAGGACCAGTGCCTATCTGCCCACCAAATAGAAAGGTTAAAAATTTTTTTAATAAAATTGGATCTACTATTGAAATTAAAAATGAAAAATTATCAATTAATTTCTGGTCAACATCTGGGATGATGGCATCTTATTATGAAATATTAAATGTGATGAGTACTTGGTTGATAAAAAAAGGTATTAAAAGATCTGATGCACAGAAATATATTACAACTTTATTTTTGGCCTTATCTGAAGATGCAGTTGTAAATTCAAAAAAAGATTTAAGACATTTAGTCAAAGAGTCTCAAACTCCAAAAGGTTTAAACGAACAAGGATTAAAAGAAATGAGTAAGAGAGGGGCTTATAAATCTGTAGTAAATGCATTAAATAGAATTTACAAAAGACTTAACAAATAATTGATGTCAGAAAATATTTTAGAAATAAACAATCTATCAAAATATTTTGGTGGATTAGCAGCGGTATCAGATTGTTCACTCAAAGTTAAGAAAGGAACTATAACTGGAATAATTGGTCCTAATGGATCAGGAAAAACTACCTTATTTAATTTGATTGCTGGAAATATAAAATGTTCAGCCGGCAGTGTTATGTTTAACAACGAAAATATAACTGATGTACCGGCGTATGAATTATTTTCAAAAGGTTTACTTAGGACTTTTCAAATTGCACATGAATTCACAAATTTATCAGTTTTAGAAAATTTAATGATGGTTCCTGGTAATCAGTCAGGTGAGCAATTGATAAATGCTATATTTAAACCTTCATTAATTATGAAAGAAGAAAATATTATTAAGCAAAAAGCCATTGAAGTTATAGAGTTTTTAAATTTAGGGCATTTAAGAAATGAGCTAGCTGGAAATTTATCTGGTGGTCAAAAAAAATTATTGGAGCTTGGTCGAACAATGATGGTAGATGCAAAGTTAGTTTTGCTAGATGAAGTGGGCGCAGGTGTAAATAGAACACTACTCAAAGATCTTGGTACAGCGATTGAAAAACTAAATAAAGAAAAGGGATATACATTTTGTATGATTGAACATGACATGGATTTCATAGGAAGACTATGTGATCCTGTGATTGTAATGGCTGAAGGATCAGTATTATTTGAAGGTTCAGTGGATGATGCAAAAAAAGATGAAAAAGTAATTGAAAGCTATTTAGGCAGGGGATCAAAAATTAAGGATAATTGATAATGGCATTTTTTGAGGGAAATAAAATGACTGGTGGATATGGAAACGGTCCAGATATTATTAATTCGTGCTCAGTGAATGTCGACAAAGGTGAAATTGTTTCAATCTTAGGTCCTAATGGTGCGGGAAAATCAACAGCAATGAAGGCAATGCTAGGTTTGCTAAATTTAAAATCTGGCTCAGTAATAATTGGTGGTAAAGATATTACACAATTATCTCCACAAGATAGAGTTAAGTCAGGAATTTCATTTGTACCTCAAACGAAAAATGTTTTTGCAGGAATGACTGTTGAGGAAAATTTAGAAATGGGAGCCTTCTTAATTGATGAAAGTTATAATTCAGTAATCAATGAGATCTATGAATTGTTTCCAATATTAAGTGAAAAAAGGAATCAATTAGTTGGTGAATTATCAGGAGGACAAAGACAACAAGTAGCACTTGGTAGGGCGCTAATGATTAAGCCATCAGTTTTAATGTTAGATGAACCAACCGCAGGAGTTTCACCAATTGTAATGGATGAATTGTTTGACCATATTGTAAAAGTTAAACGTACAAATGTTGCAATACTGATGGTGGAACAAAATGCCAAACAAGCACTAAGCATTTCAGATAGAGGTTACGTTTTAGTCACGGGAGAAAATCGTTATTCAGGATCAGGAAAAGAATTACTAAATGATCCAAGAGTAAGAAGTTCATTTTTAGGCGGGTGATATGGATTATATGAATGCGATTGTACTTTTATTAAATTATATTTTTATACCAGCATTAACCTATGGATCTCAATTAGCTTTAGGTGCAATTTTTGTAACTTTGATATATGGGATCTTAAGGTTCGCAAACTTTGCTACAGGAGATATGATGTCTTTTGGAACCATGGTCACTATTTTGTTCACATGGTATTTTCAATCTTTAGGAATAAGTTTGGGTATCTTACCTACTGCTCTAATTGCAATTCCTTTTGCTATTATATTTATGGCTGGTTATATGCTTTTGATAGATAAATTTGTTTTCAAATATTATAGAGTAAGTAAAAGCCCCCCTGTTCAATTAGCAATGGTGAGTATTGGGGTAATGTTTGTCACCCAAGCAGTTGTTAGAATAATTATTGGTCCATCTGATAGAAGATTTTTTGATGGTGAAAAATTTTTGATTAAAGCTGGTGAGTTTAAAGAAATGACTGGTCTTAATGAGGGCCTTGCAATCAAATCCACTCAAGTAATTACAATTGTTGTAACATTAATTTTAGTTTCAGCTCTTTTTTGGTTTTTAAATAAAACAAAAACAGGAAAAAGCATGAGAGCTTATTCTGATAATGAAGATCTTGCTTTGTTGTCTGGGATTGACCCAAAAAAGATTGTTATGACTACTTGGATAATAGCAGGAGTTTTAGCTACAATTGGTGGATCATTATATGGTTTAGATAAAAGTTTTAAACCATTTACTTATTTTAATAACATGCTTCCAATATTTGCTGCTGCTATAGTTGGTGGAATTGGTAATCCTTTTGGAGCTTTCCTAGGAGGTTATGTAATTGCTTTTTCAGAAATATTCTTAACTTATGCTTACAAGAAATTTTTCATGTATGTGTTACCTGAAAGGATGGAGCCTGACGGTCTAATTCAATTACTTTCAACTGATTATAAATTTGCGGTATCTTTCTCAATATTAGTAATTGTGCTGCTTTATCGCCCGTCTGGAATATTTAAAGGAAAAATATTGTGAGAAAAAATTTAAATGTCATAGCGGCTTACAGTATTATGATGGGATTAATTATCCTTGTCGGTATATTTCAATCCTGGAACATTGCTTTATCTATCTTTAATCTTTGTCTGATATCAGCTGTCATGACGATGGGTGCTAATATTCAATGGGGATATGCTGGTTTAATAAACTTTGGAATAATGGGTTTCACAGCTTTAGGTGGTTTAGCAGCAGTTTTAATTTCTGTTAATCCAGTTCAAGAGGCTTGGAGTGCAGGCGGTATAAATATTTTATTGAGTTTATTTCTCATTATTGGAATTGTTTTAGCTATTAGATTTGTTCTTAAAAAATATCAGAAATCTAAAATTAGAAGTTATGTTGTAGCTGCAATAATTATTACTGGAATAATTATTATACGATTAGTCTCTGAACCTGGTATTGAGGCAATTGAGGAGGTAAATCCAGCGAGAACCGGATTTCTTGGTGGGCTAGGGCTTCCAATAATTTTTTCATGGATTGCCGGTGCTTTTTTTGCAGGAGGATTAGCTTTTATAATTGGAAAAGTAGCATTGGGTTTAAGAGCTGATTATTTAGCAATTGCTACATTATTGATATCAGAAATTGTTATAGCAATTATTAAACATGAAGACTGGTTAACAAGAGGCGTTAAAAATGTGATTGGTTTAAAACGCCCTGCTCCTTATGAGGTAAATTTACAGCAAACAGATTGGTTTATAAATTTAGTTGAAAAATTTAATTCAGGAAAATTAAATTTAATTTCTGATATGTCTGAAAGAAAAGCAGCACTTAACCAATTTGTAATAGAAGGATCATCAATATTTGTAAAACTTTGTTATTCAGGTTTATTTTTGATTGTTGTGATTATTCTTTTAATTTTAACACAAAAGGCTCTTTATTCTCCTTGGGGAAGAATGATGAGAGCAATTAGAGACAACGAGGAAGCTGCAAATGCTATGGGAAAAAATGTAGTCAAACAACATTTGTTAATTTTTGTTTTAGGTTCAGCTATTGTTGGTATTGCTGGAGCTATGCTTGTAACTCAAGATGGATTATTTACACCAGGAAGTTATAGACCTTTGAGATATACTTTTTTGATTTGGGTAATGGTTATTATTGGTGGAAGTGGAAATAATTTTGGAGCTATTCTTGGTGGTTTTGTAGTTTGGTTCTTATGGATTGAAGCAGCACCAATTGGATTGTATCTAGTCAATTTATCAACAGCAGGTTTAGAAGATACACACTTTTTGAAAGTGCATTTAATTGAAAGTGTTCCTTATTTCAGATTTTTAATGATGGGAATAGGTTTATTATTAATTATGAGGTATAGACCAAAGGGTATACTTCCTGAGAAAATAGAAATAAAATAAAATTATGAAATATATTATTACAGGTGCAGCTATAGCTTGGGCTTTATATATGGCTGATAAATATTTATTTTTTTAAAAAAACCCCCAACAAATAAATGATGGGGGTTTAATTCTTTTAGATAAAAAATTATCTTTGCTTTTTAGTTTTGAATTTTCCGCCTTTAACTTCTTGTTCTAAGAAAGAACCCTCAGCCTCACCGACGCTAGTAAAGGTAACTCCAGTTGCACCTTCATAGTCCACCTTTTTACCTTTAGCTAATAAATCTAAACCTTTTTTAAGCTCACCTGGATAAATTTTTGTTCCAGGTCCGTTAGCAACATCCATAACATTTTTTGCAATTGATGCTCTGTCAGCTGAATTACCGGCTTGCATTGCTAAAACAATTAATGCTGCTGCATCGTATGACTCACCTGTATAAGGTCCTGAGCTGTCAATACCTCCGGCACTTGCAACTTTTGCAAATACCCCAGCACCTTTTCCTGTTGAACCTGGCATTGAACCAAAAGATTTTCTTAAGTCTTTTCCAAATGCGTCAACTAAGGACTGTCCAATCATACCATCAGATAAAATAAATTTATCAAAAGCACCAGAGTCTAAAGAAGCTTGAATAATTCCTTTACCACCTTGGTCTAGGTATCCAATTACAGCTACTGCATCACCACCTGCTGAGGCAAGAGTTGCTACTTCAGAAGAGTAATCTGCTTTTCCATCTTCGTGGGCAGTCACAGTGGTTACTTTAATACCGTGCGCTTCCACAGCTGCTTTGTAAACATCTGCTAAACCCTTTCCATAGTCATTATTTGTGTAAGTGATTGCAACACTTTTTACTTTTCTGTCTTTAGTAATATCAGCTAAAATTTGACCACCTCTTGCATCAGATGGAGCAGTTCTAAAAAAATAACCTTTGTCATCTAAAGTAGTTAATCCTGGTGATGTCGCTGACGGTGAAATCATTACTACACCATTTGGCACAGCAACATTTGAAGCTATCGCTCCAGTAACACCTGAACAGTCAGCACCCATAATAGCTGCTACGCCTTGTGAAATAACACCTTCAGCCGCTGCTGTAGCTGCCGCAGAGTCAACGCATGTTGAGTCCGCTCTAATCACGGAAATTTTTTCCCCACCTAATAATGATCCAGAGTCTGAAGCCTCTTTAAAAGCAAGTTCAGCTGAAGCAGCCATTGCCGGTGTGAGAGATTCAATAGGTCCAGTGAAACCTAAAATTACACCCATTTTAATTTCTGCAAAAACATTTGTCGTAAAAGTCGAACCAAAAATAAATGCAGCTACAAGTAATCTTTTCATCATTTTCCTCTATTTGTTAACAATTTATAAAAGATAAATTAAATATAATTTGTAAAGATTTTCAACAAGCAAATTATATCATTTTGTAGTAACTTTGATTAATAAATAATGAAATCAAATAAAATAGAGCCGAAATTTGTTACAAAATTTAATCCTAGAATTGGTTTGATTGCTCTAGCGACTGATTTCATGATTGAAAAAGATTTTATAAAAGTAATTAAAGATAAAGAGATAGATTTTTTTGTAAATAGAATTGAATGCTACAATCCACTAACTAAAGAAAATTTAATAAGAATGTCAGAGGAGATAACTAAAGTTACAAGTGATATTTTGCCGAATGAGGAAATAGATTGTATAGTTTATGGATGTACCTCAGGAACAATAGCTGCTGGATTTGAGTCAATTGAAAAAAAAGTTAAAGCAGCAAAACCTAAAGCAAAATTAACAACGCCAAGTTCAGCAACAATAAAAGCATTAAAAAGATTAAATGTGAAAAAATTGGGTATTTTTACTCCTTATAGTAAAACACTAAATGATGAAATTGTAGATTTCTTTAGAAATGAAAAATTTGATGTTGTATCAAATTCATATTTAGATATTGCAGCTGACTATGATATTGGAAAAGTAGATCAAGATTTTTTATTTGAAATTTTATCTAAAATGGAAATTACTGATGCTGATGTTTTATTTATTTCATGTACGGCCTTACCTGTCCTTGATATAATTGAAAAATTAGAAAAGAAATTAAATAAACCTGTATTATCAAGTAATCAAGCTTTGATTTGGGACGCTTTAGAAAAGATTGGTAAAAATAATGATATCCAAGGATTTGGAAAATTATTCTCTAATGATTGATTATGCTTTTTAAAAAAGAAGAATATAAGCAAAGACTTATAAAAGTTCAAAAAATGATGCATGAAAAAGGCATAGAGCTTTTAATATCCCATGACACTAATAACATAAATTACTTAACAGGTTATGATGCGTGGTCTTTTTATTATGCACAATGTGCTATAGTTCATATAAATGCAGATGAGCCAATATGTTTTGTTAGAGCACAAGATGCCGGTGGAGCTTATATAAAATCATATGTCAAAAAAGAAAATATTATCGTCTATGACGAACATTACATCCATACTTGGCCAAAGCATCCTTATGATTATTTAGTAAAAATAATAAAAGATAAAAAATGGGATAAGCTTTCGATTGGATTAGAAATGGATGCGCATTATTTCACCGCTTTTTGTTATGAAAAAATTAAACAAGGCCTACCTAATGCTAAAATTAAAGACTCAGATAGATTGGTAAACTGGGCAAGATTAGTAAAATCAGAAACAGAAATAAGTTTTATGAAATCTGCTGCTAAAATCTCAGAAATTGGAATGAAAACTGCTTATGATGTAATTGAACCAGGGGTAAGGCAATGTGATGCGGTAGGTGAAATACAAAAAGCTTTGTTTTATGGAACTTCAGAGTTTGGTGGAGAATATTCAAGTATTGCAACATTACTACCAACTGGAAAAGGAACTTCAGCATCACATTTAACCGCCACACAAGATAAATTTGTTGATGGTGAAGCAACAATTATTGAATTATCTGGTGTTTATAAAAGATATCACGCACCTATGGCAAGAACGGTGTTGTTAGGAAAGCCTGACAAAATTAAAATTGATACTATGAAAAAAACTATTGAAGCCCTTCAGGCTGGAATTGATGCAACAAAACCTGGCAATAAAGTTGATGATGTAGCCCAAGCATTTTGGAAAGTATTAGATAAATACGGTATAGAAAAAAAATCTAGAACTGGTTACTCAATCGGAATAGGTTATCCGCCTGATTGGGGAGAGCATACTCTTAACATATATAAAGGAGACATGACTTTATTAGAACCTAATATCTGCTTTCATATGATTGCAGTAATGCAATTTGGAGATTGGGGGGTTGAAGCATCTGAAGCAATTCGTGTGACTAAAAAAGGATCAGAATTATTTTGTAATTTATCTAAAGAACTTCACGTCAAAAGCTAATTATTAATGGTTGATATTTATTCTCACAAATGTTTTAAATTCATCTTAATTTATGTCGGTAAATAAAGAATTCGTAAAATTTGATAAAGTTGATAAAAGTTATGACGGTAAAGTTTTAGTCGTCAAAGATCTTCAATTAGATATTGCAGAAGGTGAATTCATTACAATGTTAGGACCCTCTGGCTCTGGTAAAACAACTTGTTTAATGATGTTAGCTGGGTTTGAAACTCCTACTAACGGTGAAATATATTTAGATGGAAATGCTATTTCAAGTATACCACCGCATAAAAGAGGAATTGGAATGGTTTTTCAAAACTATGCTTTATTTCCACATATGACAGTTTACGAAAATTTGGCTTTTCCATTAAGAGTAAGAAAAATTCCAAAAGATGAGGCTGATAAAAAAATTGATAAGGCACTATCTATGGTTTCTCTTCAGGGTTTTGCCTCAAGAATGCCAGGACAATTATCGGGTGGTCAACAACAAAGGGTTGCAGTGGCTAGATCTTTAGTATTTGATCCACAATTAGTTTTGATGGATGAACCATTGGGTGCTTTAGATAAAAATTTAAGAGAAAGTATGCAATATGAAATAAAACATATTCATGAAAGTATTGGAGTAACAGTTGTATATGTTACTCATGATCAAAGTGAAGCTTTAACAATGTCAAATCGTATCGCAGTGTTTAATGATGGAAAAGTTCAGCAACTTTCTAGTCCAGATGAATTATATGAGAAACCAGTTAATTCTTTTGTGGCTGAGTTTATCGGAGAGAATAATACTTTTACTGGTGAAGTTTCAGAAATATCTGGTCAAAAATGTAAAGTTAAACTTTCTAATGCTGAAATAATGGCAAATCCAATATCTGTAAAATCAAAAGGGGAAAGAACCAAAGTATCCCTAAGACCTGAAAGAGCTTTGATAAATCCAAAAGACAAAATGGATAATATTCATAATGGTAAAATTGAGGAAGTTATTTATCATGGAGATCATACCAGGGTTAGGATTAATCTTTTGGGAAACCCTGAATTTATTTTAAAAGTTCCAAACAGTTCAGCAAATCTTGATATTAAATTAGGAAATGAAATTAAGATTGGCTGGAATAGTGAAGACGCCCGAGCATTAGACCCAAAATAATCATCGTAGAACTATTATAGAATAAGTAAAAAAGGGCTGTTGACTCTCACTCCTGAAGTTGTTTTAATTTGATTTATAAAAACGTTTAAACGGAGGAAAAATGAAAAAACTAAGTAAAATATTACTAGCTATTTCTTTTGTACTTTCACTAACTACTTCAGCATTTGCAACAACAGTAACTGCAGTGTCTTGGGGTGGAGCTTATACTGAGTCTCAAAAGTTAGGTTATGGTGATCCAACTGCTAAAAAACTGGGCATTAACATTGCTTGGGTTGACTATTCAGGTGGTTTATCAGAAATTAAAGCACAAAAAGAAGCTGGTAAGATCACGTGGGATATAATCGACGTGTTTGCAATGGATACTATCACTGGATGTGATGAAGGATTATTTGTTGAATTTGATTTTGACAAAGACTTCCCACCAGCTCCAGATGGAACTCCAGCAAGTAAAGATTTCTTTACTGCAATGCCAAGTAAGTGTGCTGTAGGAAATATTTTATATTCTTGGAACTACGCTTATAACACTAACAATGTTAAAGGCACGCCAAAGACTATCAAAGATTTCTTTAACACAAAGAAATTCCCTGGAAAAAGAGCTATCTACAAAAGCGCTTTAACTAATTTAGAGATCGCTTTAGCTGCAGATGGTATCAAGCCGGGTAAAGGCGGAGCAAAAATCTACAAAGCTTTAGAAACAGAAAAAGGTGTTGAAAGAGCAATGAATAAGATCAAAAAATTATGTACAGATCCAAAAGGTGGATGTGTATTTTGGTCTACAGGTGCTCAACCACCAGAACTGTTAGTATCAGGTGAAGTAGTAATGGCTACTGGTTGGAATGGTAGATTCTTCAATGCTGAAATTGGAGAAGGTGCACCAATCAAACAAGTTTGGGATGGCCAAGGTCTTGACTACGAATATTTCGTACAAGTTAAAGGTGGACCAAACGATGCTAATGGTATGGCTAAAAAAGCTTTAGCTATGATGACTAGTGCAGAGATGTTAGCAGGAAGTGCTAAATACATCGCATATGCTCCTTGGAGAAAATCTTCAATTAGTATTATGGAAAAAGGTGAGCCTTGGTATAAAGATGGTAAGACAAACATGGTACCACAGATGCCAACTGCACCGGCTAACACTAAAAACTACTTCCTAGTAGATCCAATTTTCTGGGCTGATAACGGAACAGAGCTTGGTGAAAAATGGGAAGCTATGAAAGCTGGTCTATAATTTAAGTTTTATTAAACTTAATTATATATTATAATTTAAGGGCGGTTATTTATAACCGCCCTTTTTTATTTATGAGCTCTGAAACAAAACAGATTTTAACTACTGACGGAATACCCTTAGAGGTAAGTCTTAAAAAAGCTGAGAGAAAAAATAAGATCAAAGCTTTCTTGCTTGTTGCTCCTTTATTGTTTTTCTTAATTATTACCTATGTCTTTCCAATAGGTGACATGTTATTCAGAAGTATCGATGATAAAATGGTAACACAAATGCTTCCAAAAACTTTTAAAGCAATGGAAACCTGGGACGGTCAGGAGTTACCCGGGGAAGAGGTTTTTGCAGCTTTTCATGAAGATTTTATAAAATTAGTAGAAGATAAACGTGAAGGTAAATTATCTACTCAGTTAAATTATACGAAAAATGGATTTAAAAGTATTATTAAAAAATTAAGAAGAAAATCAAAATCATTTGAAGAGGGAAACTATAAAGAGCAAATTATGTCAGTTCATAAAAGATGGGCTGATGTTGAGTACTGGAGAGCAATTAAAAGAAGAGCCCCTGAATTTACAAGTCAAAAATATCTAAAAGGAATGGATATGTATGTAAATGAAGAGGGAAAAATAGTAAGTGTTGAAGAGGACAGAAGAATTCATAGAGTGCTGTGGTTACGAACTTTGGAAATTGCATTCTTTGTAACTGTCTTTTGTTTCTTAATGGCTTATCCAATAGCCCATTTATTAGCTACTTTACCTATGAAGTATAGTAACTTATTAATGATATGCGTACTGTTGCCGTTCTGGACTTCATTACTTGTAAGAACTGCTAGCTGGATGATTTTGTTACAACAACAAGGTATTGTTAATGATTTCTTTGTAGGAATAGGATTGGTAGCAGACGATAACAGGCCTGAGATGATGTACAATAAGACAGGAAGTTATGTAGCAATGACACAAATCTTGCTACCATTCATGGTACTCCCGTTATATAGTGTAATGAAAACTATCTCACCAAGCTTAATGAGAGCTGGAAAATCATTAGGTGGAACACCATTTGTAGCTTTTTGGAAAGTTTATTTTCCACTTACAATTCCTGGAATAGGTGCAGGTTGCTTACTAGTTTTCATTTTAGCGATTGGTTATTACATTACACCAGCCTTAGTTGGTGGTGCATCCGGAACTTTAATTAGTAATCAGATCGCTTTTCACATGAAAAGTACCCTAGACTGGAGTTTTGCATCCGCAATGGGATTAATGCTGTTAAGTGGAGTTTTAGTGATTTATTGGCTTTATAACAAAATAGTTGGAATTGATAATATTAAATTAGGATAATTAAGATGGCTTTACCAAAGTATACTGAACCACATTATAGAATTTGGCATTATATTTATTTAACAATTTGTGGTGCAGTTTTCTTTTTTCTTATTGCACCCTTATTTGTAATCTTTCCATTATCATTCAACGCAGAAGAATTTTTAAGTTTCTCTGACGGGATGAAAAGCCTTGATCCTGATGCCTTTTCTTTAAGATGGTATAAAGACATGATCTATGGGACTAAAAATCCTTGGGGATTAGCTGCGAAAAATAGTTTTATAATTGCAATATTTGCAACAATAGGTTCGGTGATACTTGGAACGGTTGCCGCTCTAGGGTTAAGTAGCAGACATATGCCATACAAAGGTTTGATAATGGCTGTTTTAATTTCTCCAATGATCGTACCTTTAATTATTTCAGGTGTTGCAATATTTTTCTTCATGGCCAAGGCAGGTTTGGCAGCAACCCACACAGGTATTGTGCTTGCCCACATAATTTTAGGAACACCATTTGTTGTTATCACAGTAACCGCTACTCTTTCAGGATTTGATCACAGTGTAACTAGAGCTGCTGCAAGTTTAGGCAGTGATCCAGTAAATACTTTTATGAAAATTACGTTGCCACTAATCTTACCAGGAGTTATTTCAGGTGGATTATTTGCTTTTGTGACTTCCTTTGATGAAGTTGTTGTTGTTTTATTTTTAGCAGGATTAGAAAATACAACTATTCCTATTCAAATGTGGACAGGTTTAAGAGAACAATTAAGTCCAACAATTCTAGCAGTTGCGACTTGTTTAATTATACTATCAACATTAATACTAGTAACCGCTGAGCTTTTAAGAAGACGATCAGAGAGACTTAGAGGAATTAATCGATAGTAAAATAATCAAATGAAAATTAAGAACGTAGTAGTTATTGGATCAGGTACAATGGGAAGTGGTATAGCTGCACATCTCTGTAATGCTAATATTCCTGTCACACTTTTAGATTTAAAAACTGAAATAAGTCAAAATGCTAGAGAACGAATACATAAATCAAGACCGCCTTTATTAATTGATAAAACCAAAATTGATAATATTAAGGTTGGAAATATATCTGATGATTTCGATGTAGTTAAAGATGCTGATTGGATTGTTGAGGCAGTGGTTGAGAGAATTGATATAAAACACCAAATTTACGAAAAAATTTTTAAAAGTAGGAAAGATGGAGCAATAGTTTCATCAAACACTTCCTCAATCCCAATTAAAGTCCTATCTCAAAATTTAAATAAAGATCAAAAAAAGGATTTTTGTATCACACATTTTTTTAATCCAGTTAGATATATGGGTCTTCTTGAAATAGTTAAGAATGAAGACAATGATTTAAATAAAATCAATCAATTAAAAGAATTTTGTGAAGTTGAGTTAGGTAAAGGAGCAATTGTTTGTAATGATACCCCTGGTTTCCTAGGAAACAGGGTGGGTGTGTATGCAATGCAAATTGCAATGACTGAAGCATTTAAGATGAAACTTTCTGTTGAGGAAGCAGATGCAATCTTTGGAAGACCTATGGGTATACCTAAAACAGGAGTTTTTGGATTATATGATTTAATTGGAATAGATTTAATGGCAGATGTTTTAAAAAGTTTTATCAAAGAACTTCCAAAATCTGATGAGTTCCATGAGGTCGCTAAAGAAATTCCTCTAGTAAAAAAATTGATTGAGACTGGATATACGGGGAGAAAAGGCAAAGGTGGCTTCTATAGAATGAAAAAGACTGATAGTGGAAAAATTATGGAAGCTATTAATCTTGAAACTGGCGAGTATTCAACAAGTCAAAAAATAGATATTAAGTCTGATAAAGTAGATTTAAAGGCTCTAATAAATAGAAATGATAAGTATGGAGACTATGCTTGGTCAGTACTATCTAAGATAATAAAATATGCTTCATCTCTAGTTCCTGCGATTACCAAAGAATTTAATGACATAGACGAGGCAATGAGACTTGGATTTAACTGGGCGAGGGGACCTTTTGAGATGTTAGAAGAAATTGGTGTAAAAAATTTCTTCGATAAAGTTGATGAATATAAAGGTAATAATTTTTTAGAAAATTTATCTAATTCTAAAGATGAAAATTTTTATGGTGAAAGGCAAAAGTACACATCAATTGAAACTTTAGGTAAGATCAAGAAAACTGCCTCAAGTGTTGATGGTAACAGTTCAGCTTCAATTTATAGATTTAATGATTTTAATATTGTTGAGTTTACGACTAAAGCTAATGCGCTCGATTATGACTCAATGGATGCTCTTAAGAAAGCAACTGATAAACCTTTAATAATAATTAATGAAAGCATGCAATTTTCTGCTGGTGTTAACCTGACCTATACAATGGAATTTGCAAATAAAAATGATTTTAAATCGATAGAAAAATTTATTAAATATTTTCAAGAAACTTGCAAACATCTTAAGTACTCTAAATACCCAGTTATATCTGCCCCATCAGGTTTAACTTTGGGTGGAGGTTTTGAAGTTTTAGTACAAAGTAATTTTGTAGCCTCACACACCAATATTGTTATCGGATTAGTAGAGACTATTGTTGGATTAATTCCAGCTGGAGGCGGATGTAAAGAAATGCTCGCTAGATGGTTAAATACTGAAGAGGCTAAGAAAGATGCAAAATATGCACCTCTGAAAGTATTTGATATAATTGGCTATGGTAGAACAGCTACGTCTCCAGTTGAGGCAGAACCTTTGAAATACTTATTACCTGAAAATAAAAGAATTATGAATAGAAATAGTTTACTTGAAGTATCGAAAAAAATCTTAAATGAAAACAAGGACTTTAGAGCACCAAATGAGCTTACATTTAATTTACCTGGTAAAGCAGTTATTGATGATATGAACAAAATTTTAGAAAAACTTTATAATGACAAAGTTATATTGGATCATGGTTTGACTGTAGCAAAAGAATTAGCTCATGTGTTAAGTGGTGGTGAAACTACTAAAGATAAAACTCTTACAGAGGATGATTTGTTTAAATTGGAACTTGATGCTTTTATGAGATTAATTGAAACCAAACAAACTCAAGATAGAATTAAACATACTCTTGCTACTGGTAAACCTTTGGTTAATTAAATAATCTAAGAGTATTTATAAAGTCAGGCCTTAAAACATATTCAGATTTATTTAAGTGTTTAATTTTTTCTAAAGCTTCTAAGCCAAATATTACTTTTCCAATGGGTGTATATTCTCCTTCATACAAAGGTTCATCCTGAAGAATTATAAAAAATTGGCTGTCCTCAGTATCATATTTTAATGATCGAGCTAATCCTACGCTTCCTTTGGTGTAGTTAAAATCCCTATCAACTTCAGATTTGATTGTACCCAACCCAGATTTTCCAGTTCCAATTTTTCCATAATCAATATTTCCTTTTTTTCCAAATTCTACATCTCCAGCTTGTACAAGTTTATCTTTAATGACCCTATGAAATGCTACATCATCATAGGCATTAGATTTAATTAATTTTTTAAATCTTTCTACTCCATTTGGAGAAATTTCTGGATATAATTCTATAATTACATTTCCACACTCAACGTTTAGAATAGCTATGTTATTAGGATTTTCAAAATTAATCTTATTTGGATCATAATTCTTAACAAACAAACATTTATTTTTAAGCAAAACAAACGAAGTAATTGAAAATAAACCTAAAATTACAACAAATATAAATATTATTTTTTCAGATTTTGAAGCTTTTATCTTTTCAATCATAAAATAAAACTTTTATCAATTTTTAGGAGTCCTTTTCTGATGAATTCAATCTTTTTTTGAAGAATAGGATCAACCGTTTCAGGTAAATTTCCATACATTAAATGAGAAAATACCTCAGCCATATCTTCAGATGCGGTGGATCGTGAGTATTCAGTAATAAAACCAGCTGTATTAGAATATGTTTCTAATCCTATTTTTTTTGTACAGGTTGAACATTCTGCATAATTGAAATCTTTAGGATTAAAACTAGACCAAATTTGTTCATTAAATATATCTTTGAAACTATCATTTATTATGTGGAACACTTCGTGATGTAACACTCTTTCAAAATATCTATCGTTAAACTTTATATCTACAATTAAAGTTTTCATTATATTATCAGGTATCCCAGCAGTATTAATACCTGAGATTGATAAGTCTTCACACATAACAATGTATTTTAAATTTATTTTTTTTAAAAAGTTTTGAGAATATCTATTAAGATTTTTTTCAATAATCTTATATTTTCTATCTAGGTCTTGCTTTGATGATTTAAAACAATTGATATTATTATCAATACCTATTGTAAATGCTTGTTTAGCATTCAAGTATCTTAATTTATTTTCAGTTTTAAGATTATAAATTTCCAGATTTGGAATCTTTATCAATTCGTAAATTGTATCTGTTTGGGCTGGAGAAATTAAAAGTAAATACAATAAAATGAGCTTTAATAATTTCATAATTAGTATTATTGAAGATATTCCAATTTGTTAGAATGTGATAGAGTTTTTGTAATGAAAAAAAAAAGAAGCAAAGAGCCCATTCAACCAGTAAGTGGTACAAAGGTTCCAAGATTTGCTGGTCCATCAACTTTTGCTAGACTACCAGAATTAAGAGACGTTGAGTACTGTGATGTTGCAATTGTGGGAATACCATTCGATGCGGGCACAAGTTACAGGCCTGGGGCAAGATTTGGTCCTCAAAGTATAAGACAAGCTTCAAGACACTTAAGAACAAATTATCATCCAAATTATGATGTTGAACCCTTCAAAGTTCAACAAGTTGCTGATGCCGGTGATATTACTTGCAATCCATTCAATATAGATGAAGCAATTAAGCAAATTGAGGAAGGAGCATTGGATCTTCTTAAAAAAACTGGTGGTATAATTAGTTTAGGTGGAGATCATACAATTGCGTTTCCTTTATTAAAAGCAGTAAATAAAATTAATAATGGTCCTGTTGCTTTAGTTCATTTTGATGCTCATCTTGATACTTGGGACACTTATTTTGGTGCGCCTTATACCCATGGAACACCTTTTAGAAGAGCACGTGAGGAAAATTTATTCATGGATGATGCTTCAATGCACGTTGGTATTAGAGGTCCATTGTATAGCAGAGAAGATCTTAAAAATGATGAAGGTTTTGGATTTAAGATAATTCATTGTGATGAGTTTCAAACTGAAGGCACTGATAAAATTGCTGAAAGAATAAAAAAAAGAGTAGGAGATAATCCATTATATTTATCAATTGATATTGATGTTTTAGATCCTGCTTTTGCACCTGGCACTGGTACACCAGAAATAGCAGGCATGACCACTAGAGAAATGGTTAATGTTATTAGACGCTTGTCTGGTATGAATTTAATCTCTGCAGATGTTGTTGAGGTATCACCTGCTTATGATCATGCTGAGGTAACATCACTTGCAGCTGCTACTATAGTTTATGAATTAACAAATCTATTTGCAAAAAAGTAAAGAAAGGTTAGGAATCTCTAATGGAAAATAAAAAAAATTTTTATATCAATGGCAAATGGGTAACACCAAAAAGCAAAGAAGAAATCAAAGTAATTGATCCTGCAACTGAGGAAAATTGTGCAGTTATAACACTGGGTAACAAAGATGACGTAAACGATGCTGTGAATGCTGCCAAAAAAGCTTATAGTTCTTGGGCGTTTTCATCAAAAGAGGAGAGAATAAAATTACTAGAAAAACTTTACGAAAATTATAAGAAAAGATGGGCTGACATTGCAAATGCGATTACGATAGAGATGGGAGCACCAAAAGATTTTGCAACAAAACTTCAAGCTGGTACAGGTGCGGCTCATTTAAAATCATTTATAAGATATTTGAAAAATTTTGAATTTGAAAAACCATTAGGAGAACATGCTCCTAATCAAAGACTTATTTATGAACCTAAAGGCGTATGTGCATTAATCACACCATGGAATTGGCCAATGAACCAGGTTTGTTTAAAGGTGATGCCTGCAATTGCATCTGGCTGCACTATGGTCTTAAAACCATCTGAACTAGCTCCGTTATCGTCAATGATATTAGCTGAGCTAATTGATGAGACTAAGATCCCAGCAGGTGTGTTTAATTTAGTTAATGGTGATGGAGCAACAACTGGAGATGCATTAACAAGTCATCCTGACGTAAATATGATTTCATTTACCGGATCAACTAGAGCAGGAGCATTAATTTCCCAAAATGCTGCGAAGGATTTTAAAAGAGTTAGTTTAGAACTTGGCGGCAAAGGTGCAAATATAATATTTAAAGATGCTGATCCAGATGCAATAGAAAGAGGTGCTTTGAGATGTTTTAGAAACTCAGGCCAGTCATGTAATGCACCCACAAGAATGCTAGTCGAAAAATCAATGTATAATGATGCTGTGGAAAGATTAAAGAAGTATACAGAAAATTTTGAGGTTGGTGATCCAAAAAAAGAGGGAGAGCATATAGGCCCAGTTATTTCTGAAACTCAATACAACAAGATACAAACTTTAATTAAGAAGGGTATTGATGAGGGAGCTAAATTAGTAGCTGGAGGCCCAGGCAAACCAGATGGATTAGAAAAAGGTTATTTTGTGAAGCCTACTGTATTTGCTGATGTTAATAACAAAATGGAAATTGCAAGAACAGAAATATTTGGCCCAGTTTTATCTGTGATGCCTTTTGAAACAGAGGAAGAAGCTATTGAAATTGCAAACGATACTCCCTACGGATTAACAAACTATATTCAAACTACAGATAAAGAAAAAGTAAAGAGAGTTGCTAGAAAACTTAGATCGGGGATGGTTGATGTTAATGGTGCTGGTATTGCTGTTGATGCGCCTTTTGGTGGATTTAAACATTCTGGGATTGGTAGAGAAGCTGGTGAGCATGGTCTTGAAGAGTTTTTAGAGGTTAAATCTGTAGGTGGATGGAGTTAATTAAGAGTAGATTTTTTCTTAATTCCCTCAAGAAATTTCAAACATTTTTTAAGTTCATTAAGTTCAATGAACTCATCGACTTTGTGAGCTTGTTCAATAGAGCCTGGCCCGCAAACAACTGTACTGATACCAATTTCTTGAAACAATCCAGCTTCTGTTCCAAAGGATACAACTTCTCTAGAATTATCACCGGTCAAACTTGAGACTAATTCACATGCTTCTGAATTATCTATACGATCGAAACCTGTGACTTCACCTATTATTTCCTTCGTTATCTTTGAATTAGTAAAAACTTTTCTCATCTCTGGTAATAAAACTTCATTTGCATATTCATCTATTTTTTGATTTAGAAAGACACCATCTTCTTTGATGACTGGTCTTGTCTCCCATTCAACCCGACATTTGTCAGCTATTACATTGTGAGCTATACCTCCGAATATTCCTCCAACTTGTAATGTTGAAAAAGGAGGATCAAAAATCGAGTCCTTTGGAGCTCTTTTTTTTAATTCTTCCCTAAGCTCGATTAACTTATTTGCATATTTTGATGCAAATTCAACTGCACTAACACCTTTGTGTGGCATTGAACTATGTCCAGCTAATCCCTCAAAATAAGTAGTATATTCATAACAACCTTTATGTGCATCTATGATTTTCATTTTTGTAGGTTCTCCCACAATACAAATTCCATCTTGAATATTTCTTTTTTTAAGTTCTTTAATTAATATTGGAGCACCCAAGCATGCTGTTTCCTCATCAAATGTAAAAGAAAAATGAATATCTCTATTTAAATCAACTTTAGAAAAAACTGGAGCAAACGCTAAAGTACATGCAATAAATCCCTTCATATCACAAGAACCTCTTCCATAAAGTTTATCTTCTTTAATTGTTGCTTTGAATGGGTCTGTACTCCAACTCTTAGAAACAGGGACTGTATCAGTATGACCGGATAAAATTATTGGTTTAACCCCATTTGATTTTTTTGCTTTTATTGTTGCAAAAAGATTTACTCTTTTTTTTTTATCATCATATGTTTTAAATGAAGTTGCACCCAAATCATTGAGATATTTTTCACAATAATTAATTAAATCATTGTTATCTTCTCCAGAAATAGTTTTAAATCCAATTAAATCAGATAAAATCTTTATAGAATTCTTATATAATTTATCTAAATTTACTTCTGTACTCATAACTAATAATTAATATAAATATCACATTTATGAAAGAACAAATTACTTACGACATATTTGAGAAAATAGACATTAGACTTGGGACAATACTCTCAGTCAAAAAAAATGAGAAAGCTAGAAAACCATCTTTAGTCGTTGAAGTCGATTTTGGAAAAAAAATAGGTGTTAAAACATCATCAGCTCAAATTACTCATTTTTATAACGAAGAAAATTTAGTTGGCAAACAGGTGATTGGTGTTTGTAATTTTCCAGAAAAAAATATTGCAGGCATTAAATCTCAATTTTTACTTTTAGGCTCAATAGACTCTGAAGGAAAGGTTACATTAGTACACCCCTCACAAAAAGCAGAGAATGGTTTACCTATAGCATAAGTATGCATCCAGAATTTTTATCTATGGCACTATTTTGGATTGTAGCTGCTTATACACCAGGACCAAATAACGTTGTTGCATCTTATTCTGGTTTTAATTTTGGAATAAGAAAAACAATCCCACATATTTTTGGAGTTACATTTGGATTTACTTCAGTGGTATTTGCTCTAACAATTGGTTTAGTTAATGTCTTTAAACTATTCCCAATTATACAAACTATTTTGAAATATCTTGGAAGTTTATTTTTAATATACCTAGCCTATAAAATTAGCTTTTCAAAACCTTCTGACGAGAAAAAAAATGAAAATCCAATTTCTTTTTTGGATACTTTTATTTTTCAATTTTTGAATCCAAAAGGTGTTTTGATTGGAATTATCATTGTTTCAACATATGTTGAATATGGAGAAAATTATCTAAATTATGCGACTCAAGTTATTTTATTTGCTTTTGTAGTATCTTTATCTAGCATCACTTTTTGGACATTTGTAGGTAAATATCTGAGAAAATTTGCGACAAATGAGAAATTTATTAAATACTTTAATTATGTTATGTCAGTCCTTCTTCTTTTGAGCATAATTACATTTTATATATAAAATATGAAACCAGGAAATAAAAATTCTTACAAATCATTATCTGATCTAGAGATAAATGGTAAAAATTTTAAATATTATTCATTAAAAAAAGCTGAGTTAAACGGTTTGCAAGGTATTTCAAAATTACCAAAATCCCTAAAAGTTTTGTTAGAAAATTTACTTAGATATGAAGACGATATATCAGTTAGTAAAAATCAAATAGAGTCAATAAAAAATTGGCTTGATACAAAAAAATCCAAAACTGAAATAGCCTACAGACCTGCTAGAGTTTTGCTTCAGGATTACACTGGAATTCCAGCTGTAGCTGATTTGGCAGCAATGAGAGAAGCTGTTAAAGAAAAAAATAAAGATCCGAATACAATTAACCCTCTGTCAGCAGTTGATTTAGTCATCGACCACTCTGTTCAGGTTGATCAATCAGCTAAAAAAGATTCATTTGAGAAAAATGTTGATATCGAATTTAAAAGAAATGGTGAAAGATATTCTTTTTTAAAATGGGGTCAAAGTGCTTTTAATAACTTTAGAATTGTTCCTCCAGGAACTGGTATTTGTCACCAGGTTAATTTAGAATATTTATCAAAAGTAGTTTGGTCAGAGGAATATAAAGGAGAAAAGTATTTGTTCCCTGATACGCTTGTTGGAACAGATAGTCACACAACAATGGTCAATGGTTTATCAGTTTTAGGATGGGGTGTAGGTGGAATTGAAGCTGAGGCAGGAATGCTTGGACAGCCAATTTCAATGTTAATTCCTGAAGTTATTGGTTTTGAGATTACAAAAAAAATGCCAGAGGGAACAACTGCAACAGACTTAGTTTTAACAGTTGTTAAAATGTTAAGAGATAAAGGGGTGGTTGGAAAATTTGTTGAATTTTACGGTGAGGGATTGAAAAATTTGACTTTGGCAGATAGAGCAACTATTGCCAATATGGCACCTGAGTATGGGGCAACATGTGGATTTTTTCCAATAGATAATGAAACTTTAAAATATTTAGAATTTTCTGGAAGAGATAAACAAACAGTTGCAATAGTTGAAAGGTATGCGAAAGAACAAGGTCTGTGGTCAAGTGAAGAAATTGAGTTTACAGATAAAATCTCTTTAGATATGTCAACAGTTGTTCCAACTATTTCAGGCCCTAAAAGACCACAAGATAAAGTTCTTTTGACTGATGCATCAAGTAATTTTAAAAAAGTTTTTAAAGAAGCTACAGATAAAAAAGATTACAAAATTGCCAAGGTTAAAGATACAGACTATGAAATTAAGGATGGTTCAATACTAATTGCAGCCATTACATCATGTACCAATACTTCAAATCCAAACGTTCTGATTGGTGCTGGATTACTTGCAAAAAAAGCTGTTGAGTATGGAATAAATGTTAAACCATGGGTCAAGACATCTCTAGCTCCTGGATCACAAGTAGTAACTGATTATTTAGAGAAAGCAGGTCTAAATACTTATTTAGATCAATTAGGATTTAATTTAGTTGGATATGGTTGCACAACTTGTATTGGTAATTCAGGTCCATTAGCTGATAATATAGTTGAAGCAATTCAAAAAGAAAATTTATATGCTGTCTCAGTTTTGTCAGGTAATAGAAACTTTGAAGGAAGAATTTCACCTCATATTAAAGCGAACTATCTAGCTTCTCCCCCACTTGTTGTGGCTTATGCACTTGCAGGTCATATGGAATTTGATTTATTTAAAGACTCTTTTGGAAAAGACAAAAATGGTAAAGATATTTTTTTGAAAGATATATGGCCTTCAAATAAAGAAATTGAGGAGACTTTGAAGAGTTCTCTTAATGCAGAAATGTTTGTAAAGAGATATTCGAATGTTTCTGAGGGACCAAAACAATGGCAAGAAATTAAAACAGAAAAAAGTAGCATTTATAATTGGGATGAAAATTCAACTTATGTCAAAAAACCTCCATTTTTTGATAATCTTACTGATGAACCCGAGGGCTTTAAGCAAATTAAAAACGCAAGACCATTGTTGATTTTGGGTGATATGGTTACAACTGACCATATTTCTCCAGCTGGAAATATTCAAAAAGATAGTCCAACGGGAGAGTATTTTATGAATTATCAAATCCTTCCAAAAGATTATAATTCATATGGTTCAAGGCGTGGAAATCATGAGGTAATGATGAGAGGAACTTTTGCAAATATAAGAATTAAAAATGAAATGGCTCCAGGAACTGAAGGTGGATTTACTAAATTATATCCAGAGGAAAAAGTTATGTCAGTTTATGATGCAGTAGTAGAATATAAAAAAAGAGGGACAGATTTAGTAGTAATTGGTGGTAAAGAATATGGGACAGGTTCTTCTCGAGATTGGGCAGCAAAAGGTACTAAATTATTAGGAGTAAAAGTTGTGATTGCTGAAAGTTTTGAGAGAATTCATAGATCAAATTTAATAGGGATGGGAATACTCCCTTTGCAGTTTACCAAAAACATGAATAGAAAAAATCTAAATTTAGTAGGTTCTGAATTAATAAGCGTTATTGATATTGAAAAGGGTATCAATCCATCAGACAAGGTTAAACTTGAGATAAAATATCTATCAGGAGACGT
>CABYLY010000002.1 GCA_902519945.1 uncultured Pelagibacteraceae bacterium
AGAAAATACTTGAAGAGTATATAAAAATTAAAAAACAGAATAAGTCAAAAAATGTTGTGATTGGGTTCGGTATAACAGAGAAAACTATAAATTCCTTAAAAAAAGCAGATGGGCTTGTTGTGGGAAGCGCAATTTGTAAAGTAATCACTAGCTCAATAAAAAGAAGACAAAATGCTGTCACAAATGTTACTAATGTAGTAAGGAGATTAAAAAATAAAATTAAATGAATTGGATTACAAAAATAATTAAAGCAGGTGAAAAAATTAAAACTGCAATTCATAAAAGAGCTTCGAAAGAAGATATTGCAAACAGCGATTGGACTTCCTGCTGTAAAGGGCCGATCTTAAAAAAAGATTTAGAGGAAAATCTTTGGGTTTGTCCTGACTGCAATAAACATCATAGAATAAAACCAAAACAAAGATTTGATATTTTATTTGGAAAAGATAATTATGAAATATTTAAAACACCTATCCCAAAAGATGATCCATTAAATTGGACAGACTCAAAATCTTATAAAGACAGATTAAAATCTGCCAGAAAAAAAACTGGTATGGACTGTGGGATGATGGTTACGAGTGGTGTGATTAATGATGTTAAGATTACTGCAGTTGCCTCTGATTTTGATTTTTTGGGAGCATCAATGGCCGCTGCTGAGGGAGAAGCTTTTCTATATGGTATTCAGCATGCAATCGAAAATAAAACTCCATTTTTATGTATAAGCGCTGGGGGTGGAATGAGAATGATGGAAAGTTTAATTTCATTATCTCAGATGACAAGAACTACATTAGCAATCAATGAACTTAAAAAAAATAATCTTCCTTATCTTGTTTGTATTACAGATCCAACTGCTGGAGGTATTACAGCTTCATATGCAATGTTGGGTGATATTCACATAGCTGAGCCAGGAGCATTAATTGCATTCGCTGGTGCAAGAGTTATACAAGGAACGGTTAAAGAAGAATTGCCAGAAGGTTTTCAAAAAAGTGAATATGTAGAAAAAACTGGTTTTGTTGATTTAATTGTTGAAAGAAAAGATCTTACTAAAAAAATTGGAACTCTATTATCAATATTGTTGAAGAAAAATTCTGCTATAGGCACTGAACAAGATGAAACTACAGAAAATACTCAGTCGCTTTCTAAAATTGCATAAAAAAGAAATTGATCTAAGCTTAGATCGAATTATTCACCTTTGTGAAAAACTGGGTAATCCTCAGGATAAAATCAAAGCCATCAGTATTGTTGGGACTAATGGTAAAAACTCCACAATTCAAGCTTGTTATTCGATTTTAAAGGAAGCAGGAATTAAGTGTAATGTTTATACCAGTCCTCATATTCAAAAAATAAATGAAAGATTTATTTTTAACAACCAACAACTTGAAGATAATGAACTGGCTTCTTTATTTGAAGAGGTAGAGAGAGTAAATGATAATAAATCAATAACATTCTTTGAAATTTTGACTGCATGTTTTTTTCATAAAGCTGCACAATATCCTAATAATCTAAATTTAATTGAGGCGGGTTTATTTCATAGATTTGATGCAACAAATGTTTTAAAGGATAATCTTGCGAGTATTGTAACTTCTATATCAAAGGACCATTTAGACTGGCTTCCAGAAAATGAGAGAACAATTGATAAGATTATTTTTGAAAAAACATCAAATCTTTTAAATTCAAATGTTATTGTTGCAAAACAATATCCTATTTCAACATTAGAAAAAATAAAAAAAACTATTCATCAAAATAAATCTAATAAGTATTATTTTAATGATGATTTTTCATTTTCAAATGGAGAAAATGAATTCTTTTATTATGAAGATAAATTTGGTGGATTAAAACTACCAAAGCCAAATGTTTTAGGTCAATTTCAACAGGAAAATATTTCAACAGCTATTGCAACCTTAAGAATTTTAGATCTGGGTATTAAAGATCATCATATAAAAAAAGGTATTCAAAAAATTGACAATCTTGCACGACTTCAAAAAATTGAGTCAGGTAAATTAAAAGATTTAGTTAAAGACAATCTTTTTTTAATATCTGGAGACCATAATGAAGACGGAGCAAGAGTATTGAATGAATATTTAAAAAGCCTAAATTGTAAAAAACATGTCATTATTGGTATGATGGATAATAAAGAACATGAAAAATATATTAACCACTTTAAAGATATTGCCTCAATAACAACTGTGGATATTAAAAACCAACCAAATGCAATTAGTGGACTTAAATTAAAACAAAAATTTAAAAATATCCCAAATGTAAATTACAAAGAAAGTATTGAAGATGCAATCAAGAGCATAAATCTTAATCAGGGAGATCTTCTACTTATAACTGGATCATTATATCTTTGTTCTGAAGTTTTGAATTTAAATTAGATATTTTTTTCTAAAAATTCTTTCATGTGACTTTCGGGTACACCGCCAACTTTTCTATCCACTTCTACACCTTTTTTATAGATAATTACAGTTGGCACACCTCTTATTCCAGCAGCACTCCCTGTATTTATTCCACCTTCTTCAATATCAGCGTAATAAAATCCTGCTTTATCTTTATACTCAATAGCGAGTTTATCCATAATTGGTTTTAGGGCTTTACATGGTCCACACCACGCAGCCGAAAATTGAATTACAGAAATGTCTTCATTTTTAATTTTGTTATCAAAATCTTCGTCTTTAAAATCCGTTAGCATACGATCTTTCTATAATTTACCAATACAAAGTCAACTATGCAATTTCATATTTTTTTTCAATTGACATTATAAATTTGTTTATTTCATCTAATTTTTTTAGTTCTTCTTCATCATCTCTGTTGGAGGCTTGATCTCTTAAATAGTCAATTTCAGAATAAGCCATATTAACAGTTTGCCACTTTTCTTTATTTTTGCTCAAAATTCTTCTAGCAATTTCACTTTTAATATTTTTATAAAGATCAGGTGGTAAAATTTGTGGTGCCTCTTGATAAATAATTTTTTGGCCAAACCAGCTACATCTTTTATCTGTAAACTTATCTAATAGTCTCAATTTATCTTCCCAAGTTGAACTATGCCAAGTTTTGAATAATGCAGTATCTTTATTTGGAACAAATTTTTCATAAAGAGTTTCCTCCGGTAATAAATCTTCTTGAGTTTTTGTTTGTTCCTTTTCCTCTGCAGCTTCTCTATTAATAATTTGAATATTTTTACAAAAATTTTCATTATCCCTAACAAGTTTAGCCCTTTTTTGAATTGTTGCTAAATCTAAATCTGAATAAGGTTTTTGTTTAAGAGCGAATTGTTTATCTAAAATTACTGGAGCTTTATTAGTTTTTAAAACTCTTGTAGCCTTAGGACTATATTTTTTTAATACATCTCGTAATTGATTTACTGATAAATTTAATAATGGTTCTGGATCTCGTCTTAAATCCCAAACATATCCCCACGATGCGTAGGATGGATGAAAACAATGATTTGGATGTAGTGTGCTAGTGAGATACATCATATTTCTACCCTTCACATTTTCAAAAATAGAATATATGCCTTCATTTTTTAAAAACGTTTCTACGCTTGTTTTAGTTGATGTTTTTAAAAACGTTTCCCAATTTTCTTTATGTTTATCTTTAATAATTCGAAGTACTTTCAATGAATTTTGAGCATCAACGTAGGCAGTGTGGCTTGCTGAAGTGTCAAAACCCTGCATCCTTGATAAAGATTCTAATGCAAGGCTAGGGTTACCTGCTTCCGTCAATTCTGTTTTTAAAGTTTCAGAATTTAAGGTTTGAGCTGCCCTGGCTATGTGTAAACCATCATGTTCACTATTAGGCGATGAGTGAGTAGCGTAAGGATAGCGATTGCCCTTAAAAAAATTAAAGTGAAACATTCTCCGGTCAAAATTTAGATTTGACCAACCCATAAACATTGCTGGAGCACATTTAGAGAAAAAGTTTTCAACAGCACCTAAAAAGTCATAATGTGAATAATTGCCTTTAGTTAATAAATCAATACTAGTCGAATTTACTAGCAACGCTTTTGCACTGGGTACTTCTCCCTCTGGCATTCGCCCTCTGATATTTAGTTTGCCAATTTCTTTTAAATTTTTATCAACTACAACAGCTCCAACTTCAATTATGGATCCCCATATTGTTGAGTTTGTTGTCTCTGTATCGTAAATTACAATTTTATCCATTTTTTATTAAACCAAATTATTCATCTCATTAAATTTTTTTAATCTACCTAAAAACAAATTTTGATATGTTATCAGTTCCGGCCCTTGAATTTTAAATTCTTGAAATAAATTATCTACTGTACAAACTAAAATAATACATGCATTGATATTTGAATTATAAACAACATTATGTGCTAAAGAGTAAGCCGCAGTTTGTAAAAACCAAGAATCTATGTACTCAATTTTTTTTGGTTTGTTGGACTGCTTAAAATCAATTATCGTTTCTTTTCCTTCATAAACACCAACGCAATCTGCCGTACCTGCATATCTCTCCGGGTAATGCATAGTGCACTCCACACCATATATTTCCTCTAATCTATTTGTTAAACCTTTATCAATTATTTCTTTTGCCATTTTTTTATATTGCTCATTATCTTCAAAAAAACTTAAATTTTCTCTTCCCAAAAGAAAAGACTCTAAATAGCTGTGCATCTGAGAACCTCTACTACTGGCTGCTTTTGTAATAGCCTCAGCTTCTTTATGGCCAGTTCTCTCTTTCCAGTTAGCTAAAGCTGCTTTATCTTCCTCGGACTTTGTTGCATCAAGTATTGATGTTACACTAGGTAATTTAGCTTCTCCTAATACGTATCTTCTTATTCCATCTTCTGTTGCTCTTGAACTTGTAGGATAGTCATATTTTTTGTTCCAACGCATGTGATTTCTTATAGTCGGTATTATCTGAAAAAAGAAATTATTTTTTGACTTGTTTATTTCTTTCAACAAAACTCTCAACGTTCTCTGTTAGAACAGCTTTTTCAACTTGCTCGGGATCTTTTATATTTTCTAAAGTTCTAGTAATTGATCTTGCATCTTTTCCAAAACTATCAACAACTGTCATGGCCTCTTCAAGTTTTTTTCTTAATTTATAAATATTATCAAAATGACTAGAAAATCTTGTGCTTATAGTTTTTAAATGATCATAGATCTCTGTTGCGTGTTTTGAAATTTTAAGAGACTGAAAGCCCATGTGTAAAGACTGTAAATAAGCTGAAAGAGTATTTGGGCCACAAATTACTATTTTATATTTTTTCATCAATTCTTGAGTTAATAGCTCTTTAGTGCTTGGATCTTGATACTCAGTTAATTCTTTATAAAGACTTTCTGTAGGAGCGTACACTATTGCAAAATTTGAGGTTTTAGGAGGAACAATATATTTCTCCATGACACTTTTTGCTTTAGCCTTAAATGCACTTGCTAATTTTGTTCTAGCATCAGCAACTGCCTTCTTATCATCTGCATCATATGCATCAGTGATTGCCTTAAATTTTTCTACTGGAAAATGAGAGTCTACCGGAACCAAAACATCTCCTTGAAGCTTGATTGCAAATTCTACGTTTTCACTTGTATCTTCTTTCATTTTGACATTGGTCATAAATTGAGATGCCGGTAATAAATCCTTGATTAAAGCATCCAAAGAATATTCAGCTAAGGTTCCATACTTTTTAACCCCTGCTAAAATTTTAGTAATCCCCTCTTGACTTTGATTTAATAACTGCACTTGTTGATTAAAATTCCCAACTTTCTCGTCAACTTTGGTAAGTGCCTCAGTCATATCCTTTGTAACTCCAGTTGATAAAGAATTAAATGAGGTAGACATCGAACTCAGAGATGTATTTATTGTAGAATTAAGGCTGTCTTTTAATCTTACTATTTCAGCATTTAAATTGGCTAATTCCTCAGCTTCTTTATTCTCACTTTCATCTTTAGGTTTTGACCTCAAATTTAAGTATAAAATACCTAAAGTTGCACTAAGCAATAAAACTAAGATAATTAAAAGAATCATGTCCATAACATCAAAGATATACGTGATTATTCAAATATCAAATATAATTCAAAATTGATTAATAGAATCTCAACGTATATCTTTAAGATATGAAAAAAAAGAAAACTATTAAAAGAACTAAAGATATTTTACCTAGAATTTTCATATCAAAAGCAAAAATTAGTAATTTAAAAGCTTTTAGAGGAGAAAATGATATCAAATTTGCTCCTATGATAAATCTTATTTTCGGAAAAAATAGTTCTGGGAAAAGTACAATTAATCAGGCTCTTAGATTATTTAGACAAAGTTATGGTTTTGATAAATTAACTCCTTTTAATTATGAGTCACCCACTGATCTAAGAGGGAAAGGTGGTTTAGATATTGATGTTGGTTATGCAGGAATTGTAAATAATGGTGATCTTAATGCTAAAATATCTCTTGGAGTTGAAACTGGAATTTATCAAAATCATGTTGATAAAATTTTAGAAAGTAAAAGATCCTTAAATTACACATTTCAATTTAAGAAAAATTTTTATACTGGAAAAAATTTAGTTAAGGAAAGAACTATTTTAAGTAAAATTAATTACTCAAATAAAGATGGTGAAATTACTATAAATTTACCAAAATATAAATTTTTTGAAGATAAAAGTGATTTAGGTAAAGCAATAAGACAAGGGCAGAGATTTCACTCGGGAGATTATTTTATTAGACAAAGATCACAAAAATTTTTAGATGACTCAATTTATAAAAGTGTCTATCATCCATACTATTATACAACAGAATTTAAGACAGAAAACATAAAGATTAAAGCAATAGAGGAATTTTTTTTAGAAATAAAAAAAGCAAATTTAAATAAAATTTTTTACGAATTTTATCAAGAATTTTTAAAATATTTATATAAAAAAAAAAAATCACTTAAAGCTGAATTAAAAAAGAAAAATAAGAAAAATAAGAAGGATGAACTTTTTATATATGAAGGTTTTATGTCTCATAGAAAATCTATGGAACCTTTAGGGAGGGAAGTACAGAAAATTAGAAAAGAATGTAAAGGAAATTTATCTAAACAGTTATCTGCTTTCAAAAAAATACAAGATACATTGTTTAAGGTTTATGATGATCAATTTATTGATTTTGACGAAGATTTAAATGATCTAATAGCACTAACAAAAGAATTAGAAAATGACATTAAAAAATTGATTAATTTTTTTAAAAAGAAAACATTTTCTAAAAAAGAGTTTATTAATTTTTTTACTAAAGATATATGCGCCAAATCAAAAGAAACTATTTTTTTTAATGGTTATTTCATGACTTTACCCAATATTAAAAATAAAAAACGTAATCAATTTAGAGAGCAAAAAGGTGAGAATCTTTTAATAAATATCTTAAGCTTTTTGATATCATCACATCCTGAGGAATTTCGAGAAGTAAATATATTTAATGGATACCATAATAGATTTGGTGGAGGAAGATCTGCAGTAATGGCAAATGTTAAAAAGGCAATGGATAAATTTTTAGTTGCTCCTGGACTTAGACAAATACCAAAAAGATACTTCGTTAAAGGTCTTCAGACAGATTACGTAGGGCCCTCAGCTGAAAATCTAGGAGAATTATTGGCCAATCCTGAAATTAACAAAGCAACTAATAAATGGTTTGAAAAACTAGAAATTCCTTACAAAGTTGATATTCAAAAATCAGGAAATTATTATGAAATAATATTTCTTCCTAAAAATGCTAAGATTAAAATTTCAAGTATGCACGTTGGTTTAGGTTACCCTTTAATTCTCCCTTTTATAGTTCAGTGTATAATAGCAAAAAATAAGATTATTTTAATTGAGGAACCGGAAGTACATCTCCACCCTAAAATTGAAGCAGATTTAGCTGATTTAATTGTAGAGTCCTCGACATTAAGAAATAATCAATTTATAATTGAAACTCATAGTGAAGATTTTTTATTAAGAATTCTAAGATCTATTAGAAAAGAAAATTTAAAACCAGAACATGTTTCGGTAAATTATATTACCCCTGACGATAAAAATGGTTCAAAAGTAAATAAAATTAATATTAATAAATTTGGTCAATATACAACTCCTTGGCATGATAATTTATTTGCAGAGAGAAGAAGAGAATTTGTTAATTAAAATGATTTATACCTATTTATTTACAGATAAATTTTTCAATGATTGGCGCTCTAATATAAATACAGAACAATCACAAGTAATTTATGATTTTTTTAAAGAAAAATTTCAGAACAAGGAAAATATTTTTTATTGTGGTAAAGAAGATATATTAAATAAAGTTCATGGTTTATCTGGTCCAAATTCTCATTTAATAGATTTCTTCCTAACAGAATTTATTAGTAGTGGATGTAAATCTATATTCTCTAATAAAGAAAAAATCGCAGATTTTATATTTTGCGGAAATAATGAGTACATTTCGGAAATCCCTTTCTCAATTACATGTCATGACATAATAAATAATAAAAATTTAAAAAAAACGATAAAAGAAAAAACTGAGGATTTATGGAGTAATAGAAAAGGTAAAGAAGATCTCATTTTTAAATTAGATAAAATGTTAAAACTTAGTAAATCAGTATTTTTTGTAGATAGGCATGTTCCAGGTGTTGTTGTAGATCAAAACAAAAAACAAATTAATCAATGGAATAAAAGTTTAAAATTTTTCAATACTTTACTATCAAAATCAAAAACCAAAAGTTTTTTTATAAGCGCTATTAAAAATGAGTATTTAACAAGATATAAGAATAAATCGAATATAATTGATTTTGAACCACATCAAAAATTAAAAGAGGATTTGCGTAATTTTTACAAAGTTTTAGAGACTGTTAAGACAATAGTTATGGTCAAAGACCAAGACGCATTTTACAGTGGGTTACATGATAGATTTATTTTTTTCTTCTTTGACAATAATCATGTTTTGGAAAAAGCTCTTAGAGACAGAACATTACTAATTGTAGAGGTGTCACAAGGATTAAATATTTTAGATGGCAAAGGAAAAACAACCCTTCCTAGAAGATTAACTAGACAGACTACTGAAAGTTGTAAAGAAATTGTCGAAGAATGGGCAAAAAACGTTGAAAACAAACCTCTTTTTGACAAATTTATAGCCGGGGAAGATATAATAGAGAAAAAAGTATCTTAGCACTTGCGATTTAAAAATTAACGCATATCTATATAAAATCGATAATTTATTTATTGATACCGAAGTTTTGCCACTTTTTTGTAGTATAAGCTTCACTCGGCAGCACTAGTATGAAAAATATTACATCAGGTGCGCTGCCCACCGCAGACATTACTGATAAAAATGTAGCTGCCAAAGCTAGGCTTAAACTATTCAATCACTACTTAAATCATAAAGTAAATTCTGATAGAACTGTTTTAGAAAATATCATTATTTCATTTAACAAAAAATACAGACCTGACAGGTATTTGATTAAATCAAACGAAAATTCAAAAATAAATGATGACTCTTTACAAGACATAAGATCAACAGCTCATTTGATTGTCTGGGAAGCAACTGAAAAATACTTGTGGGATACCAATAGTAAAACAAATTTCAAACATAAAGACAAATTTAACTTTTGCGTTTTTGCAAGTAATCAGCTTCAATTTAAACTTAAAACACACTTAAGACTTTTAAATACAAACAGGATTTGCGGTAAGCTTCCTGACTCTGATAGCACAAGACGTGTATATTCAAAAATACCTGAATTTAAATTTAATAAAAAATTTCTTTCTGAAAATGACTATAAATCTATTTCTAAAGAAACTGATATTGAAATAAATGAAATAAAATTAATAGATAAATTTATCAATACAAAAACAGAATCTGGTGATGAAGAAATCAATAATCAGGAAAATGATAAAGATAATGAAAATAAATGGGACTTAACTCCATCAAATGAAAATATTGAAGAAAAAGTAAATAAAAATTTTAATATAGAAAAATTTAATAAAATTAAAAACAATTTTTTAGAATCTCTTCCGCTTCGTGAAAAAGAAATTTTAAATTGCACTAAATTAAGTGAATTAGGTACAAACGAAGAATTATCATTAACTAAATTAGGTAAAAAATTTAATATTTCATCAGAAAGAGTAAGACAAATATCTGAGAAAAGTTTTACTGAATTGAAAAAAATTTTAATTAAAAATAAAAAAGACTTGGAATTGGAATAATCACGAATATCTCAATAATATGCAAATTAATAACAAACATAAACATAGGAGGTCTACTTCAAATAATGTAATTAGCTTTAGTAAAAGCAGCTGTCGAGTAGCGGCAACGCCTCGTACCCTTGGCTCCCTTCATTTTCCTTTCTTTCATAACCAAGGGTCCAACAGCTGCAATACTAAGACTAAAAACAAAATTACAAAAATTCATTTAAGAAGCTTTACTAACAGAAAGTCGTGCTGGGTATTTAAACAAATCTTAAAAAGACGATTTAACAAATTTTCAAATAAAAAATTAACTATTCGAACAAATATTCGAGGAACCAAAATTCAATATTTTTGTGGAGGTAAAATTTGAAACAAATAATCAATAACAATTCATCTTTATTTTCTAATTTTATTAAAAATTCAATCAAAGCTCCTTCACCTAAGGTGCAACAGAATTTTATGAAAGTTACCTCAGAACTAGTTGAGGTTATAAAAAAATTCTAGAAACCGAAAAATTAATTTTTGATGTCAGTTATGAAGGTAAAAAATATTGGGAAAATGCAAAAAAACATAAATTTGCATTTGTTGATGGTGGTGCTTACAGCAGCTTTTTATCTAGTTCAGCTCCTTTTGCAATTAGAGCGAACACCTATATAGTAAAACCTGATGAATTACTTGAACGAAGAGAATTATTTAGAGAGACAGTAAAATTTGTTGGAAATCTATATGATCCAGAAAAAAACCTTTATGATTTAGATGAAGATCCTTATGAGGATAATCAACTTCTTACCAAAAAAAAGGATGCTGCAAGAATTACATTTGAGACAGCTGCAGTTGCTAGACATGTTTATGAAAATGAAAAATTCGAATATTTATTATTGCACGGGCCATTACAAACTCCAATTATGCCATTTAGTGGACCAGAATTCCCGTTATTTAAAAAGGAAGTAATAAAATATATTTTGCCATTCTTCAAAAAAAAAGAGATTAATGACCAAGACAGACATTTTATCAACGTCTATTTAAATTCTATTAACTATATCAAAAAAGCTAAATTCAATATTTTTGGCATTGTAGAAAAAACAGGCTCTACAATCTATTTAAGAAATCTTTTATATCGTGCCAAACAAAAAAAATTAATTGATGATGTCATTTTTGATAAAACAATTAGCTTAATCAAACGATATAAAATAAATGATGCAACTTTATTTGAATTAATTTTATCAGATTGTCAGGCCCTAAAACCTTTAGAAGTAGAAAAACAAATTCCATCTAAAGCGTGGGGTGATTGGGAAGAACAAATGAATAATTTCCCAAAAGTATTTATTGGCTATTTAAGAACTAATAAAAATCAAAGCCCAATAAGAATCGAGTCTCTAAATAATCCAAAAAAACTTCATAAAGATTATGAGTACATTTTAGCTACAAGTAAATTACTACCAAATTATGGTTTTCCAGCAGGTCTTGATGTAATAGACAAAGCTGCAAGAATTCATTCTTGGCTTGGTAAAGCAGCTAAAGGATATTATCAAAAATATTATTTAAATCTTGCTCTAAACTCTAAAGATCCAACAACAATTATTTCAGCACTGAAATCTATTTCAGATGGTGGAAGAAAATTTAAAAACAGACCAAAAGCAGGGAGGCTTTCAATAAATGCTAGATAAAAAAATAACAGAACCTTGGACATCAATTGGAACTATATTGGGTCAGCCAGTTATAGACAGTTACACATTTTACCTAAAAAAATACAAAGCAAAAAAAGGTGATATTGTTGCTGCTGAAGCAAAACTACCTACTGGAGAAGGTAAGGTTATTGATGTAATTGTTTGGGGAAGAATAACAGAAATTATTTCCTCAAACGATTTTTTACCTAATGAAGCAACCAAAGAGCTCACAGAGGAAAATATCAATATTCAAGATACTATCTTGCCACTCACAAAAAATGACTCTATTTGTATGGTAACAAATCTTGGTTATACTAAAAACCAGGTTGGTGAAAAAATGCTTTTATTACCAATCAATTATCCGGTAGCTCCTGGAGGAACAATAAAATATCCTGCCAAAAAAGATTTGGCTTCTCTATTAAACTCAGAAATGAACTCCAAAAATCCAATTTTGATTGGTAAACTTGTTGCTCGAGAAGACATAGATGTATTTGTATCTGCAGATAATATGGTAAGCCGACACGTTCTAGTGATTGGAATGACCGGTTCAGGAAAGAGTGTAGCTACAAGACGTCTGATGAGAGAATTGATGCACAAAGATTATCCAATTCTTATTATTGATCCTCATGGAGATTATTTAGGCATTGTTAAACAAGCTAAAAAATTATTTCCTAAACATGCAATTAAATTATTTTATCCAAAAATTTCCGCTCCATCTAATAACAAGGAAGTAATATTTGCACTTATAGAAAAGCTTGGAAAAAAACTGACTGATCCTCAATATGATTTCTTAAATTGGTTATTGGACAACATTCCTTATGAGTCGGGACAAAATTTAATGGATTATATTAATGTATTGATTGATAGAGCTAATACAGCTGCAGCAAATAAGAGAAATAAGTCTTCCGCTGGAATGAATGGGATTGGGAACACTGGCGCTACTACTATGGGGGTTGTAGCAAGAAGTTTAAGAGTTGTTCAATCTAAACTTAAAAAAATGGAAAAAGACAACAAAGAAAATATGGAAAAATTCCCACACTTAAAATTTGAGGAATTACCAGATTCTTACTCACAACCAGAAAATATTATCTCAAAGTCACAAGTATCTATCCTCTATTTAAAAGGCTATGAAAGTCTTCCTTCAAGTACAATTGTTTCTATACTACTTGAAAACCTTTTTAATCACAGGTCTGCTGGTAACAAAACTATACCACCTTTTTTCACAATTGTAGAAGAAGCCCAAAATTTCATACCTTCTAGAGCTGAAGGACAAGATGGGTATCCGTCAGTTGAAACAATAAAAAAAATATCAACTGAAGGAAGAAAGTTTGGTGTGGGTTTAATGATTGTAACTCAAAGGCCATATAAATTGGATGAGACAGTATGCAGTCAGATGAACTCTTACATTATCCTAAGATTAAAAAATGAAAGAGATCAAAGATTTGTAAAGAATACAATGGAAAATTGGGATGATGAAGTTGCAAGACAGCTACCTAATTTTGCTAATGGTCAGGGTATTGTATCCGGTCAAATTACCAATCTTCCATTAACAGTAAAAATAAAGTTTGATGCTGATTTAGTAAACTCAGACCTAGGTGATGAAAACTTTATTAATGACGTACAAAATTGGAAAGATACCGAAATAACAAAGAAGAAAAAAAGTTTTTACAAAAATTTTGATAAAATATTTAAATCTGATCAGAGGAGACCTAATTGATTGCAGATCCTTTACTGCTTAAAGCAATGTTATTTGCTGCAAAAGCTACATTAATTTTTCAAGCATGCTTAATATTTTACTTTTTTGGAAAAGATGAAAAGGTTCCTTATGCAGCTAGGAATATATTTTTTGTATTAGCTAATGCAGGATGTTTGTTTTTAGCAAGTGGTATAATTCAAGAAAACTCTTTCTTAATCAAGTGTGGTATTTTTATCTTAATAGCTCAAGGTATGATTGATGCTCATTTCATCTTAGCAAGATACGAAAGAATTAAGAAAATTGAAAAGGAAATAGAAAATGAAAAATCAGATGCAAAAAAATAAACTTCTAATTCAATGTCCTGCTTGTGAAGGCTCCAAAAAGGTAAAAAATGTGAAAACAATAATTCAAATTGGAAAGTTTTATCTTGGTAAAGAAGTAATGGAAGAATGTAAACTTTGTTCCGAAAAAACTTTAAAACAAGTATTTGAATTTGACGGAGATACACTTCATTAATGACAAAAGTTATTTCTATAGATGATATGGAAATTGAATTTGAAAAACAAAATTCTGAAAGTTCATGTAAATGGTGTGTTTATATTCGTGTGAGAAAAAAAGATAAAGATCAGTTATTATTTATGTTCAAAACTAATCACAAACCTTTGACCAGATTTACATACAACTCAGGAAACGTTGTAACAAAATCAAAAAAAACACTGTCCGAAATTTTAAGTAATACTATGGAAGGCATAGAAGAACTAAAAACAATAGAAAAAAATATTAATGATGAAAAATAAAATTAGTCATTATATTTTTTTTTTATCAATAATTTTCATTTTCTCGCTACTTATAAATTATAAAAATTTATCTAAGGCTGATGAAAAATGGACTATAAAAAAGTTTGAAAAACTCACATATGCAAAAGTGTCAGGCGAAATTCAACACGGGGATGCTTTAAGTTTTTTTATTCTTGCAGAAGACAATTGTAATAAAATTTGGAATACATTTACATTTTTAACTTTTGAAAAACCAGGTGATATAAAACAACTTTTACATAAACATTTACCAATAAGATTAAATGGTCTAGATCTCACAGCCAAAGTTGAAGATATCAAATCTTTCTCCAGAGGTTATAAAGTAATGTTTAGTTTGGGTGTGTTTCCTATTAGGGATTATGTATATTTTTTAAATGAATTTTATATAGAGGAAAAAAAATATGAAATTGAAATTGTTGACGGGATTAATTTTAAGGCTGAAAAATATTTTGATATCCGTTTAAATAATTGGAAATTAGAAAATCTTGTTGTTTCAATTTCTAAAGCTAATAAACTGTGTAAAGAGATCATTACTAATACTGAAAAATTATAATTTATGAAAAAAAAAAGAATAAAGGAACCAAAACAAAACGGCCTTACCATGAAGCAAATTCAAGGATATATCAAAAGTGCTAAAGGTAGTAAAAAACTCTATTGGAAGGGTAGAAGAGACTCTTTTAAAGGTTCAATGAGATATCAAGATTGGTTGTTGTCATTAAAAAATAAAAAATAAATATGGATATTATTTTTTTGTTTAAAGTACTTTTTTTTTTAGGTTCAATTATTGCTTTATATGCTGTTGTAAGAAATCTAAATATAATCAAAATTATTCTTATTTATTTTAAAGATAAATTACTTGGAAAGTAGTCTAATCAAGTTTTTTAATCCCTTCCTTTTACTGTTTTTCTTTGAAATGAAAATACAAGCTTGAGATTTTAAGATTTCTCCATCTTTCAATATACGTAAGTTATTTGCCTTAAGAGTTTCACCTGTAGATGTTATGTCTGTAATTAATTCAGCTGAACCAGTAAAAGGGTACGCCTCGGTTGCCCCCAAACTTTCGATCAATTTAAATTGGGTAACACCTTTTGAAAATAAAAAATCCCTAGTTAAATTTGGATACTTAGTTGCAACCCTTAATCTTTTTTTCTTTTTATCTCTAAATTCAAATGCAATTTCTTCTAGGTCAGCAATTGTTTGAACATCAATCCAGGGATCTGGTATAGCTACAACTAAATTAGCTTTTCCAAAATTAAGTTTTTTGACAACATTTATCTTGTTTCGAGTATTTATCTCACTCTCTTTTAATAAATCAAAACCGGAAAAACCAATATCTAAAGAGCCATCTCCCAATCTTTCAATAATTTCTCTAGCGTGCAAATATAAAATTTTTATATTTGATTTATTTTTTATTGAACCTATCAAATCTCTTTCCCCTCGCTCAGAAATAAGCTTTAACTTTTTTTTTTGAAAAATATCTAAAATTCCAATTTTCAAACGTCCTTTACTAGGAATCCCAATGTTTATTAAATCTTTCATTGCTTATAATTAAAATTAAAAGCTGCTCCGACAGCTGGTACCTGCTTTTTTGAGCCAAGATCGGAAATTAATTTGTCATAACGACCACCATTACAACAATTAATAATTTTCGACTTTGATTTGATGTCTATTTTAAAAACTATGCCAGTGTAATATTCTAATTGTCTACCAAAGGCACTTGAGAAAACTACATTTAATTTAGATATTTTGTTTTTTGAGATAGGAAAATATTTCTGATCAACAAAAAGATTTATTTTATGTTTTTTAAAAAATTTATTTAACTCCTTTGCAGCTTTATTTATTGGACATTTAATTTTCAAAAACTCTTTGATAATTTTTGATGTATTGCTTCCTTTACTTGCTCTTCTTGGGTCCTTAATCTTATTATCAAACCTTTCTAAAATTTCTTTTAATGTTCTACCTGCAACAATAGATGATTGATCATCCTTTAACATTCTTAAATATCGTCTTTTATCAACTTCAACAATAGTTGGATCTACATCAGAATTTGTCTCTAATCTTTTTAGTAAATCACCGAAATAATCTTCTCGCCAAAAATGTCTTGTAAGTCTTAATTTCCATCTTTTCGGTATATCTAATTTAGATATTAGAAGATTGAAAATTTCCACATTACCAATGGTGAGTGTGCCAGTTGAGTATTTTAAATTTTTTAGCGATTTAATTGATGTGCTTATTATTTCTTTGTCATCATTTTTTTCATCTTTTGATCCTATAATCTCAAAACCAACCTGATTTCGGATTATAGAGTCCTTTTTATTTTGAGATTTTCTATAAGCCTGTCCGCTATAAAATATTTTTTCTTTGCCTTTTAAATTGTTTTCTAAATATCGAAGACAGGACACAATGGTAAGGTCAGGTCTCAAACATAATTCATTACCTGTCTGATCTGTAAATGAAAAAATAAATTTTCTAAAACTTTCACCGGACCTTTGAACTATGTGATTAGTCTCAATAACTGACGGTAATTCAATATATTTAAATCCTTTAGACTGAACTGATCTAAGGATTTTGTTAGATAAATTTTTTGATTTCATTTATTAAATTTTCTTTTGGAAATGTAATTTGGTTATTCTCCCCTTTAGCCCCAAGTAGATTTTTTAATGTTATTTTATTATCTTTAAATTCATTTTCACCACAGATAACTGCAACTGGACATTCTCTTTTGTTAGCATAAGTAAGTTGCTTACCTAGATTTTTTTTACTATCCAAAAATATTTCAGAATTGATATTATTTTTTCTTAAATTATCTAAAATTTCGTAATAATTTTTTAAATATTTTTCATCCATTACACAAACAATAACTGGATTTTGTGTATCAACTTCTACTTGATTTAGTTGCATCATAGCAAATAGCAATCTATCAACACCAATACTTACACCTGTCCCAGGAATATCTACACCCTTAAATCTTGAAATTAATTTATTATACTGTCCACCAGAGCAGATACTTCCAATATCAATTTCCTTACCTTTAATATTTTTTGCTTTAAAATTTAGATTGGTTTCAACACAAAACCCATCGTAATAATCTAGACCTCTAACTATCGTAAAATTAGTTTTTACTTGATCAAAGTAATTTCCAAATTTTAAAACTTCAAATAATTCCTCTAATTCTTTAGTGCCCTCTTGGGTAATAGGATTTTTAAAATTTTCTTTAAGTTCCTTTAAATCTTTAATCTTTAAAAAATTTAAGATTTTTGAAGCTTGCTCATCATTTAAGTTTGCTCCTTTTGTTATAGCTCCACTTTTATCTTTTCTTTCTTTTTTTAATAATTCTTCAACACCCTTTAAACCAAACCCAGGTTTGTCGAGTTTGTCTATAGCTCTCATTACTTTGATTTGTTTATCTTTTTCAATTTTCAAATCTTCAATCAAACCTTGAACGATTTTTCTGTTACTGACATTGATAGTAAATTGATCTTTTTTTAAACCACAGTCTAAAAGTGTACTTGAAATTAAATTACAAAGCTCCGCATTAGCTTGTGCTGGATTAACATTTCCAACTATATCACAATCTGCTTGAGTAAATTCCCTGTACCTAGCATTTCCAGATTTTTCATTTCTAAATACGTTTTGGATTGCATATCTTTTATATATTGAGGGAAGTTCTTGATTATTCTGTGCAACAAATCTAGCAAGTGGACTTGATAAATCATATCTTAAAGTAATATTTTTTCCACCATCATCAAATGTAAACACATCAGACATAGGATTGTTCTCATCCTCTGCAAGGAAGGAGCCTATATTTTCACTAATTTCAAATGATGGAGTTTCTAATGGATCAAATCCATATTTAACAAAATTATTCTCAATGACTTTTAGTAGTCTTTTTTTGAGAATTAATGTTTTATTCCATCTATCTTCAAAACCTGAGGGTAATCCAGGAATTAATTTGTTTTCTTTATTCATCTTTTTGGTACTCCCGAGTAGAATTGAACTACTACCTATTCTTCCACAGAGAATCGTGACTACCATTACACCACGGGAGCGTATCCTTTTTGTTTTATCTTATTTTGTTGTTATTTAAAAATATAATATAAGTGATTATTCGCTAGCTTTAGCCAGCATGGAAGTGAGTGTGCGCAACTCTACTAATTCCTTTAAGAGCTTTTCTTAAAGTACTTTTGATTGCTAATTTGCTTAACTCAGTTTTTTTCATTAAGAGCTTTTTAGACAAAAAAAATGATAATGCAACCCCTAAAAGAAAAGGACGTATATCAACTAGTAGATATATCGCCCTTTTTATAATTTTAGAAAATTAGTCTAATTTTTTTAAATTTACTGCTGAGGGGCCTTTCGGACCATCCTCCAAAGTAAACTCTAATTTGTCTCCTTCAGAAAGGTATCTCATACCTCCAGCTTTTACAGCGCTTGCATGTACAAACGCATCCTTTTCTTTATCTTCTCTTTCAATGAATCCGAATCCCTTCTTAGAATTGAACCATTTTACAGTGCCTTTTAATGTTGTACTCATCTTATTTACTCGTCCTTTTGTTATTTATTATCTCAAGAGATTAATTTCTTTTGCAGTTATTTCAAGGCGAAACTTTTGTGGTGGGCCCTCCAAGAATCGAACTTGGTCTTTTAGATTTTCAGTCTAACGTACGCACCAGCTATACCAAAGGCCCTTATTTTTCTAACTATCCCCTAAAAATTATTCTTCCCTTAGTCAGATCGTATGGGGTCATTTCTACCGTCACATTGTCACCCTGTAACACCCTAATTCTATTTTTTCAGTCTATAAGACTAGTCCCCAACTAGTTAAAGTTGGGGACTAGCCCCGTAACTTTCCTGCAGTATGGGCGGTTACTGTATGACCATTTTCTAATTGCACTCTAAACATAGCATTAGGTAATAAATCAATAACTTTGCCCTTAAATTCTAATAAGTCTTGTTTTGACAATTTATTTTCTCCTTATTCTTTTTTTTACAGATTGAGCATGTCCTGCTAACCCTTCGTAATTTGCAAGAGTTATAACTGATGGACCAAGACTTTCAATACCCTTTTTTGATAAGTTTATGTAAGAAATTCTTTTATAAAATTCATTAACACTTATGCCGCTAGAATATTTTGCAGAGCCATTGGTTGGCAATATATGATTTGATCCAATGTTATAATCTGTCATTGCCATAACAGCATATTTTCCCAAGCATATTGAACCAGAATTTTTAATTTTTGGTATAAAAGATTTGTAGTTTTTTACGTTTAATTCCAAGTGCTCAGGTGCAATTTTATTTACGATATTAATTATTTTACTATCATTTGCTACATACATTAAAATTCCATTTCTCATTAAACTTTTTTTTGCCACAGATTTTCTTGGAATACTTTTTAATTGTTTTGAAATTTCCATTTGAACTTTACTAATTAGTTTTTTGTCTTTTGAAATTAATATACATTGTGCTTGAGGATCATGTTCTGCTTGACCAATTAAATCACTTGCAGTCCATTCAGGATTTGAGAATTTATCACAAACGATAGTTATTTCAGAAGGACCTGCAGTCATGCCTTCGATACCAACATCCCCAAAAACTTCTTTTTTTGCAGCAGCTACATATGAATTTCCAGGTCCAACTATTTTATCAACTCTTTTAATTTTTTTAGTTCCATAAGAAACTGCTGCTATGGCGGATGGACCACCAATTGAGTAAATTTCTTTGATTTTACATTTTCTTGCTGCGTATAAAACAGCTGGATTTTGATTTCCCTTAAAACCCGGGTTTATCATTACAATTCTTTTAACTCCCGCAACAACTGCTGGTATAGCATTCATAAGCACACTTGATGGATAGGATACAAGTGAACCAGGAACATAAATTGCCACAGATTCTAATGGCAAATATTTATACTCAAGTTTATTTTTGAATTTATCTGTATACGAAATATTCTTAAATTTTTGTAAAGAATGAAATTTGTAAATTCGATTATAGGCTGTGTCGATCGCTTTTTTAACATTAGGATTTAATGACTTTATTAATTTAGTAATTTTTGTGGCACTGGGAATAATTTTAGTATTTCGATTAAATTTCTTTTCATATTTAATTAATGCTTTATCACCATTCTTTTTAACATCATTAATAATGTTAGTTACAGAGACTCTGTCAGATTTAATACTTTTTCTCCTTTTAAAAAGTAAATAATCCAAATTTTTATCAAAATTCCTAGATTTACTATTTAATATTTTCATAATCATTTTATTTCGTTTTGATCCTCTAGCCGAGCTTCGATCGTTTCTGTTGTTAAAGCTATGTAGGCATTATTATTAAAAATAAGATTTATTTCATAATCATCATTATTTTTCAAATAATCAATTCCAATTAATTCTAAAACTAAATCTTTATTCGATTGATTGATATTTTTTGATCTTACTTTATCAACAAAATCAAACCGACAGATACTATTGATTTTCTTACCTTCTTGATCAGTTTCAATTTTAGTTCTTTCAATTGATAACAAAAAAACCTTATTAGATGCCAGATACTTTATGTCTGTCACTTTAACTTTTGCGCCGGAACTACAAGCAGAAATCATCTGTAGCCCATCCTGGTCATTTGCAATTATTTTTGCGAAATATTTACTCATTATTTCAATCTTTTAATTTTAACACCAATTTTTTGTAATTTATTTTCAATATTTTCATATCCTCTTTCTAAGTGATAGACTCTTCCAACAATACTTTTGCCATTCGCCACCATTGCGGCTAATACTAAAGCAACGCTGGCTCTTAGATCACTAGACATTAATTCGGCACCAACAAATTTTGTATTACCCTCAATCAATGCTTTATTATTTTGAATATTTATTTTCGCACCTAATCTTTGCAACTCAGCAACATGCATAAATCTATTCTCAAAAATACTTTCGGTTATAGAACTTTTCCCGACACTCTTGCACATTAATACCATTAATTGAGCTTGAAGATCTGTTGGAATGCCTGGAAACTCTTTAGTTTTTATATTTTTAATTGGTTTAATTTTGTCAGGTCCTTTTATAAAAATTTTGTTATTCGAAATCTTAATCTTCGCCCCGACTTTTTTTAATAGTTCTATTTCAGTAGAAATTATTTTTGGGTCTAAATTTTTAATTTGTAGAATACCTTTAGCGAGCGTTGCCGCTACACAAAAAGTTCCCGCTTCTATTCTATCAGCCATAACTGTATGAATAGTTTGATTGAGAGAATTAACTCCTATGATGGTGCAGGTTCTGCCAGACCATTTTATATTGGCTCCAGCTTTATTCAAAAATTGTGTTAAATCTTTAATTTCAGGTTCCACGGCACAATTTTTCAAAATTGTTTTGCCTCTAGCTAAACATGCAGCTATTATAGAATTTTCTGTAGCACCTACACTAATATTAGGAAACTTTATTTTTTTACCTTTAAGTCTTCCGTTTGATTTAGCTAAAATATATCCATCTCTTATTTTATATTCCATTCCTAATTGCTTTAATGCACTAAGATGATAATTTACAGGTCTCGCACCTATAAGACATCCACCGGGTAAAGATATTTTAGATTTATAAAATTTAGAAATTAATGGACCCAATACCAATATTGAACCTCTCATTGTTTTTACAAGTGCATAACTTGCAAAAGTTTTCATATTCTTTTTATTAATAATTTTTGCAGTTTTTCTGTCATTAGATAAAATTATTTTTGATCCAAGAGATTTTAATAAATTAAGCATGGTATCTATATCTCTTACTCTAGGTAAATTTTTTATAATTACTGGTTTGTCAAATAGTAGGGTTGCTGCAAGAATTGGTAGAGATGCATTCTTACTGCCTGAAATTGAGACTTTACCCTTGATTTTACAAGGACCATTGATCAGAAATTTATCCATAAATTACTTTTTTATTTTAGCAACCTGTATGGTGGTTTGTCCCTGATATTTGCCGTTTTTTGATTTATATGTTGTTTCTGGTTGGGTATCTGATTTAAAAAACAAAAATTGAGCAATACCCTCGTTTGAATAAATCTTTGCGGGATTAGGAGTTGTGTTGCTGAGCTCGATTACGATGTTTCCTTCAAACTCGTTTTCAATGGGGGTAACATTGCAGATTATTCCAGTTCGAGCATACGTGCTTTTTCCAACACATATACAAAGAACATCTTTCGGAATTCTAAAATATTCAATGGTCTTAGCCAAAACAAATGAATTTGGTGGAATAATACAATATGGTCCCTTTCGCTCAATAAAGTTTTCATCAGAAAAGTTTTTTGGATCTACTAACGAACTGTTGACATTTGTAAATATTCTATATTCATCAGAAATTCTGACATCGTAACCCATACTACTTAGCCCATATGATATTTTTCCCTCAGAAACCTGATGATCCAAAAAAGGTTCGATCATGTTATGCTCTTTACACATTTTTTTAATCCAAGTGTCAGGTTTAATAGACATTGCTTTTATTTCTTTTTATTTTTTTTTGAAAAATTTTTCTTCTTTTTAAATTGTCACGTAGTGCTACAGCCTCTCTATTTTTCCTATCTTTTATTTTATCAATTTTTTCTTTCACTCTTTGTTAGGATTTGTAAGGAAATCTAAAGTTATTGGTTTAGATGCATCTAGAGCTTTATCCTTATTATCATCTTTTTTAGGGCTTTCTTTTGCTAATCTTTTTGCTTTTTTTTCAGCAAGTTTTCTTTCTCTTTTCGCTTGCTTTTCCATGAGCTTAGCACTTTTGGTTGATTTATAATCGTAATGAATACCCATAAAATTTCCCTGGTTAGATATAAATCATATTAATCAAAAAATTAAGGCAATAATTTGGAAAAAATGCTTTATTATCAATAAAAAATAGAATTGATCCAAATGCTCCTATAGTTAAATGGCATAACGTGTCCATGGTAAGGATAAATTCCAAGTTCGATTCTTGGTGGGAGCACCACTAATTTTTATAAAAAGACTTTCTAAGAAAAATTGTGATCAAAACTAAACTAAAAAAGGCTAAAATTGGAATATATATTTCAGGCGAAAAAACTATATCTGTAATTTTAGGAACTTGTGAATTTTGCTCTATTACTTTTTCCAAACCACTACCTAAGGAAACAGCTAAAAAAATTTGAGGTATAATTCCTATTAATGATGCGAAAAAAAAATTTTTTACTCGAACATCAAAAATTGTAGGCAAAATACAACTTAGTTGCCAAGGTATTCCTCCAATGAATCTATATATTAAAAGATAATAAAATTCAGACTTTTTAAATTTTCTCTCTAGATTTTGATATTTATTTAAAAATTTATCTCTAATTAAATTTTTTAGAAAATAGTTTCCAAAAATATAAAGAAATGTTGCACCAACACTCATGCCTATGACCACGATTATAGTGCCCAACCATTTGCCAAAAATAAATCCTCCTAGTAATGCAATTGGAGAACCAAAACCTAAAAATGGAAAAACCCATAATATTGTGAAAATTAAAAAAATTATGGATATTAAAAACAAATTAGAATTTTTTAATTTTAAAAAATACAATCTGTTTTCTTTAATGAACTCATAAGAAGTTATTTCTTGGATACTAAATTTAGAAAAAAACAATAACACAAATATAGTAAGTAAAACTAAGTATGATAAACCTATTATTATTTTAGTTTTCTTAGCTTTTTCCATAATGGTTCATGTTATTTATAAATCTTCTATTTGCTATTTATATATTTAATTATTATAAAGGGCGAAATTTTATATAAATTTAACCACTTTATGAAAAGAACATATCAACCTTCTAGGAAGAAAAGAAGCCGAACCCATGGTTTTAGATCAAAAATGAAAACTAAGGGAGGTAGAAAACTTTTAAAAAGAAGAAGAGCTAGAGGAAGAAAAAATTTAACAGTATCCTCCACTGTTAGAAGAAAAAGAAAATAAAGCCAGCTCAATGAAAAGCAAAATTGTTGCTCTTTCAAAGAATGAAGACTTTAAAACTTTGCTCAAAAAGAAAAAAGTATCAAACAGATATGTAACAATTTTTTTTGGTAATATTGATAAAAAAAATAATCAAAAACTTAATATTTCTTTTGTAACCAAGAAAAAGATAGGAAATGCTGTAAAGAGAAACAAAATAAAGAGGAGGCTTAGAAATATTATGAATGATGCTGTTAAAGAAATATCTCTAAAATATCACTATTCATATCTTGTTATTGCTAAGTCAACTATGCTAAGTAGTGAATTTAAAATTATAAAAGAAACCTTATTTCAGGATTTTAAAAAAATTAAATAATGAATATTATTACAATTATATTAATTAAATTTATTCAGGGTTACAAATACCTAATAAGTCCATTACTAGGTAACTCTTGTAGGTACTTTCCATCTTGTTCCGATTATAGTATTGAGGCATTAAAAACTTATGGTTTTTTTAAGGGTGGGTATTTATGTTTAAAAAGAATTCTTTCATGCCACCCTTTTAAAGAAGGCGGAATTGATCCTGTAAAAAAAGAAATAAAAGTTAAAAAATAATGGACTCCAAAAATACAATAGCAGCTATAGCTTTATCATCTGCTGTAATTGTTTTATGGGCATTATTCTTTGTTCCAGAAAAATCAACAGTGGATCAAAATATTGTTGAAAAAGAAAAAATTGAACAAAGCGGTGATGCGCCAAGTTTAGAACAAAAGGAAACACAAATTACAATTTCACGAGATGATGCATTAAAACAAAGTGATAGAATTCAATTTGAAAATGATAATATTATAGGTTCGATATCATTAAAAGGTGCATCAATAGATGATTTAACTTTCAAAAATTATAAAGTAACCCTTGATAATGAACAAAGAGTAACTTTATTAGGACCTCGAAATATTAAGGAGGGATATCTAATAGATAGTGGTTTTGTTACTTCTGATAAAAATGTTGATGTTCCTAACTCAGATACAATTTGGTCAATAGAAGGTAATAACAAACTCACAGTCGGGTCTCCAATAAAACTATCATGGTCCAACGAACAGGGCCTAAAATTTGAAAAAAAAATATCGTTAGATGAGAAATATCTTTTTACTGTTAAACAAAAGATTATTAATGAGAGTAATAATAAATATGATTTTTACTCATATGGACAAATAATAAGAAATGAAATTCCTGAAATAATTGATTTTTTAATTCTTCATGAAGGACTCATTGCAACTTTGGATGATGAGTTAATAGAGGAGGATTATGATGACATTCAAGAAAAGAAATTTACCAAAATAGCAAATAAAGGGTGGTTAGGGATAAGTGATAAATATTGGATTACTTCCTTAATACCACCAAAAAACAAAGAGTTTAAAACAACATTTGACTATAAAAATAAATTTAGAGCAAATTTTATTTCTACGGATCCTTTGGCATTAAATGAAAAAAGTTCAATTGAAGAAGAATTACAAATTATCGTTGCTGCAAAAAGAGTGGATGTAATAGACGGATATGCTGAAAAACTTAACATAGATAAATTTGATTTAGTTATCGATTGGGGATTTTTATACTTCATAACTAAGCCTCTATTTTATGGGATTGATTATTTCTTTAAACTGCTTGGAAACTATGGTTTGGCAATTATAGCAATCACTATTTGTATTCGTTTAGTTTTTTTCCCATTAGCTAACTTTTCATTTAAAAGCATGGCAAAAATGAAAGTTCTTCAACCAGAAATGGTTCGTCTAAAAGAGTTACATAAAAATGATAAAATGAAACTTCAACAAGAAATGATGGCTCTTTACAAAAAGGAAAAGGTGAACCCAATGTCAGGTTGTTTGCCAATTCTTGTACAAATACCTGTATTTTTTGCATTATATAAAGTTTTGTTTGTCACTATTGAAATGAGACAAATGCCATTCTATGGATGGATTCATGATTTAAGTGAGAGAGATCCTACAAGTATATTTAACATTTTTGGTTTATTGCCATACGATGTTCCAAGTTTCTTGGTTATTGGAGCTTGGCCAGTAGCAATGGGAGTTTCGATGTGGGTGCAACAAAAATTAAATCCCGCACCTACTGATGCAATGCAGGCTAAAATTTTCGCTTTCTTCCCGCTTTTCTTAACTGTAATACTTGCGCCATTCCCAAGTGGGTTAGTTATTTACTGGACCGTTAATAATATTTTAACAATGGCTCAGCAAGTATTTATTATGAGAAGGACAACAGTCAAAACGATAACCTAAATTTTAATTTAAAATAAATTAATGGACTTAAAAAAAATTCTTCCTGAAAAAGGACCCCCAATAAACGAGGTTAATAAATATATAGAAAAATATAAAAATGACTTGATAGTCATTAAATATGGAGGAAATGTTTTAATTGATAGAAATATCTTTGATAATTTTATCACTGATTTAAGTATTTTAAATAAATTAGGTCTTTCAGTTATTGTAGTTCATGGTGGGGGTCCAAGAATAAAGAGAGAATTAGATAAATCTAATATTCAATCAAAATTTATAAGAGGATTAAGAGTCACTGATGAAAAAATTATTAACATTGTTGAGTCAGTCTTAATAGATTTTAACAATGATATTGTAAGATCTTTGAACAAAAAAAATACAGAAGCAGTCTCCATCCACACTAAAAAAGATAATATTATTGAGGTAGTACCAGAGGCAAAAGAACTGGGTTTTGTTGGTCTACCAAATAAGATTAATAACGATATTTTATTAGATATAATTCAACTAAATAAAATACCGATTGTTTCTCCATTAGGTTTGGATAAGAATAATCAAACACATAATATTAATGGTGATACTGCGGCGATGGCTGTAGCTAAATCTCTTAAATCGAGAAGATTACTATTGATGACAAATGTTGATGGTGTTTTAAATAAAGAAAAAAAACTGATAGCAGAAATTTCCTCTTCTGAGATTTTAGAGATGATAAAAGATGAAACAATTAATTCAGGAATGATACCAAAGGTAAATGCATGCCTAACAGCTGTAAATAATGGAGTTACTGCTGCTGGTATAATTAACGGTACAAAACAACATTCATGTTTATGGGAAATTTTCTCAGATAAGGGCTCAGGTACATTAATCAGAAAATGAACTTAAAAGAAAAAAAATATCTGCTACTTGATCTTGATGGTGTTTGTTATGGTAAGCACAATAACTATTCTTTAGAGCGTGTATTTGGTCAAGTTTCAAAGAGGATGACTCAATTTATATCTGAAAAACTTAAAATTGATAAAGATAAAGCTAAAGAATTACAAACAAATTATTTTTATAAATATAATACATCATTAAGAGGATTAATGGTCCATAATGGAATATCACCAGATGAATTTTTATCTTACGTCCATGAAATCGATTTATCATTTATGAAAGAAGATAAAATTATGAGAAATGAGCTTAAACAATTAGATATGGAAAAATTTATCTTTACCAATGGTAGCGCTGAACACGCTGCTAATATTTTAACTCACTTGGGTGTGTATGATTTATTTGGAAGAGATAAGGTTTTTGATATTAAAGATGCTGGTTATGTACCTAAGCCAGAAGCAGAAACCTTCGACTTAATGGTAAAAAAATTTGGTATAAATCCAAAAGAGACTATTTACATTGAAGATATAGCTAAAAATTTAAGTATAGGTCACGAACGAGGTTGTACAACCGTTTGGTTAATTAATGATGAACATTTTGGAAAAATGGATGCAGACAAAGATTTTATTTCACACAAAATTGAAAATCTGTCTTTATTTCTAAAAGAAATAAGGCTATTAAAAAGTAATTAATTATGTCTTTAGAAAAAATAATCAATGATGCTTGGGAAAATAAAGATCAAGTGAGTCCTAATTCGGACCAGTCTTTAAAGGACGCAATAAATCAAGTCATCTCTGATTTAGATAGTGGTAAATCGAGAGTTGCCGAAAAAATAAATGGAGATTGGGTAACTCATCAGCACCTAAAGAAAGCTATAATGTTAAGTTTTAGAATTTACCCAATGGAAAATTTAAATGGTCCTTATAGTAGCTGGTATGATAAATCACATTTATTAAAAGGAAAAACAGCTGGCTGGACAAAAGAAGATCATGAAAAAGCAGGTTTTAGGATGGTTCCAAACTCACCTGTTAGGAAAGGATCATTCATAGGAAAAGATGCTGTTCTTATGCCATGTTACGTAAATATCGGTTCCTACATTGGGGCTAAAACGATGATGGATACATTTAGTCGTGCTGGCAGTTGTTGCCAGATTGGTGAGAATTGTCATATATCTGCAGGATCTGGAGTTGGAGGCGTACTAGAACCAGCTCAAGCATTACCTACAATAATCGAAGATAATGTATTTTTAGGAGCAATGTCTGAGGTGGTTGAAGGCGTGATTGTTGGAGAAGGTTCTGTGTTAAGTATGGGAATGCTAATTACACAATCTACAAAAATTGTAAATAGATCAACCGGTGAGATTACGTATGGAAAAATTCCTCCATACTCAGTTGTAGTTCCAGGTTCTCTTCCTGATAAAAAAAATCCATCCGCTCCTTCACTAAGTTGTGCGGTAATAATCAAGCAAGTAGATGAAAAAACTAGATCAAAAACATCAATTAATGATCTTTTAAGAGATTAAACATGCAAAAAATTAATGAATTACAATTAGCTAAAGAGCTAATTAGGTTTCCAACTGTCACTCCAGTAGACGCTGGGGTGATGAAATTTTTAGAAAAAAAATTAAAAAAACTTGGTTTTAAAACAAAAATACTAGAGTTTAAAGAAAGAGGTTTCAAACCAGTTAAGAATTTATATGCAAGATTGGGATCAAAAGAACCTAATTTTTGTTATGCAGGACACCTAGATGTTGTGCCTCCAGGAAAAATAGAAGATTGGACAATAAATCCATTTAGACCATCAATAAGAAAAGGCCATTTAATTGGAAGAGGTGCGAATGATATGAAAAGTTCCGTTGCAGCTTTTGTTTCTGCTGTAAGCACTTTTTTATCACTAAATAAAAAGTTTAGTGGATCGATTAGTTTATTGATAACAGGCGATGAAGAAGGCGATGCAATAAATGGAACAAGAAAAGTAGTGGAGTATTTAAAAAAAAAAAGAGAGAAAATTAGTTTTTGTTTAGTGGGTGAACCAACAAATCCAAACAAATTAGGTGAAATGATCAAAATTGGTCGTAGAGGCAGTTTAACTGGTAAATTAACTATATTCGGTCTACAAGGTCACGTTGCGTATCCTCATAGAGCAAATAATCCCTCAACTATAATTGTAGAAATTTTAAAAGAATTAAAAGATATCAAATTTGATAAAGGTACGAAAAATTTTCAGCCTACAAACTTAGAAGTTACAAAAATAAATATAAATAATACTGCTGATAATGTTATTCCCGCTACAGCTGAAGCAACTTTTAACATCAGGTTTAATAACAAACATTCATCAACTTCCATCAAAAAAAAGTTAAATAAAATCTTTATTAAAATAAATAAAAAATATAAATCAAAGTTTAAGATTAATTATAGAGTTTCTGGTGAAGCTTTTTTAACTAAACCAAATAAAACTACATATATGATACAAAACACCATTAAAAAGATCACAAAGATAAAACCAAAATTATCGACAACGGGTGGAACCTCGGATCTACGGTTTATAAAAGCCATATCACCTGGTTTAGAATTTGGTTTAGTTGGACGAACTATGCATCGTGTGGACGAGGTAGTATCTTTAAAAGATTTAAAAAATCTTAAAAAAATTTATGAAAATATTTTAATAAATTATTTTAAATGAAAACAGCAATCATAAATTCTGATTCTTATGAGAAACATAATACTGGCGATGGTCATCCCGAACAGCCTAAAAGAGTAATTGCAATAAAAGAAAAATTAAAAAAAAGAAAAGATCTTATCTGGGATAAACCAGATAATGTTCCCGATGACATATTGTCTATGACACATTCAAAAAGCTATATAAATAAATTAAAAAATTCATTTCCCCAAAAAGGCCTCAATTTTTTAGATGGAGATACAGTTGTATCACCAGAGAGTAAAAAGGCAGTTTTTGACGCTGCAGGTTCAACAATAAGAGCGATAGATGGAATAGAAAATAAAGAGTTTAAAAATGCGTTTTGTCTGGCAAGACCTCCTGGACATCATGCAGAGAAAGATAAGGCAATGGGATTTTGTTGTATATCAAACGCAGGGGTAGCAACGAACTATTTAGTGACAAAATATAAATACAAAAGAATTGCCTGTGTAGATTTTGATGTACACTGGGGTAACGGAAATTACGATGTTATGCGTAATAATAAAAATTCATTATATATTTCTACGCACCAATATCCTTTTTATCCTGGGGGAGGGACAGATAAAGATAAAGGAGACTTTAACAATTCATTGAATATCCCTTTACCCGCTGGTACAAACTCGGAACAATACTTTAATGCATTTGATAGAGTGTTAGAAAGATTAGCTCAATATAAACCAGATTTTCTTATATTTTCAGCCGGATTTGATGCCCACAAAGATGATCCTTTAGCTCAATTTCAACTAAGTTCAAAAGATTTTTATGAGATTACTAAAAGAACATTAATAGCTACCAATAAATTTACTACTGGTAAAGTTGTTTCTATACTTGAAGGTGGTTATGATTTAAATGCATTATCTGAAAGCGCTAACGAGCATGTCAATGCACTTGTAGAATTCAATTGATTTAAACCTGTAAAAAAATAATTCATTTACATGAAGCTTTATAAAATTAAGAAATCTAAAATTGATAAAAAAGGCCGAGGTCTTTACGCAACACGTGATATCAAAGAGGGTACAAAAATAATAAATTATATCGGTAAAATTATTACAAATAAAGAAGTAGACGCATCAGTTAAATTTGATAACAAAAAACCTATTTACTTATTCACATTAAATAAAAGATACACTTTAGATGGTGATTTTTCTTGGAATATTGCCGGTCTTGTAAATCATAGTTGTAATAACAATTGTGATTACAATGGAAAAGGTCTTAAAGTATGGATTACAGCTATTCGTGATATTAAAAAAGGTGAGGAGTTTACTTGTGATTATGGATTTGGCTATGATGAGGACTATAAACAATTTCCTTGTAAATGTGGTTCAAAAAATTGCTGTGGCTATATAGTCAGAGAAGAATCTAGATGGAGAATAAATAAAAAGTTTGCAATGAGTAATAAAAGAAAATTAATAAATAACTCTGGCTAAGTATAATCCCTCTGGCGGTGCAGGTGGTGCACATAAAATTCTTTTTCTTTTATTCATTACAATCATAAATTTTTTTAAACTCCATTTTTTTTCACCAACATATTTTAAACAACCAACCATTGATCTTACTTGTTGTTGTAAAAAAGATTGAGATTTAAATTCTATCTCAATTTTATTTTTTTTTGATTTGATCTTCACAGATCTCAATGTTTTAATTGGACTTTTAGCTCTGCAGCTGGAAGCTCTGAATGTAGAAAAATCTTTTGTGCCAATTAATTTTTTTGCAGCCTTTTCCATAGTTTTTACGTCAAGTGGTTTGATAATATGCCAACATCTTTTTTGTTCTATAACAGGTCCACCTAGTTGATTAATAATAATATATTTATAAATTCTCATCTTTGCAGAAAATCTTGAATGGAAACTCTTATTTCGTCTTCGAATCTTTAGAACAGTTACCAAATCTCTGTTCAAAAAGTAATTTGTAGATTTTAAAAACTTGTCAAAATTTTTTATTTGGTTTTTACACTCAAAATGAGCAGATTGCTCAATTGCATGAACTCCTGTATCAGTTCTACCTGAGCCTATTAAAAGAATTTTTTCATTTAATATTTTAGAGATCTTTTTTTGGATTAAACCTTGAATTGTTTTACCTTTTTTTTGAACTTGCCATCCTTTAAAATTAGTCCCAACGTATTCAACTAATATTTGATATTTAAACATTCAAAATTATCGAACCTTTTTTAATAATTGATCCAAGCATAAATTCCTCAACTTTTTGAATTTTTTTTCCCTCTCTTTGAATTTCAAGAATTTTAATAGATTTATTTTTAGCACATGCTATTTCAAGACTGTCTGAGATAACTTCGCCACTTTTTCCAATACCATTTCCAATTTTAGCTTTCAAAATTTTATATCTTTGCCCTCCAAATTTAAAAAAGGCTCCTGGTGATGGAAATAAGCCGTTTATTTTAGCAATGATTTGTGGAGCGTCATCATTCCAATTAATTTGCCCCTCACTCTTAATAATTTTCTTCGCATAAGTTGCTTTTGAATGATCTTGATCAATAAACTTTGATTTTCCCTCAAAAATATTATCTACAACATCTAATATCTTGTCCGCAGCTAATAAAGAGAGCTTTTCTGAAACCTCTTGAGCATTAATGTTTTGATCAAGCTTCATTTTGTAAATATTGCTTATTGGTCCACTGTCTAATTCCTCATTTATTTTCATAATACTGATACCGGTTTCTGTATCTAAATTCATTATTGATCTTTGTATGGGGGCCGCCCCTCTCCATTTTGGAAGAATAGAAGCGTGGATATTTATAAATCCCTTTTTTGTTAAATTAAGAAATTCTTTTGGTATTATTTTCCCATAGGCTACCACAATAGCAAGATCCGCATCGATTGACTTAAAAAATTCATGTTCTTTCGGATTATCTTTTAAATATTCTGGGCATCTAAAATTTATATTTAAAGTTTCTGATATTCCCTGAATTGGTGATTTATTAATTTTTTGACCTCTATGAGATTTTTGAGGTGGTTGGGTATACACTAATTCAATTGGAAATCCATTTTGATACAAAGATTTTAAAATTGGCACAGAAAACATAGGCGTACCCATAAAAATAATCTTTTTAACCATTTAAACTATTACTCTATCAGGATTTCTTTTTGTTTTTGAAATTTTTTTTATAATGATATCTCTTTTTAATTTTGATAAATGATCAATTATTAATTTACCATCCAAATGATTTATCTCATGTTGCAAACATGTCGATAGAAGACCGTCGCATTTAATCGTTTTTTTTTTTCCATCTAAATCTATATATTCAACCTCACAAATTTTAGGTCTTTCAATTTCTATAAATGTTTCAGGTATAGATAAACAGCCCTCCTCATAAACAGAAGTTTCATCACTTAAGTTTTTAATCACAGGATTAATGAAACTCATAGGGGTTTTTTTTTCATCTTTACTAGAAACATCAATAACCAAAACTCTTTTTAGAATGCCCACTTGAACAGCTGCCAACCCAATTCCCTTAGAATTATACATTGTCTCAAATAGGTCATTTATTAACTTTTTTTCATTAACACCAACATTGACAATGGGTTCAGAAATTTTTTTTAGAATTTCATTGGGCACAGTTATTATATCTTTAACGCTCATCGGATAAATAAATAAACTATTTTTTAAACTTTTAAAGGAAGAACTTTCATTAAAATTTTATTTCTTAATAACTCTATATTCAACTGATTCAAGGCACTTATGATAAAATAAATTGTGTCTTCATCAATCCTTTCCAATTTGTCTTGACCAATAACCTCAGCTATTCTTAATAGAGTTGCCCCTTTTTCATTATTATTAATCATGACTTGGATGTCAGTTGGAATTTCAGATTCATTTATCTCATAAAGATCATCATATTTCTTAGATATTTCGATACCGTCAGATCGTAAAGACTCTAAGAAGATCTGGTCTTTTTTAGAAAGAAAATATTTTTTATTCTTTTTAATCTTTTTTAAGAAATTATTAACATCTTTTTCAATTTTTGATTTTGAGTAGTCACCATTAAAGTAATTTAGGAGTTTAGATTGGTGCAAAATATCATTATTAAATTTTATATTTTTATTTAAAGCTTCAGCATCATTTATCTGAATATTTGTATAGTAAAAACTTGTAAGATTGTCTGGTATTTCTTTAGGGTCAATTCCTTGCAAAAATTTTTTTAATTCAACATCAAAAGCTTCATTTAAATTATCTTCTTTAAAAAGTTTTTTTAAAATTTTTAAAAATTTTAATTTAGAGACTGGATCAGACTCTAATAATATTTTTTGATAAACTAATGCTCTAGCTTCAATTCTTTCAAGAGATTTATGCGAATTCTCTGCATTAAGAAGTTGATTTATGTTAAATTGAAAATTTTTATAGATTGCGAACAAATCTTTTTCAGGGTAATTTTTATTATTTACCGCTTTTTCTATTGTTGAAATCCTTTTAATTTCTGAAATATCTATTTCTTGAAATGACTCTAATAAATTTGAGCTATTTAAATATTTCCATATTATCTTTTTAGTTCCATTATTTGGTTCAAAAACAAACTCAGAATTAACCTTATGAGCTAAATGAAAAGAAAGAATTGTTTTTTCAGAAATTGTGTTATCAATTTTTGAGTTATAGCCTAATAATTGACTAATCTTATTTTCAAAATATGAGTCCTTAAAACCTAATTCTTTTTTCAAATCATAAATAAGTTGAGCATCTTCACTTTTATCATTTATGATCAAACAATAAATATTGAATTTAAAAAGATACTCATCACTTAAAGGTTTTAAATTTTTTGATAAAATTTCACACGACTTATCAATATTAGATGAAGATAAATGTTCATCTAATAAAAATCTGGTCAACTCGACGTGTTTATCAAAAACTTGATTTTTCACAAGATATTCCTCAATCAAATCTAAATCTGAGTTTTTAATTAACCAATCATTTTTAAATTTATGAAATTCTTTTTCTGAAATATTTTTTTTGGGAGGATAAGAATTGGTTAACAGTGAAATTTCCATAATATCTTTTGCATCATTTGATAAATCTATTTTTCTTATTTTTGAAAAAATACTTTTAAGTTGATCACCATCAGAATTTGACCACATATCAATATCTAGACTATTATCTTCAGGATCATATAACCCCAATATCTCAACCTCCTTACTGTAGATATCCTCAACAAGTTTTATTTGATCATCTTTTTTTAAATTTTGCATTTTAAAAATATCTTGCTCAGTTTTAATTTCTGTCTGATTAGTTTCCTCATTAATTGAATTCGAATTAGTATTATCTATTTGGTTTTCATCGTTTTCAACATTCCAAATATCTACGGGTTTTTCCTCAGCAATAGAATTTAAACACAAGAAAAATACTAAGATGATTTGAAAAAAATTTTTATTTAACGATTTTAAAATTTTCATTTGGAATTATTTTTTCAATATCTTTTTTTGGTGCCGGAAAATCAATCTTATTTAGAAAAAAAACAATTCCTAAAACTATAATTGAGGCAATAATTAATTTTATGATTAGTCCTACAAAATTTCTTGTTGAACTTGTTTTTTTAATAAATTGCATATAGTTTTAGTTAGTTTCAAATTAAGACATATTTGTGTTTTTTCAATAAAGAAACTTATGGAATCAAAAGGAAATATTGTTTTTTTAGGTATGATGGGGTCGGGCAAGACAACTATTGGTAAATTATTTTCCAAAAAACAAAATCTAAATTTTTTTGACACAGATGAGCAAATAGAAAAAAGCACAGGTATGAAAATATCAAAAATTTTTGAAAAAAAAGGAGAGAAATACTTTAGAGAATTAGAGGAAAAAACTACCTTAAATCTATTGAAAAAAAAAGGAATAACATTGGCACTTGGCGGTGGTGCATTTATGAATAAGAGTATCAGAAAAGAGGTTTTAGAAAATCACATCTCTTTTTGGTTAAACTTAAATGATAAAATCATAATTGAGAGAATCAAAGGTAGTGTTAAAAGACCGATGGCAATAAATTCGACAAAAGAGGAATTGTTAGACTTACTTAAAAAACGATCTAATATTTATTCGAAAGCATTATATAAAATAGATTGTGATAATTTAACGAAAAGTGAGATAGTTAACAAAATTATAAAAATATATGAAGGCAATAAATCTTAAAATAAACACAGGTCAAAATAAGTATTCCATATTAATCGGCCAAAATTTAATTTCTAAAATAGACACAATATTAAAAGTGAACTCAATCAATTTCAAAAAATGTTTATTTGTGATTGATAAAAATGTTCCGAAAAAACAAATTTCTATATTAAGAAAAGTCTTAAAAAAAAAAGGTAAATTCTTTTTATTTATAAATGCAAATGAAAGAAACAAGAGTCAAAAAACAGTTGATTATATTTTAGAAATTTTATTAAAAAATAATTTTACACGACAAGATTGTTTGATCGCTGTTGGAGGGGGTATCACGGGTGATATAGTTGGATTTGTAGCGAGCCTTTTTAAACGTGGAATGAAATTCATCAACATACCTACCACACTATTATCACAAGTAGACTCTTCCATTGGAGGTAAAACAGGAATAAACACTCATTACGGAAAAAATTTAATTGGAAGTTTTTATCAGCCTGAATTAGTTATAAGTGAAAAAAATTTTTTGAAATCGTTACCTAAAAGAGAAATTATATGCGGCTATGCAGAAATATTAAAACATTCACTAATTTCGAATAAAATTTTTTATAATTTTTTAACAAAAAACCTATCAAAGATTTTAAGATTACAATCACCCTATATTGAGAAGGCAATATTTGAAAGTTGTAAAATAAAAAAAAAAGTAGTTGAGAAGGATGAAAAAGAAAAAAATTTAAGGAAAGTTCTGAATTTTGGACATACTTTCGCCCATGCATATGAAGCAACAATGGGCTACTCAAATAAATTAAATCATGGTGAAGCAGTCCTTCTAGGAATGAATACTGCTCTAAAATTTAGTAAAAAAAATAATTATGTAAATAATAATGACTATTCATCAATATTAAATCATATGATTAATTCAAAACTTCCAAATAATTTAAAAAAATACTTTTCAATTGAACATGTAGATAAAATTATATCATTCATGCTTAAAGATAAAAAAAACAGTTCTGAAAAAATTAATTTGATTTTATTAAAAAGAATTGGTCTGCCAATTATAGATAAAAAATTTAAAAAAGATAAACTTAAAAGTTTTCTCAAAGAAGAGCTAATCAATTAGTAATTGTAAGGAATGAATATAATTTTTAATTTCATAATCTAACGTTTTATAAATTTTTTTGTTACTATCAATTTTGCTCATTTTTTTTAATTCTTTAGATTGAATATGTATTTTTAAATGAAATTTACCAATCTCGTTTCCTCTATGATTTTTATGTATAAAAGACTTATCTTCAATGTTAATCTTTTCTATGATAATTTTCTCACAAAGTTTTTTTTTAACAATTGCAATTAGTTCATTAATATTCATATATAAAGACTATATTATATCATGAAAAATATATGTGACTGGAACAATTGTGCAGAAATTGGTGAATATAAAGCACCTGTAGAGAAAGATAATAGTAAAAAATATAGAATGTTATGTTTAAAGCATGTGAAAGAATTCAATAAAAATTGGAATTATTTTTCTGGTATGAATGATGAGCAAGTTATGAATTTTTTAAAGTCAGACATGACTTGGCATAAACCAACTCAAAGTTTTAGCTCCTCAGATAACTTTTTTAAAGTTTTATGGAACAACACTTTAAAAGATGAATTTGATAATGATAAATTTAAAAGTGAATTTAATCATATGCGTCAATTTAAATTTGACAATAATGATATTAAAGCTTTTAGTATTTTGGGTATTACAGTTGGTTTAAAATGGCAAAAAATTCAAGAAAAATTCAAAGTACTTGTCAAAAAATTTCACCCTGATATGAATTCTGGAAACAAAAAATATGAAGAAAAATTAAAATTAATTACTTTGGCTTACACCCAACTTAAAAACACTTATAGGAAAAAAATTGACGCCTAATTTAAATATTCAACCAGATATAAGAGTATCACTCAAAAATACTTTTGGGATCGACTCTAATATGGAAGTAGATGCTTTTTCAAAAAAAAGTGAGTATGTTCCTGAAATTGACAAAAATTATAAATTTGACAAAGACACAACTATTGCAATTATTTCCGGTTTTGCTTTTAATAAAAGAGTTTTGGTTCAAGGATATCATGGCACAGGAAAGTCAACCCATATTGAACAAATAGCTGCAAGATTAAATTGGCCTTGTATACGGGTAAATTTAGACAGTCACATTAGTAGAATAGATTTAATTGGAAAAGATGCGATCGTATTAAAGGATGGAAAACAAGTTACTCAATTTAATGAAGGTATTTTACCGTGGTCTATTCAAAATCCTGTCGCATTAGTTTTTGATGAATATGATGCTGGAAGACCAGATGTGATGTTTGTAATTCAGAGAGTTCTTGAAGCAGAGGGAAATTTTACACTCTTAGATAAAAATAAAGTAATTAATCAAAATAAATATTTTAGGTTGTTTGCTACATCAAATACTATAGGGCTTGGTGATACTTCTGGTTTGTACCATGGAACTCAACAAATTAATCAAGGTCAAATGGATAGATGGAATATTGTCACAACTCTCAATTATCTTAGTTTAGAAAAAGAAATGGATATTGTGCTAGCTAAAAATAAAAATTTAAATAATCAAAAAGGAAAAGAAAAAATTTCAAATATGATTAAAGTAGCTACATTAACAAGAAAAGGTTTTATAGCAGGTGATATATCCACAGTAATGAGCCCCAGAACTGTTTTGCATTGGGCTGAAAATGCAGAAATATTTAAAGATACAGGTTATGCATTTAGAGTAACATTTTTGAATAAATGTGATGATATTGAAAAAAATATAATTGCTGAATATTATCAAAGATGTTTTGGAGAAGAATTGCCTGAGTCTCTTGCAAATATTCAAATCTAAATGAATAACAAGGAAACCAATCTCAAAGAAAAACTTAAACAAGCTTTATCCTCAACAATTAAAGTGATTTCTGATGACATTAAAATCAATGATCATAAAGATAATAACAAAAAAGAAAAAAGTTCTCAATCTTTTGAAATTAATGATTTAAATTCTAAAAATGATTTTATCAAGGCTAGAGCAGAGTCAGATGCGTCAGCATTAAAAAAAAAGTTTTCTGATGAAAAAGTTTTTAATCAAAACTTACCCTTAAAAATATCCTGTAGGTCACTTTACTCTATTGCAGAAAAAATTAGATATGAGTTATTGGGAAGAAAAATGCTTAAAGGAATAGCAAAAAATATGGATGAAAATTACTATCAAATGATAAATTCAAAACGAAAAGACCAAATTAAAAGTAAAGATGATGTTCCCATAACAGAGGCATTTGAATTATACATGCTTAAAAAATTTCATAATATAAAACTAAATTCATTAACAGCTAATATGCTTAATTTTTGGGAAAAAGATTTTGATCAAGCAATTGATGAACATTTTGATTTTTTAAAGGAGAATTTAGAATATCAACAAAAATATTCATCTAAATTTTCAGAAATACTTCAAGAAATGGATATATTTCAAACAGATGAGGCTGATGAAAATAAAGAAGAGAATAGTAAACAAGGCCAAGATAATCCATCAAATGACGATCAAAATAGCGAAAACGATGACGATAAAAATCAGCATTTACAGGATCAAACTGAAGCTACGATGGAATCGGACTATGATATAGATGAATATAAACTTGATGAACAACTCATTGATGCTGATTCTGAAAACCAAACAAATGATCAAATAATTCAAAAACAAAATTTAGAAAGTTTAGATTTGGAGTATAAAATTTTTACAAATCAATTTGATGAGATTACTAAAGCTGAAAATTTAGAAAATTCTGATGAAGCTTCAAAATTAAGAAAAACATTGGATCAACAATTAGTTGGTTTTCAAGATGTTATCACAAAACTAGCGAATAAACTTCAAAGACAATTATTAGCAAAGCAAAACAGGGCATGGGAATTTGATTTGGAAGAAGGTTTATTAGATAGTTCAAAATTACCAAGAATTATAATGGACCCTTATAACTCTTTGTCTTTTAAAAGAGAAAAGGATTTAGAATTTAAAGATACAATTGTAACTCTATTAATTGACAACTCAGGTTCTATGAGAGGTAGACCAATCACGATTGCAGCAATTTGTGCTGATATTTTATCTAGAACTCTTGAGAGATGCTCAGTTAAAGTTGAAATATTAGGTTTTACTACAAAAAATTGGAAGGGTGGTCAAAGTAGAGAATTTTGGAGCAAAAAAAGTAAGCCTAAAAATCCAGGTAGACTAAATGATTTAAGACATATTATTTACAAGAGTGCTGATACTCATTGGAGACAAGCAAAAAATAATTTGGGTTTAATGCTCAAAGAAGGATTATTAAAAGAAAATATTGATGGAGAAGCCATATCCTGGGCATTCAGTAGACTTAAAAGAAGGAAAGAGGAACGAAAAATTCTTATGGTAATTTCTGATGGTGCGCCAGTTGATGACTCAACATTATCTGTAAATTCCGGAGATTTTTTGGAAAAACACCTTAAAAGGACAGTTAAATTTATTGAGGATAAGACAGAAACTGAAATTTTAGCTATTGGTATTGGTCATGATGTTTCCAGATACTATAATCGAGCTATTAAAATTACTGATGTTAATGATTTAGGTGATGTTATGATTTCTCAATTAAGTAATCTTTTTAAGAATAAAAAAAATTTACATTAAAGATTAAACAAATCCTTATTTTTCCATCTTATAGTCACCTCGGCACCGCTTCTTGTTTGAGAATTCCAACAATTAACTGTAGCAAAATTTTTTTCTAGTAAAGTCTTTCCTATAAATAATCCCAAACCTAATCCACTTTTTTTATCGGATGATTTTAAGTAAGGCTCTCCAATTTTTGATAAAATATCACTTGGATAACCATTACCATCATCTTCAATAGTAATTTCTGTAATTTCATTGTCACTTTTTAAATTAATAAATATATTTTTTGAGCAATATTTATTTGCATTTCCAATAAAATTTCTTAATCCATAAACTATCTCTATCGATTTGGTAATTTTTTTTGGATTTGAATCTTGATCAAAATTTAAAACAAAGTTTTTTTTACTTGTTTCCTTAAAATTAGACACAATTTCTTTAAGATAATTCTTCATCGTCAAATCTTCATCTATGAAATCGTCTTCTTCATTTGGGTTTAACGACAATCTTTTTAGAATTTGATTACATCTTTCGACTTGGCTAGATAATAATTCAATATCCTGAATAACCTCTTTTTGATCCTTCAGTTGATATTTGAGTTCTTGAGATATGATTTTTATAGTTGAAAGAGGTGTACCCAATGAATGAGCTGCCGCTGCCGCTTGACCACCTAGTGAAAGCATCTCATGTTCTTTTGCCATTACTTCCTCCATTTTGTTAAGGGCTTCTTTTCTTAATCGAGATTCTGAACCAAAAATAATTGCAAAATAATTTAGAAAGATCAGCGCAATAATTAGGGCCACTGGTATTGAATAATAATAATATTGATCAACATGAAAATGATCACTCAAAGGTTTTGGTAGCTCTTTAGAAAAAAAAGTTAAAAATATAATCATGATCGTTGTTGTAGAAACTAGTAATAAATTTGTTCTTAACCCCAAATTTGACGATGCAAAAACACTTGGTATTATCAAAAAAATCACAAAAGGATTAACAATTCCGCCTGTCAAATAAATCAAGGATCCTAATTGAAAAATATCAATTAATAAAAAAAGCAATGCAGATCTATCGGAGAGCTGAGTTTTTTGATAAATAAAAATTAAATATAAATTACTTATAATCCCAATACAAACAATTAAAATAGAATAAATAAAATCAAAATCAAAACCAAAATAAAAATAAACGAGATTAATAGAAACTAATTGGCCAATTATACCAATCCATCGAAGAGTTATATAAGTAGATTTTTTAAGAGTATAATATTTGGAAGTCTCAAAAAACTTCATTATTATATATCAAGATTTTCAACATTAAGAGCGTTGTCAAATATATAATCTTTTCTTAGTGATACATCATTGCCCATAAGTTTGTGGATCAATCCCTGATCCTTTTTTATATCTTTTGAATATTGTACTTTAAGTAAATTTCTACTTGATGGATCTAAAGTAGTATTCCATAATTCTTCGGGGTTCATCTCTCCAAGGCCTTTGAACCTTTGAATATTCATTTTTGATTTTTCAATATCTAAGGCTTTTAAATACTCACTTGAACCTTTTTTTATTTTATTTAATTCTTTATTATCTTTTAAAATATAACTTTCTAACTCGCTATCGTCTTTTATATATACACTTTTGGATCCTTTGGTAATTTTAAATAATGGAGGTTGCGCTAAGAACAAATAACCCTCCTCAATTAATTTATTAAATGGTTTATTGTTAAAAAAAGTTAAAAGAAGAGCTCTTATATGAGAACCGTCAACATCAGCATCGGTCATAATTATAATTTTTTCATACCTAATATCTTTTGGATCTATTTCCTCTACCTTTGGATCCAGTCCTAAAGCATTTATTAATGTAACAATTTCATTTGAGGAAATCATTTTTGACAATGCCTTTGTTCTCTGATCAGTGCCTTTACCATTACCATTATTTTTTGATTTTAAATCCTCAACATAAGTATTTAATATTTTCCCTCGAAGAGGCAGAACTGCTTGATTAGCTCTATTTCTTCCTTGCTTTGCAGAACCTCCCGCAGAGTCACCCTCAACAATAAATAATTCTGTGCCCTCTTGTTTGCCAATTTGACAATCTGCTAATTTACCTGGAAGACCACTTAATTCTAGGGTGCCTTTTCTTCTAACACTTTCTCGTGCTTTTCTAGCAACATCTCTTGCCATTGCAGCTTGTATTACTTTAGCTAAAATTATTTTTGCAATTGAAGGATTCTGATCAAACCATATAGATAATTTCTCATTTATAAAAGTTTCTACAATCAATCTTACCTCTGATGAAACTAGTTTATCTTTTGTTTGAGATGAAAACTTTGGATCTGGAATTTTTATAGAAAGAACACAAGTAAGGCCCTCTTTTATATCGTCCCCTGAAATTGCTAATTTATTTTTTTTGAGTAAATTATTTTCACTAGCATACTTATTAATAACTCTTGTTAATGCACTTCTAAAACCCAACAAATGTGTTCCGCCATCTTTTTGAAAAATATTGTTTGTGTATGAGAAAATATCCTCAGAATAAGCTGCGTTCCATTTTAAAGCGCATTCGATTTCGATATTTTCTTTTTTTCCATCAATATAAATTGGTTTTTTAAATAGATCGTTTCCGTTTTTATTCTGTAATTTTTCTCTTTTTTCATCTAAATAATCTACAAATTCAAGAACACCACCATCGTATCTAAATTCATTTATTTTTTCTTTTTTTTGAGAACTGTCAATAAAAGTAATTTTAATTCCTTTATTAAGGAAGGCTAATTCTCTCATTCTTTTGATTAAAATATTTCCACTAAATTGCGTTGAAGAAAAAACTTCTTTTGATGGTAAAAATGTGACTTGAGTACCTGTATTTTTTGATTTACCTATTACTTTTAAAGGCTTTCTAGTTTTTCCATCTTCAAACTCTATAAAATATTTTTTTCCATCTCTATTGATCTCTAACTGTAATTTTTTCGACAAAGCATTAACAACTGAAACTCCAACACCATGCAAACCTCCAGAAACCTTGTATGAGTCATGATCAAATTTTCCACCTGCATGTAATTGAGTCATTATAACCTCTGCAGCAGATTTTTTTTCTCCTTTATGGATATCAACAGGTATTCCTCTACCATCATCACTAACTGTTATAGTTTGATCATTGTTTATTTTAACAATTATATTTTTACAATAACCAGCTAGAGCTTCATCAATAGAATTATCTACAACCTCATAAACCATGTGATGTAAGCCTGTACCATCATCTGTATCACCAATATACATTCCAGGTCTTTTTCTAACCGCCTCAAGACCTTTTAGTACTTTGATGGAGTCTGCCTGATATGTATTTTTATTGACCATTTTTTATTTATTGGAAAAATAAAATTATAACATTTTTTAAAAAAATTGCTGATTTATCTTCCATTAAAAAAACTAAAAGACGAATATTATGCTTGGAAAATAAGGCTTATTTAATGGCGGAGAGAATGGGATTCGAACCCATGAAAGAGTTGCCCCTTTACACGCTTTCCAAGCGTGCGCCTTCAACCACTCGGCCACCTCTCCAGCTATTTTTCTTTTGAAATTTTAAGAACACCAATAAATGCTTCTTGGGGAATTTCTACCCTTCCAAATTGTTTAGATCTAGCTTTACCTTTTTTTTGTTTTTCTAAAAGTTTTCTTTTTCTGTCGGTAGCTCCACCACCGTGTATTTTTGTTAAAACATCTTTTTTAAAACCTTTTATCGTCTCTCTAGCGATAATTTTTCCACCTATAGCTGCTTGCACTGGTATCATAAAGTTATGTCTTGGTATTAAATCTTTCAATTTCTCACATACTTCTCTACCAGTACGTTGTGCAAAATCTTTATGGATCATCATAGCAAGGGCATCAACTGGCTCCCCATTTACTAATATTCCAAGTTTGACTAAATCTCCCTCTCTGTATCCAATAATTTCATAATCAAAACTCGCATAACCACTTGTCATTGATTTTATACGATCATTAAAATCAAAAACTACCTCATTTAAAGGGAGTTCATAATTTAATACAGCCCTATTCCCTGAATAACTCAAATTTGTTTGAATACCTCTTTTATCTTGGCATAATTTTATGATTGATCCCAAATATTGATCAGGTGTAATTACCGTAGCTTTTATCCATGGTTCCTCAATAAATTTAATGTAAGTTGGATCAGGAAGACTTGATGGGTTTTGTAGGTCAACAACACTATTATTATTCAAATTCACTTTATATACAACTCCAGGGGTCGTCGTAAGTAGATTGACATCAAACTCTCTTTCAAGTCTCTCTGTAATTATTTCAAGATGAAGCAGCCCCAAAAAACCACATCTAAAACCTAAGCCTAAAGCTGATGAGGATTCAGCTTCAAATGAAAAACTTGCATCATTTAATTGTAATTTAGCTAAACCATCTTTAAGTTTTTGATACTCGGAACTATCAACTGGAAATAGTCCACAAAATACAACTGGTTTGCTTGGTTTAAATCCAGGCAATGCCTCAATTATTGGTTTTGAAGCATCACAAATAGTGTCTCCAACCTTTGTTTCTGATAAAACTTTTATTCCAGTAGTAATAAAACCAATCTCACCGGCATTTAATTCATTTACGTCTTTAGGCTTAGGTGTGAATACACCAACTTTTTCAATGACATAATCTTGATTAGTTGAAAGCATTTTGATTTTCATATTTTTAGTTATTTTACCGTTTATAACTCTTACTAATATTACTACTCCAAGGTATGTGTCATACCAACTGTCTACTAATAAACATTTTAAATCTTGATCTAAATTACCTTTTGGTCCAGGTAATTGATTTATTATTTGTTCTAATATCTCATCAATTCCTTCTCCAGTTTTTCCAGAGCACGGAATTGCATTTTCAGTATCAATCCCAATCACATCTTCAATTTGTTTACTAGTTCTCTCTAAATCTGATGCGGGTAAATCAATTTTATTGAGAACTGGAATTATTTCATGATTAATATCTAAAGCCTGATAGACATTGGCTAATGTTTGTGCTTCAACACCCTGGGTACTATCAACTATTAGAATAGATCCTTCGCACGCATAAAGAGATCTACTGACCTCATAACTAAAATCAACATGCCCTGGAGTATCTATTATATTTAATATATATTCTTTTCCATTTTTGGCCTTATAGTTTAATTTTACTGTTTGTGCTTTAATTGTTATTCCTCTTTCTCTCTCAATATCCATAGAATCTAAAACTTGGGCTTTCATTTCCCTCTCTGTTAAACCTCCACATCTATGAATAATCCTATCTGCGATTGTTGATTTACCATGATCAATATGAGCAATAATGGAAAAATTTCTTATATTGTCGATAGTATTCATTTAGATATTAAGATCGAATTTTAGCGCCTGTTTTATTTTCAACACTTTGAATTATTGAATTGTTAATTTTTTCTAAATCAGTTTCGTTTAATGTTTTTTCAGATGACTGAATAGTCACACTAATTGCGATTGATTTTTGATTTTCAGGAATATTATCTCCTTCATAGACATCAAATATCTTAATATTGCTAAGTAAATCTTGATCCACACTTGAAACAGCATTAATCAAATCCTGAGCATTAACATCTTTATTTACAACAAATGCAAAATCTCTCTCGGATTTTTGATAATCTGAAAAAGAAAATTTTGTCTTTTGATCGTTTAATGTTTTGTTAGATAGTTTAAGATTATCTATGAAAATTTCAAAGCCGACTAAGGCATCTGTTTTAAGGTCAATCTTTTTTAAAATATTGGGATGAATTTCGCCAAAATAGGCCGCTATTTGATCTTTTCCTCTATTCAAAAAAATTCTGCCTGATTTACCAGGATGGTAGTAATTAGGTGTTTTGTTATCAATAAAAAATTGATCAGAATTATAGCCAGCTTCAATAAGAGTTTGAATAACATCTCTTTTAACATCAAAAACATCAACATTTCTCTCTTTTTCAATCCATGATAATCTAGATTTTTTTCCTGCTGACAATCCACAAACTACTGTATTTTGGTCGCCAGGATTAGAACCTGTAAAAATAGGACCTATTTCAAATATTGATAAATCTTTAAAACCTCTATCAAGATTTTTATTTATATACATAACTAAATTTGAAAATATAGAATTTCTTAAAACATCTAGCTCAGAACTTATTGGATTTACAATCTTAATTTCTTTTTTTGAGTCCTTAAAATGATTATTATAACTAGAGTCTGTGAAAGACCAAGTAATTGCCTCTAAATAACCTTTTGATGCAACTGATCTTTGCAAGAAATGGAATAATCTTTGAGATTTATTTAAAGTAGGTTTTTTTCTTTTTTTGATTGGATCTATAATTTTAATCTTATTATAGCCACTTATTCTTGCTAATTCCTCAACAATATCAATCTCTTGTAAAATATCCGGTCTCCATGAAGGAATAGTTAATCTTAAATTTTTCTTTTCATTTTTACATTTAAAACCTAGATCCTCTAAAATTTTGACCATCTCTTGAAGAGAAATTTTAAACCCAGATATTTTTTCAAACAGATCTGGTTTAAATGATATATTTTTTAATTTAAATGTTTCAATTTTTTGAATATCAATTTTGCTAATTTCTCCACCACAAATTTCTTTAATTAGTTTAGCTGCTTTGTTAAGACCCTGTTCGATAGACAGAGGATCAATACCTCTTTCAAATCTAAACTTTGCATCAGTATCAAGATTCAATTTTTTTGCTGTGTTTCTTATTGATCTAGGATCAAAGTAGGCCGACTCTAATAATATATTTTTTGTATCAAACTCTGTGCTTGATCTTATTCCTCCAATAATTCCACCTAAACCTAAAACTCCTTTATTATCACTGATAACACACATGCCTTTTTCTAATTTATATTTTTTATTATCAAGTGCAGTAAACTCTTCTCCTGATTTAGAATTACGAACTATTATTCTTTTTTCAATTTTGTCTGCGTCGTATGCATGTAATGGACGATTAATGTCAAGCATAACATAATTTGTAATGTCAACTATTGCTGAAATTGGTTTTTGACCTACTGAAATCAATTTATTTTTAAGCCATTTAGGACTTTCAGTATTTTTAACATTTGTAATTAAACAACTTCCAAAAACACTACATCCTTGACCTTTTTCCTTAGTTATTTTTACTTTAAGAGTTTGTTTTATTTTTGAATTAAACTTTTTTTCTTTTTGATCTATTAATTTTCCAAAGCCTGATGCTGAAAGATCTCTAGCTATTCCTCTGATACCAAGACAATCTGGTCTATTAGGAGTAATTGATAAATCAATTAAATTTGATTTTAATTTTGATTTTGAAAAGTAACTCTCTCCAATTTTTTTTTCTAATTTTGAAGATAATTCGATAATCCCCTCACTCTCATCTGATAAATTCAATTCAGACTCAGAACAAAGCATTCCATAAGAAGTAACACCTCTAATTTTTGCCACCGTTAACTTTGTTTCCGTTTTTGGAATGGTTGCATTGGGAGGTGCATAAACAGTAATTAATCCCTGTCTCGCATTATCAGCTCCACAAACGACTTTCTTTACATCTTTATTTCCAATATTTACATCACAAATTTTAAGTCGATCTGCATTTGGGTGTTTTTCAACTTTAATTATTTTTGCTATTTTAAATAATTCTACATCAGCAGAAAGGCTTTCTACACTTTCTACTTCTAATCCAATATTTGTGAGATGTTCTAAAAGATCTTTTTCTTTTAAATTTGTCTTTAAATGATCTTTCAGCCAATCAAAGGTAATCTTCATCTACTTAAGCCTCTATAATTTGATGGTACGTCTAGTGGATCAAATCCAAAATGACTTAGCCATCTATAATCACAATCGAAGAATGCTCTTAAATCGTTTATGCCATACTTCAACATTGCAAGTCTATCAATACCGATACCAAATGCATACCCTTGATACTTCGCTGCATCTACATTTACATTTTTTAAAACATTGGGGTGAACCATTCCACATCCTAAAATCTCAAGCCATTGATCACCTTCACCAACAATTATTTTTCCATCTTTCATCTCGTAACCAATATCAACTTCAGCTGATGGTTCTGTAAAAGGAAAATGACTAGGTCTAAATCTCATTTTAATTTTATCAACCTCAAAAAACTCTTTTATAAAATAATTTAAACATCCTTTTAAGTGGCCCATATTAATGTCTTTATCTATATGCAAACCTTCAACCTGATGAAACATAGGAGCATGAGTTTGATCACTATCTGATCTATAAGTTCTTCCTGGTGCAATAATTTTAAAAGGTGGTTTATCTTTTATCATTGTTCTGATTTGAACTGGAGATGTATGTGTTCGTAATAAATTTTGTTTTTTTTCATCTAAATAAAATGTGTCGTGCATATCCCTTGCTGGATGATTTTCAGGAGTATTTAAAGCTGTGAAATTGTTATATTCATTTTCTACATCTGGACCTTCCTCGACACTAAAACCTATTTCAGAAAAAATAGATGATATTTCATCGATTGTTTGGGACACAGGATGAATCTTTCCTCTTACAAAAGATCGCTCAGGTAAAGTAATATCTATTCTTTCTTGCTCTAATTTTTTGTTTATTTCTGTGTTTTCAGCCTCATTTATTTTAGAATTAATTAAGCTTTGTAGTTCATCTTTGATAATGTTTAAGTCGGAAGCAAATTTTTTTTTTTCACTCTCAGCAATTGTTCCTATTTTTTTAAATTGTGTTGAAATCAGTCCATTTTTTCCAAATAGCTCTGATTTAATTTGATTTATTTCTGAGAGATTTGATTTCCCTCTTAGTTTTGAAAGAAACTCATCTTTTAATTTTTTAAGATCAGACATTTTTACAGATTATTTCTTCACAGAAATAAAACAATAGTGAAGATTAATTTAAAGCAGATTGTGCTTTTTGGACAATAGATTTAAAGGCTTCTGGGCTATCATATGCTATTTCTGCTAAAATTTTTCGATCTAGTTTTATTCCACATTTATTAAGACCATTAATAAATTTAGAATATGTAAGCCCCTCCGCTCTTACGCCAGCATTAATTCTTTGGATCCATAGAGATTTAAAATCTCTTTTTTTATTTCTACGATCTCTGTAGGCATATTGCATTGCCTTTTCCATTGCTTGCTTAGCAACTCTAATAGTATTTTTTCTTCTACCCCACTGACCTTTAACAGCTTTTAAAACCTTTTTATGCTTAGCTTTACTTGTTACACCTCTTTTAACTCTTGCCATTTTAACCTCTTAAACTATAAGGCATGTACGATTTAACAATTTTTCCATCTTGTTTTGACATCGTAGTTGTACCTCTTAATTTTCTTATTTGAGAATTCGATCTTTTAATCATTCCATGCCTTTTACCAGCTTGAGCCATAATCACTTTGCCTTTAGCTGATATCTTAAATCTTTTTTTTGCTGAGCTTTTTGTTTTTAGTTTAGGCATAATTTTGCGAGTTTATACTAGGAAGGATGAAAATTTACAACAAATATTAAAGCTTATAAAGGCTGAATAACCATTATCATTTGTTTTCCATCAAATTTTGGGTGTAACTCTACCTTACCTATTTCTTTCATATCTTCTTTAATTTTAGTCATTAATTCATTGCCTAAATGGGAGTGCTGAAGTTCACGACCTTTAAATCTAATGGTGAATTTTACTTTATCGCCTTTAGCAATAAATTTTTTTGCATTCTTTACTTTAAACTCATAATCGTGAGTTTCTGTAACTGGCCTCATCTTAATTTCTTTTAAAGCAATAATCTTTTGTTTCTTTTTAGCTAAATTAGCTTTTTTTTGAGCATCATATTTAAACTTACCCATGTCCATAATCTTGCAGACAGGCGGGTTTGCATTTGGCGCTATTTCAATTAAATCTAATCCTTGATTTTTTGCTTTTGATATCGCCTCATTAGTGTTCAAAACACCAAGATTCTGACCATCACTAGCTATAACTTGAACTTCAGGAGATGAAATTCTATTGTTAGATCTAGGTCCACGATCTTTAGTTCTTTTTTGAAAATAATTTTGTTTAAAATCTGCCACTTATTTTGATGACGCTTTGTTTAAAGCAGAGAAAGTTTTTAAAAATGTTTTTAATTCCATATTTTCTTGTTTATTAGAGTCTAATCTTCTAATGGTTACAGAATTGGAGTCAACTTCTTTTTTACCACAAATCAGTAGAATTGGTATCTTGGCTAAAGAATGATCTCTTATTTTATAATTTAAATTGTTATTTTTTAAATCTACTGAAGAACTCATGCCTGAATTTTTAATTTTTTCACAAACTTTAATAGCATAGTCGTTGAATTCCTCGGATATAGGAATCACCATTGTTTGTAATGGAGATATCCAGAAAGGAAACTTTCCTGCATAATTTTCAATTAATATACCTATAAATCTTTCTAAAGAGCCAAATAAAGCTCTATGAAGCATAACCGGCACTTTTTTTGTTCCATCTTTATCTACGTATGAGGCACCTAGTCTACCTGGCAAATTAAAGTCGACTTGTAAAGTTCCACATTGCCAATCTCTTCCAATAGCATCTCTCAAAACAAATTCAATTTTAGGTCCATAGAACGCACCTTCACCTTTATTTATACTATATTCTAATTTAGTTGCTTTAACTGCTTCCAATAAAGCAGATTCTGCTTTATCCCATACACTATCATCTCCAACTCTTAACTCAGGTCTATCAGAATATTTTAAAATAACATTTTCAAAACCTAAATCTTTATAAATTTCTAAAATAAGATTCGTTACTATCAAGCACTCTTGGGTAATTTGATCTTCGGTACAAAATATATGAGCATCGTCTTGAGTGAAGGCTCTTACCCTTAACAAACCATGCAATGCCCCTGAGGGCTCATAACGGTGAACTTTTCCAAACTCTGACATCTTTAAAGGTAAATCTTTATAGCTCTTGAGGCCTTGATTAAAAACTTCAATACAACCTGGGCAATTCATAGGCTTTACTGCAAAAATTTTTTCATCTGGAGTAGTTGTAGTATACATATTCGCCCCAAATTTCTCCCAGTGTCCAGATTTTTCCCACAAACTTCTGTCTAAAACTTCTGGAGTATTTATTTCTTTATAACCAGCAATATTTTGTTTCATTCTCATATAATCGATTAATTTTTGAAATAAAGTCCAACCTTTTTCATGCCAAAAAACTGAGCCTGGACTTTCCTCTCTAAAATGAAATAAATCCATTTCTTTTCCTAATTTTCTATGATCTCTTTTTTCTGCTTCTTCAATCCTATTTAAATAATCATCCAACTCTTTTTGATTAGCCCAGCCTGTTCCATAAATTCTTTGGAGCATTTCATTATTTGAGTCTCCACGCCAATAGGCTCCCGAAACTTTTGTTAGTTTAAATGCTTTACCAATTTTGCCAGATGATACTAAATGAGGACCTCTGCATAAATCATGCCATGTTTCACCATGATGATAAACAGAAAGCTCTTCGGTCTCTGGAATACTCTCAATTATTTCAGCCTTATATTTCTCACCAATTTTTTTAAAATGGCTTATTGCTTTATCTCTTTCCCAAACCTCTCTTCTTGTTTTGACATCTTTATCAATAATTTCTGACATTCTTTTCTCTATTTTTTTTAAATCATCCTCTGTAAAAGGTTCCTTTCGAGCAAAATCGTAATAAAAGCCATTTTCAATTACTGGCCCAATAGTTACCTGAGTTCCTGGATACAATTCTTGAACAGCCATGGCCATTATATGTGCAGTATCATGTCGTATAACTTCTAAACCCTCAGGATCTTTTGAGGTAAAAATTTTAACTGAGCAATCTTTATCAATAGAAAAATATAAATCTTTTAATTGACCATCTACACTCATAATTAGTGCTTGTTTTGAGAGAGATTTACTAATCTTATCTGCAATTTCCAATCCAGTAACTTCTTTTTGGAAATTTAAAGTTTTTCCGTCAGGTAATGAAATTATAGGCATTTAATTTAATAATCTTTTATACTCTGAATAAGTAGAAAAACACATTTTTTCAACATTAAATTTTTTAATTATGTTTTTTCTAGCTTCTTCACCTATTAATTTAATTGTTGCCTCATCCATAGTTAATGCTTGTATAATCTTTTTACTAAGTGAAGCCGCATCTCCAGAGTCAAATAAAATACCAGTTTTCCCATTAATAATTGTTTCATTCGATCCACCAATATTGCTAGCAATTATTAATTTTTTCATTGATTGTGCTTCAACAGCAACTCTACCAAATGCCTCTGGTTCAATTGATGCAGAAACAACAATATCGGATACTTTGTAAGCCAATGCCATATCTTCACAATGATCAATGAATTTTATTTGATTAGAAAGATTGTATTGTTCTGTCAAATTAACTAATTTTTTTTTATATAAGTCTCTGCCTTGTTCGCTCCCAAGGATTACTACATGAAAAGCCTCATAACCTAACTCAGTTTTTACTAAGTGAATTGACTTTAAAAATAACTCTTGTCCTTTCCACGAAGTTAACCTACCTGGCATCAATATAATTTTCTTTTCTTTATTAATCTCCCATTTTTGAAGAAGTTTTTTTTCTTCTTCCTCTAATTTTGTTGAGCAATCAAAATAATCAACATTAATTCCTCTAAAAATTACTAAAAATTTTTTTGATGATTTCAAAAATTCAGAATAATTTTCATTTATGTGCGAAAAAATAAAATTAGAACCCGCAATTATCAGGTCTGATCGCACCATAACTGAATTATAAAATTTTTTAATTTTTCCTTTAAAGTTGTATGTTCCGTGAAATGTTGTAACAAACTTTCTTCGTGTCAGTTTTGTAGCTAACAAACAAGACCACGCAGGTGCTCTACTTCTTGCGTGAACAATTGTAATATTATAAAGCAAAATAATTCCAACTAATAAAAAACTATTCAATAAAATTAATATAGGATTTTTGCTATGGACAGGTAGCTTTATTAATTTTACCTTTTTTTTATCAACAAATTTTGTCAATTCGCCACCGCTTGTGACTATGAATGATTTACAATTATTTTCTGGTAAATAGTGAGCAATATCATAACAACCAGTTTCTGCACCACCATATCCCAACTTAGGGATCACTTGTAAAACTTTTATATTAGACGTCATTTGAAAGATTATATAATAATAGATTAAACTAATAAACTTTAATGACAAATTTCAATTATTTCAAAATTTCTAAATCAAAAAAAATCAGGTATTTAAAATATTTTAGAAAAAAAGCTACTTACATAGTTTTTTTGCACGGATTTATGTCAGATTTAGAGGGTAGCAAACCAAAAGCATTTTATGAATTCGCAAAAAAGAACAATCTTGGATTTTTAGCACTTGAATATTCTGGTCATGGCAAGTCATATGGTAAATTTATTGATGGTAACATTTCCTCATGGAGTAAAGACGTTAAAATTCTTATAAAAAAAATTGTCAGAAACAATAAAATGATACTAGTTGGCTCAAGTATGGGGTCGTGGATTTCCTTAAATCAATTTAAATATTTCAAAAAAAAAATTTGTGGATTTTTAGGAATAGGCTCAGCTCCAGAATTTTTAGAACATCTCATGTGGAAAAAATTTTCAATAAGAAAGAAAAAGGAAATAGTAAAAAAAGGTATAATTAATTTAAAACATGGGGATTATGAATACCCTATTACCTATCAATTAATCAAAGATGGTAGAAAAAATAAAATTTTAAATAAGAAAATAAATCAAAATATAAAAGTAACGATGATTCATGGAAGTAAAGATAAATCTGTTCCTGTGATTTATTCTAAAAAAATTTTGGAAATTTTTAAATCAAAAAAAAAGAAATTGGTGATTATTAAAAATGGTGACCACAGTTTATCCTCACCTAAATGGTTAAATATATTAAAGAAAGAATTAGAATTGATAACTAACTAACTTTTTGTATTTTTGTTTTTGTTGAGATTGGATGATTGAGCTTATCTACCATTTCTTTAGGACAAACCTGTACAAAGTTTTTTAACTCATTTTCAAAATTATCAGCAATCTGTTTAGACAAATTTGATCCAGTTTCTTCACTATGTTCTAATACTAATTTTTTTAAGAATGCTGACCAATAGTCAGTTTCAATATTTTGCCATACAACTGAGTCTGGGTTAACTTTTTTCTCAAATTCTCTAGATTTATCATAAATAAAAGCCATTCCTCCTGTCATCCCAGCCGCAAAATTATCTCCAACATCGCCAAGAATAACTGCTGTACCACCGGTCATATATTCACAACCATTAGAGTCACATCCTTCTATTACAGTAATGGCACCAGAATTTCTTACTGCAAACCTATCTCCAGCTTGACCGGCTGCGAAAAGTTTACCAGATGTTGCACCATATAGGACTGTATTTCCAATTATAGTATTCTCATTAGAGATCAAATTACTTTCATCAGGAAGTTTTATTGAGATAGTTGCTCCTGACAAACCTTTTCCAACGTAATCATTTGCATCGCCTTTAAGTTTAAGTTTAAGTCCTTTTGCAGCAAATGCTCCAAAAGACTGTCCAGCAGAACCTTTAAAGTTTAAGGTTAAAAAATTCTCTTCTAATTTTTCATAACCATATTTTTTATACAAGTGATGTGAAATTCTTGTACCCACAGCCCTGTTTGTATTTTTTATTAAGAATTCATTATCTATTTTTCCCAAATTATCTAAAGCATTTTCAATTTCAGGCCAAATTTCTTGATCTAGTGTATCAGGAACTTGATTAATTTCTGTAACCTCACAGTATCTTTTATTGTTACCTGGGTCTGCTTGCACAAACAATGGGTTAAGATCTAAATCATCTAGATTAGGAGAGGCTTTGCTTACTTGCATCAATAAATCTGTTCGACCGATCACATCGTTTAATGATTTAAAACCAAGTTCAGCTAAGATTTCTCTAACTTCTGTAGCAATAAATGTAAATAAGTTTACTATTTTATCTGGAGTACCTGTAAATTTTTCTCTCAGTTTTTCATCTTGAGTGCACACTCCAACAGGACAAGTATTGGAGTGACATTGTCTTACCATGATACATCCCATCGCTACTAAAGCAGTAGTTGCTACGCCATATTCTTCTGCACCCATCATAGCTGCAATAACAACATCTCTTCCTGTCTTAATACCTCCATCAGTTCTTAAAGTTACTTTATGTCTTAAATTATTTAAGGTTAATACTTGATTAGCTTCAGTAAGACCCATTTCCCAGGGTATACCTACATATTTGACACTAGTTTGTGGTGTAGCACCAGTTCCCCCATTATGTCCTGAAATTAGAATTATATCTGCTTTTGCTTTCGCAACTCCAGCTGCAATAGTACCAACACCAGAAGATGCAACAAGCTTGACACCGATTCTTGCTTTTGGATTGATTTGTTTTAAATCATAAATAAGTTGAGCTAAATCTTCAATTGAGTAAATATCATGATGTGGAGGTGGGGAAATCAAAGTAACTCCTGGAGTTGAGTGTCTTAATTTAGCGATTTCATCTGTTACCTTAAATCCTGGCAATTGACCACCCTCACCAGGTTTTGCACCTTGAGCAATTTTAATCTCAATTTCATTACAATTATTTAAATAATTTACAGTCACACCAAATCTTGCTGATGCTATTTGTTTTACTCTCGAATTGGCACTATCCCCGGAGCTCATTATCTTAAATCTACTTTCATCTTCACCACCCTCTCCACTACAAGACGCACCTTTGATTCTATTCATACCAATAGCCAATGTTTCGTGAGCTTCCTTAGAAAGTGCTCCATGAGACATACTTCCGCTTCCGAATCTCCTCAATATCTTTTCTATTGGTTCAACCTCAGAAATTTGAATTGATGGACCTAATTTCTTTTTTCTAAAATCTATTAAATCTCGTAAATTAATTGGAGGTAAATTATATATTCCTTCAGCGTATTTTTTATATGCAGAGTAAGAATTTGAACCAACAGCACTTTGTAATAAATGAATCAATCTCCCTTGATATTGGTGTGTTTCTCCATTCTTTCTATATCTATAAATACCACCGATTGGTAAAACTGTGTCGGTACTCTCAAAAGCCTCTTTGTGAATTGCACGTATTTTTTTTTCAATTCCTGACAATCCAATACCAGATATTTTTGAAGTCACCCCTGGAAAATAATCATCGACTATTGATCTGCTTAAGCCAACAGTTTCAAAGTTGCAACCTCCTCGGTAAGAACTTAGAACTGAAATTCCCATTTTTGACATGATCTTTAAGAGCCCTGCATTAACTGACTTAATGTATCTTTCTACACATTCATCGAAACTATATTGACCAAACAGTTTCTTTTCATGTCTTTGGTATAAGCTATCAAATGCAAGATATGGATTTACAGTTGTTGCACCAACTCCTATCAATGTTGCAAATGAATGCGTATCTAAAGCTTCACCAGATTGAACATTAATTGAAACATATCCTCTCAATTTTTTCTCTATTAAAAATGTATTAATTGCTCCAACACACAATAGCATTGGCATAGGCATTCTTTTATTTGAAATATCTTTATCACTTAAGATTAGTTGAGTTACACCCTGTCTAACAGCAATTTCTGACTCCTTTTGAATTCTCTCAATTGAATCAAATAAGTTTTCCTCAGCTAAAAAAGTACAATCGATAGAAACAGAGTTCTTTCCAAAAAAGTTTATAAACTTATTAAATTGTGAATTTGATAATATTGGACTATTCAATACATAAATATTTTCTTTCGTTAAGGTATCAAAATCTAAAATATTGCCAAGATTACCAAATCTTGTTTTTAAACTCATAACCTTGTTTTCTCTTAAAGAGTCAATTGGTGGATTAGTAACTTGACTAAAATTTTGTCTAAAAAAATGATATAGAGGCCTATATTTATCTGATAAAACTGCTAAAGGAGTATCATCTCCCATAGAACCAGTTGCTTCTTTGGCATCCTCCGCCATTGGATGCAAAATTAACTCGAGATCTTCAAGACTTATTCCAAAAGAATACTGACGTCTTCTTAAATCTTCACCAGCAAAATTATGCTTCTCATTAGAGATAGATAATTTTTCATCTAAATCAATTATCTGAGAATTAAAATGTTTATATTCTTTTGCCAAAAAATCTTTGATTTGATTATTTGAAAATACTTTGCCTTTTTCAATTCTTACCCCAATGATTTCACCAGGTCCAAGTCTACCTTTTGATAAAATCCTTTTTTCATTTAACTCAATCATTCCAGTTTCAGATCCAGCAAAAAGAAATTTATCTTTTGTTATTGCGTATCTAAGGGGTCTTAAACCATTACGATCATTTGCTGCTATTACCCATTCATTATCTGTTGCAGCAATTGCAGCTGGTCCATCCCACGGCTCCATAGTACTATTTAAGAAATTAAATAATTGTTGGTGACTTTTCGACAAAGTTTTATTTTTTTTAGACCATGCATCTGGAATCATCATTAATTTTGCTAAAGGCGCAGGTTGTCCTGATTTATTTAATAATTCAAAAACATTATCTAATGCTGCAGAGTCAGAAACTCCTTTTTGTATAACTGGTTTTAAATTTTCAACGTTTTCAAAAAATGGGCTGCTCATTTCTTGCTCATGTACTCTCATCCAGTTTTTGTTTCCTTTATATGTATTAATTTCACCATTATGAGCAACAGCTCTAAACGGTTGGGCCAAGCTCCAGCTTGGAGCTGTATTAGTTGAAAATCTTTGATGGAAAATTGCATATCTTGAAACAAATCTTTCATCTTTTAAATCTAAAAAAAAATCTGAAATAGCTTCAGCTAAAAACATGCCCTTATAGATAATTGATTTAGAGCTTATCGAACAAATATAAAAATTATTTAATGACAGATTAAATGCTTTATTTTCAATTTTTTTTCTTGTCTCATAAATTTTTCTCTCAAGATCTTTATCAATTAAATTTTTGTCATTTGATTTAAAGAGTACTTGAATTATCTCTGGCATTGTTTGAAAAGCTTTTTCCCCTAAAACTTTTGGGTTAACAGGTACTTGTCTCCAACCATATATACTAAAATTATTCTTTGTTAACTCGCTTTCAACAATAGTTTTGCAGCTCTCCTGGGAGGCATAATCATTTCTAGGTAAAAAAATCATTCCAACACAAATATCAGAACCATCATGAATGTGGCCAGTAACTTCAATTTTCTCAATAAAGAAATCTTTTGGTATTTCTAAATGTATTCCAGCACCATCTCCAGTTTTTCCGTCAGCATCAACAGCTCCTCGATGCCAAACAGCCTTTAAAGCCTCAATTCCATATTCTACAACCTCTCTTGATTTTTTTCCCTCTGTTGATGCAATCAATCCTACTCCACATGCATCATGTTCCATCTCTTTTGTGTAAACATTGTTTTCCGTAAGTAAGTCTAAATTTTTTTTATAAATATTCATTAGGCAACTTTAGATTTTTTTAACTCAATATTTTCTAAATAAGACTTGATTGATGAAGCAGCATCTCTACCATCTTTGATAGCCCAGACAACTAAAGATGCACCTCTAACAATATCTCCAGCAGCAAAAACACCTCTGATATTTGTTTCCATGGTGTCAAAGTCAGTTTTAATTGTTCCCCACTTTGTAACTTGTAATTCTTGTGCATCAAATAATGATGGCAAGTTCTCTGGATCAAATCCTAATGCTTTAATTACCATGTCTGCTTTGATTTCAAATTCAGATCCTTGTTTTATTTCGGGTCTTCTTCTACCTGACTCGTCAGGATCTCCAAGTTGAATTTGATCAACAACTAACTTTTCAATTTTATTTTTCCCTTTAAATTCTTTTGGGCTAGATAACCAAACAAACTCAACACCTTCTTCTTCAGCATTGGCTACTTCTCTTGCAGATCCGGGCATGTTGTCTTTATCTCTTCTATATAAGCATTTGACTGAATTAGCTTTTTGTCTAATTGAGGTTCGAACACAATCCATTGCAGTATCTCCGCCTCCAATAACTACAACATCTTTGCCTTCAGCGTTTAATACACCTTTGTCAAATAACTCAACTTTGTCTCCTAATCCTTTTTTATTTGATGCAGTTAAAAACTCCATTGCAGGAAAAATATTATCTAAGTCATTACCAGGTAAATTAACTTCACGTGGTTTATAAACCCCAGTAGCAATTAAAATTGCATCATGTTTTTTTCTTAATTGCTCTAAAGTTGCATCTTTACCAACCTCAAAATTCTGCTCAAATTTAATTCCTCCATCCTTCAATAATTTTGTTCTTCTCTCTACAACATGTTTTTCTAATTTAAAATTTGGGATCCCATAAATTAACAAACCACCTGCTCTATCATATCTATCGTAGACAGTAATTTGATATCCATTTTTCCTAAGTTGTTCAGCAGCTGCCAGTCCAGCAGGTCCAGCACCAATTATTCCAACGCTTTGTTCCTTCTCATGATTAATTGAGATAGGTTTTACCCATCCATTCTCCCAAGCGCTGTCTGTGATATATTTTTCGACTGATCCAATCGTTACTGTTCCATGACCTGACTGCTCAATAACACAATTCCCCTCACATAATCTATCTTGAGGGCAAATTCTGCCACAAACCTCTGGCATATTATTTGTGCTTTGAGATAATTCATAAGCTTCTTTTAACCTTCCTTCGGCAGTTAATTTGAGCCAGTCTGGGATGTTATTACTTAATGGACAATGAACTTGGCAGAATGGAACACCACATTGAGAGCATCTACTTGACTGCTCTTGTGCTTTTTGAGTGATAAATTCATCATAGATTTCATTAAAGTCATCTTTTCTATTATCAACTGCCCTTTTAGGTGGAGTTTGTTGACCTATTTTCACGAATTTTAGCATTTTATCAGTCATAAATTTTATAAATTTATCGCAAATTATACATTGTTTTTATTAGTGAAAGAAATATATAGGTCAATAACTATTACCTAATTTAAACAATATTTAGCTAAAAACCTGATAAATTTAATTTCTGCATATCTAATATGATTAAATCGAATTGTTTAAAATGAATATTTTTTAAGTTACGACAGTTGTATGGTTCGAGATTTTATAGAAATTTTAATTCTTTCTACAGTTCAAGGAATTTCCGAATTTTTACCTATAAGCTCATCAGCACATTTAATTTTAGTATCAAATTTTTATGATTTAGAGACAAGTTCTTTAATGATAGATATAAGTTTGCACTTAGGATCATTAGTTGCAGTAATTTTTTATTTTAGAAAAGATCTGTTTAATCTAAGGAATAATGGAAAATTATTAAGTTTAATAATTATTGGTTCTCTGCCTCTAATATCATTTGGATATATTTTATATACAACTGAATTTATTCATCTTTTAAGAAACACAAAAGTAATTGCCTCAACAACTTTATTTTTTGGGTTTATACTTTTTTTTGCTGATCAGAGAAAAACAGAAAAGAATATTGCCACAGATCTAAATTTTAAATCAATTTTGATAATAGGTCTGTTTCAAATATTAGCTCTGATACCAGGAGTTAGTAGAGCAGGAATAACAATTACGGCAGCAAGATTTTTAAATTTTAATAGAATAGATTCTAGTAAAATTTCCTTTTTATTATCTATACCTGCGTTAGCAGGAGCTAGTTTTCTTGGTTTAAATGAGGCTTTTGAACAATCAATAGAATTAAATTCTCTATTAATAATTGCAGTTCTTTTATCTTTTACGTTTTCATTTTTTACAATCAAATATTTCCTAAAATTTATAAACAAAATTTCTTTTAATATATTTGTAATATATCGAATAATTCTTGGCTTTATTTTATTTTTAATAATATATGCTTAGGCTGTTTTCTTAATTAACGGAACTAATTGGGATAATAAAACTCCACTAAGTATAAAAAAACAACCAAGTAAATTATTAATACCTAATATTTGATTTAAAATAAACCACGCAGCAATTGTTGCAAAAACACCCTCCAAAGAAAAAATTATTGCAGCAGGTGCTGGTGTGATATTTCTCTGGGCATAAATTTGTAAAACAAACGCAAAACCACCTGACAAAATGCCAGCATATAAAATTGAGTCAATTTCATTTAAAATGTTGTCAAGAACGAATTCTTCTGAAAATAATCCTATTATAAATGAAAATAGCGCAACGAGTAATGTTTGGATTGCACCAATTGTTAATGGAAGGTTATACTTTTTAACAATCATACCAGTAAAAATAATGTGTGTGCTCCAAAATAAAGCTCCCAATACTACAAGTGTATCCCCCAGTCTTACAGTTGCATCCTGAAAATTAGTCAATAAATATCCACCAATCAAACATAAGATTACTGATGGCCATACACTCCAATGTAAAAAATCTTTTTTAAAGATAAAAATAATTATGGGGACCATTGGCACATAAAAAATTGTAAAGAAAGCTGCATTTGCAACATCAGTATAAAGCAATGCAACTTGTTGTAATGCAGAGCCTAGGAACAATGATAATCCGATTAAAAAGGATAAAATAATGAATGTTTTTAAATCAAATCTAAATTCTTTTTTCAATTTCTTTGCTTCAAATATTAATGCTAAAGGGATTATTGCTAAAAAACCAACAAAAAATCTCACTGCATTAAAAGTGAACGGTCCAATATCATCCATACCTGTGTCTTGTGCAATGAATGTAGTTCCCCAAATAAAAGTGCACAACAGTGCACTAAATAAAGAGAGGGTTTTAGACATATTTTTTATACTGCTAATTTATAAGCAAAATTTTTGCCTAAATTGTCTTTTAAATCGTTGTTAAATCGGGCTGCCTCTGCTCCATCAATTATTCTATGATCATATGAAAGAGATAATGGTAACATTGTTCGTGTTACGAATTTTCCATTAATAAAAATTTGTTTTTTTTGAGATTTACCAACTCCTAAAATTGCAACTTCAGGATAATTAATTATAGGTGTAAAAAAAGAACCACCAATACCTCCAAGACTTGTTATTGTCATAGAGCCACCAAATAACTCTTTTTTATCAATTTTAAGATTCCTGCATTGATCACTTAATTTTTTTAATTCGCTGCCTATTAGAGATATATTCTTATTATCAGCATTTCTTAATTTTGGAACCATAAGGCCATGCTTCGTATCTACAGCTATTCCAATATGATAATACTTCTTTAAGGTCATTTTTCCTTTATCAATTTCATCTATAGAAGAATTAAAATTTGGAAATTTTTTAAGTGATGCAGTTAACGCTTTGACAATAAAAGCTAAAGGTGTAATTTTCTTTTTTTCTCCTGTATAAATATCTGTGAGAGATACTCTAAACTCCTCTAATTCTGTTATATCTGCTTCATCATGATTCGTCACATGAGGAATATTGGTCCAAGAATTCATTAGATATTTAGATGAAAGTCTCTTAACTCTTGGAATATCTTTAAATTCTATTTGACCAAATTCTGAGTGAGGATATTCTAATTCTATTATTTCATCTTTCTTTAATACTTTTTCAATATTTCTTAGAGATTTTTTTGCAACAAACGACTTAATATCACTTTCTGTTACTCTTCCTAATCTTTCACTACCCTCAACTTTACTGATATCTACACCTAGTTCTCTTGCAAATTTTCTGACTTTTGGTGAGGCTGCAGTTTTTTTAGAAAAATCTGTTACAATAATATTTTTTGACCTGATATCTGTTTCGATTTCTATTTTTTTTTGTTTAGTATCATCTTGTTTGGGAAATTGTTTTTCATTAGTTTCTATTATAGTTTCTTCTTGATTATCTTTTAACTCAATTTCTAAAATTTGATCACCCTCTGAAACCTTATCACCAATATTTAAGTTTATTGCTGTTACTTTTCCATCATGAGATGAGGGTATTTCAACACTCGATTTATCACTTTCAATTGTTATCAAAGGATCATTTTTTTTAATTTCTTGACCCTTTTTGACTATTATTTCAATTACCTCTACATCTTTAAATTCACCAATATTTGGGACTTTTATATCTTTTTTAGACATTCTATAATTTTGTAGGCATAGGTTTATCTGTATCAATCTTGTACTTTTTTATAGCATCTAAAGCATGTTTGGACGCGATAAGCTGTTCCTTAGCTAAAATGCTCAATCCATAAGTTGTGATGTGTTCCTTATCAACTTCAAAAAATTTTCTTAATTCTTTTCTTGTATCACTTCGTCCAAATCCGTCAGTTCCTAGCGAGTAAAAACTTTTATTTACATATGGTCTTATTTGATCAGAGTTCATTCTCATATAATCAGAGGCTGCCAAAATTGGTCCTTCGGTGTTTCCTAAACATTTTTCTATATAGGTTTTTTTAGGTTCTTTGTCAGGGTTTAGAAGATTGTATCTTTCTACCTCAAGACCATCCCTTCTTAATTCATTAAAGCTTGTCACGCTCCAAATTTCACTATCAATCTGATACTCATTTTGCAATATTTCTGCTCCAGCTATCATTTCTCTTAAAATTGTTCCAGACCCAAGAAACTGAATTTTAGTTTTTTTATATTTATTAAATTCCTTTATTTTATACATCCCCTTTAAAATGCCTTCTTCGCACAACTTATCTTTTGGCATTTCTGGATGAGGATAATTTTCATTCATTGTTGTTATATAATAAAATATATTCTCTTTTTTTTCATGCATTCTTCTTAAACCTTCTCTAAATATAACAGCAAGTTCATAATGGAATGTGGGATCATATGATCTACAATTTGGGATAGTCGACGCCATTAAATGACTATGACCATCCTGATGTTGTAAACCCTCTCCAGCAAGAGTCGTTCTTCCAGCGGTAGCTCCAATCAAAAACCCTCTTGATTGACTATCTGCGCCTGCCCAAGCAAAATCTCCAATTCTTTGAAAACCAAACATAGAATAAAAAAGATAAATTGGAATCATTTCTATATCGTGGTTAGTGTATGAAGTTCCAGCAGCTATCCATGATGACATTGCTCCAGCCTCATTGATCCCTTCCTCTAAAACTTGACCACTCTTCTCCTCTTTATACGAACTTAATTGAGCAGAGTCTTCTGGCTCATATTTTTGACCTTCATGAGCATAAATTCCAATCTTTTGGAAAAAACCCTCCATTCCAAAAGTTCTAGCCTCATCGGGGATAATAGGAACCAGTCTTGGTGCAACATTTTTATCTCTTAAAAGATTGGTCAGCATTCTAACTAATGCCATTGTTGTAGACATCTCTTTTTTCTCAGTTGAAACTTTCATGTTATCAAAAATATCTTTTGGAGGCGCCTTAACAGATTTTGCATAAGTGGTTCTTTCAGGGATAAAGCCTCCTAATTGAATTCTTCTTTCTTTTAAATATTTTATCTCAGGCGAATTTTGATCTGGTTTATAATATTCAATATTTTTCACTTGTTGATCTGTTAATGGTACATCAAACCTGTCTCTGTAATACATAAGGTCATCAATATCTAGTTTCTTAGTTTGGTGTGTTGTATTAACACTTTCACCACTTTTACCCATTCCATAACCCTTGATAGTTTTTGCAATGACAACTGTAGGACTTCCAACATTTTTAGATGCTTTATCATAAGCTGCAAAAACTTTGTGAGGATCATGACCACCTCTATTCAATCGCCAGATATCTTTGTCTGAAAGACTGGATACTAATTCTTTTGTTTCTAAATATTTACCAAAAAACTTATCTCTAACATATGCACCGTCTCTTGCTTTCATAGCTTGATATTCACCATCAACAGTTTCGTTCATAGTTTTAACTAAATGACCTGTCTTGTCATTTGCAAGTAATGGATCCCAATACGAACCCCAAATAACTTTTATAACATTCCAACCAGCACCTCTGAAAATTCCCTCTAATTCTTGTATTATCTTTCCATTGCCACGAACTGGTCCATCTAATCTTTGAAGATTACAGTTAACAACAAATATTAAATTATCTAATTTTTCTCTTGCAGCTAAACCAATTGCTCCAAGAGACTCTGGTTCATCCATTTCTCCATCACCTAAAAATGCCCAAACTTTTCTTCCTTCATCTTTAATCAAGCCTCTATTTATTAAATACTTCATAAACCTTGCCTGATAAATTGCCAACATTGGACCTAGTCCCATTGACACCGTTGGAAATTGCCAAAAATTTGGCATTAACCATGGATGAGGATATGACGAAAGACCACCAGGATTCACCTCTTGTCTAAAACTATCTAATTGTTTTTCATTAAGTCTTCCTTCTAGAAAAGCCCTAGCGTACATACCTGGTGCGCTATGTCCTTGAAAATATATTAAATCCCCACCAAATTTATTATTTTTTGCTCTCCAAAAATGATTCATGCCAACGTCGTAAAGAGTTGCAGCAGATGCAAAAGTTCCAATATGTCCTCCAAGTTCTGGAAATTTTTTATTAGCTCTTACTACCATAGCAGCAGCATTCCATCTTATTAAAGATCTAATTCTCCTTTCTATATTTTGATCACCATTTGATTTTTTTTCTTCATTTACAGGTATAGTATTTATGTAAGGAGTATTTTGTGTATAAGGAATATTAGCACCTTCCATGTAAGCTTTATTAATAAGTTCTTTGATTAAATAATGAGCTCTATGGTTTCCATCTTTTTCAATTACTGCTGATAAAGACTCCAACCATTCACTAGTTTCTAACGGATCAATGTCTCCTTCATTAATCACTTCAATTTTTTGATCTTTTTCTTTTACAATATTTTTTAATGGTGCATTTTGATCTTGAGTCTTTTTTAGAGAACTTTCAGCTTCTTGAATCAAATTTTCAGTTTCCTTTGGAAGAGACTCGTTTTTAGATACTATGTTCTTTGAGGATATATTTATTAGCAAGTCTCCTTTTGATACCTTGTCTCCAACTTTAACACTGATGGACTCAACTTTGCCCGAAAATATTGATGGTATTTCAACACTCGATTTATCACTTTCAATTGTAACGACAGGGTCATTTTTTTTTATCTCTTGGCCTTCCTTAACCAAAAGCTCAATTACCTCTACGTTCTCAAAGTCACCTATGTCAGGAACTAATAATTTTTCAGTCATTTCTTTAAAGTTTTATACACTAAAAAAATACACTTAATCTCTAATTTTAACACATTCTACACAATATTTTGACACTCTTTTTCTACATACTTCAAAAATGATTAAAAAATTATTAAATCTATTTACTCAACCAAAATTAAGCACATATAAAGATACCAATATGTGGATCCAAAAAATTTTGTTAGAGGAAAAATACGGAAAAATTAGTTCTTAAATTTTTTCAACACATAAAGCAATCCCCATGCCGCCACCTATACAAAGAGCTGCACAACCTTTTTTTTTATTTTGTCTCTCCATTTCGTGTATGAGTGTCACTAGTATTCTTGCCCCAGATGCTCCTATAGGATGACCCAAGGCAATAGCTCCACCATTAACATTTACCTTATCCTCATCAATGGCCAATTCACTTATTACAGCAATAGCTTGAGCTGCAAAAGCCTCATTAATTTCAAATAGGTCAATTTCATCTAAATCCCAATTAGCTTTTTTTGTTGCTTGCCGTATAGCTTCAATTGGACCAAGACCCATCAAGGAAGGGTCTAGTCCAACTGATGCCCATGAAACAAGTTTTGCAAAAGGTTTAATTGAATTTTTTTCAGCCTCTTTTAATGTAGTTAGTAATAAAGCAGCCGCTCCATCATTGATACCAGACGAGTTTCCTGGTGTAACTGTTCCATCGTTTTTAAAAACTGTTCTAAGTTTTTCTAAATCAGATAATTTTAGATCTTTCCTAAAATGTTCGTCTCTATCTAAATAAGTTCCATTATAGTCTATGTTTATAATTTCATTATCAAATTTATTATTTTTAATTGCTATTTCTGTTTTTCTTTGCGAGAGAAGAGCAAACTCATCTTGTTGTTGTCTAGAAATATTAAATTTTTTTGCAACATTTTCAGCTGTAACTCCCATATGGTAATTATTGAATGCATCAATTAATCCATCGTGAATCATTGTATTAATTAACTGATCTTTCGAAATTTCTTTTTCCTCAGAATAAAAATATGTATGAGGTGTCATTGACATATTTTCTTGACCTCCACAAATAATATAATCTGCATCTCTCAATTTTATTGATTGATAACCTGAAATAACAGCTCTTAATCCTGAACCACAAACTTGATTAACTAAGTGAGCAGGTTTTGATATAGGTATCCCAGCGTTTACTGCCGCTTGTCTGGCAGGATTTTGCCCTCCTCCTGCAGTCAAAACTTGTCCCATTATTACTTCATCAATTTGATTACTAGAAATTTTACCTCTTTTTAAAACCTCACTTATTACAATGGTACCAAGCTGATCCACTCTCAAATCTTTTAATGATCCTTTATAAGTGCCTATAGGAGTTCTAACTGCACTTATAATCACAACATCAGTAGATTTATTATTCATAAATTTTAAATTAATCTTATCATTAAAATACACTAAAAATTGATATACTATAAATAATATATTTATAAATGCGCCTGTAGCTCAATTGGATAGAGCGCTTGGCTACGGACCAGGAGGTTCTGGGTTCGACTCCTAGCAGGCGCACCATTAAAAGGAAATATTATGTTTAAATGGTTAGAAAAAATATCCCTTCAAATGTCAGTAATATATTTTTTTATTTTTATTTTTATAGTTATATTAATTTTAACTTTTACATTATAAAAAATTATGTCTACTGAATTTGAACAAATAAGTGTTAATCCAGGTTTCATGAAACACAATGGGGGAGTTTTATTTAGAAATATTTCTGAAAATGAGTATGAATTCAAATCAATAATAAATAAAAATCATCTAAATGCTGCTGGTATTACTCATGGAGGTTATTTATCGGCATTAATTGATGCTGGCGCAGGTACAGCAGCACATAGATCTGTTCAAAATGCCCCTTGTGTAACAATTTCTTTAGACATACAGTTTATTGGTTCATCAAAAATTAATGATGAAATTAATGGTAAAGTTAGAATATTAAAAAAAACAAAAACGCTTGTATTTTTGTTTTGTGAGCTGAGCTGTAATGGTAAAATAATTACCTCAGCTTCAGGAATTTGGAAGATTTTAAAAGTCAAAACATCTAATTAAAGACTTTTATAATAAAATTTTTTCAATAATTTAAATTAGAGAAGTTAATCTTATTGTGTTAAATTAAATTATTAATATTAAAATGAGAACTTTTTATCTTACGATTCGGTCATGTTTTAGTCTATATTTGTTCTTTAGCGATAACTACATCTGGTAGATAAAAATTTTAGTATACCAAAAGTAGAAATGATAAAAAATAAAATTACAGCTGTCCTTGGCCCAACAAATACGGGCAAAACCCATCTAGCTATTGAGACTATGCTGTCTTTTGATTCTGGAATGATAGGTTTTCCATTAAGGTTACTAGCTAGAGAAGTTTATGACAAAATTATAAAAAAAGTCAATTTAGACAAAGTTGCTTTAATCACTGGTGAGGAAAAAATAATTCCTTCTAATGCAAAATATTTTTTGTGCACTGTTGAGTCGATGCCGATTGATAAACAGCTAGATTTTGTGGGTATAGATGAGATTCAAATGTGTGCTGATCATGAACGTGGTCATATTTTTACCGATAGATTATTAAATTTAAGAGGAACAAAGTTAACAATGTTAATGGGTTCAAATACTATAAAAAATATTATCTCAAATTTAAAGGATGATATTGAATTTATAAACAGAAATCGATTATCTAAACTTGTTTATGAAGGACACAAAAAAATTTCAAGAATACAGAGAAAAACAGCCATCATAGCATTTTCGGCAGAAGAAGTTTATGCCATCGCTGAATTAATCAGAAGACAAAAGGGGGGAGCAGCTATTGTAATGGGATCTTTAAGTCCTAAAACAAGAAATTCACAAGTTGAATTATACCAATCAGGAGATGTAGATTTTTTAGTTGCAACAGATGCTATAGGAATGGGGATAAATATGGATCTTGATTATGTTTATTTTTCTAATTTAAAAAAATTCGATGGAAGGAAATTAAGAAAACTCAATCTATCAGAAATTGGCCAAATCGCAGGTAGAGCAGGAAGATATCTAAATAATGGTGGGTTTGGAATAACTGGTCAATGTAAAGAAATTAATTCCGAAGAAGTTGAATTATTAGAGAATCACAAATTTGAGGAAATTCAATCTTTATATTGGAGAAACTCAAATTTGAATTTTAATAACCCTACCTCTCTTATAAGATCTTTAGATGAAAAACCTGATCAAAGATGGTTGAGAAAAATTTATGAACGAGAGGACGAAAAAGCTCTTAAATTTTTTTTAAGAGAGAAGAACTTTCAAATTAATGAATTCAACAAAGGAAAATTAGAGTTATTGTGGGAATGTTGTCAAATACCAGATTTTGTTAAAAAAACTTATGGAAATCATTATGAAGTTATAGAAAATGTTTTCAAATTTCTTATTTCCGGAAATCAAAAAATACCTGAGGATTTTATGCGTCAGCAGCTAATGAAACTTGATAAATTAGAGGGAAATGTAGATTCTCTGTCAAATAGAATTGCAAATGTAAGAACTTGGTCTTATGTTTCGAATAAAAATAATTGGGTAAATAATCAAAATTATTGGATTGAGAAAACAAAAATATTGGAAGACAAATTATCAGATAGACTTCATGAGGAGCTTACAAAAACTTTTATTGACAAAAGAGCAAGTGTATTAGCAAGAGGCTTAAAACAAGATATGGAATTTGAAACAAAAATTTTGGAAAACAATGAGGTAATGATTGACAATCAATTTATTGGAAAAATTAATGGATTAAAATTAGAATTAGACCTAAAAAAAGGAGCGCTAGAGACTGACATAAAATCTTTAAAAAAAGCAGCAAGACAAACTATTGGTCCAGAACTTCAAAGAAGAATTAAAGTTATAACTGAAACAGGATTGATTAATTTAATTGATGATTTTAAAATTTATTGGAATAAAGCACAAATTGCAAAAATAATCCCGGGTAAAGATTATTTAAATCCAAACATTGAACTGATAGTCGATGACATGTTAGAACAAGAGCAGAGAAATGAGTTGACCAATTTTTTAGAGAAATGGTTAAAAAATAAAATTAATACAATTTTAAATAGTTTGATTGAACTAAAAAATTTAAAAGATAAAAATTCTTCAGTAAAAGCACTTGCGTATCAACTTTATGAAAGTAATGGTGTTTTAAAAAGAGATCAAGTTGGTGAATATTTAGAAGATTTGGGACAAAGTGAAAGAAAGATACTCAGAGATCTTGGTGTAAAATTTGGCAGATATCATATTTATTTACACAAATTAATTAAGCCAGAGGCAGTATCATTAAGAACTTTGCTATGGAAAAATTTTCATCAAAAATTTTATAATTTAAAACCACCTACTTTTGGTTTGAACTTTGTAAATGACAATAAGATAACAAATAGGAACTTTATGTTACTTTGCGGGTTTGAAAAATTCGAAAATATTTATATAAGAATTGATATTTTAGAAAGATTATTTGTACAAATCATTAATTCAAAAACTGAGAGTAAAAAAGAGATCAAAATGACTGCTGAAATGTTAAATTTACTTGGTTGTAGTAAAGATAATTTTAAAAAGCTTATAAAGAATATGAATTATAATGTTATCGAAAAAGAAGATAATCTTTTTTTTAAATATAAGCCCATAAAAAGCTTTAAAAAAAAAAATAAGAAAATTTCAAAAGAAAGTCCTTTCAACGTCCTTAAAAATTTGAATTTAAATTAGTAAATATGTTCTTCAAAAAAAATAAAAAAGAAGATGAAGATAAAAATTTTGTTAAGATAGCTTCATTATTAATCCATGCTGCAAAAATTGATGAAAATTTTTCAAAAACTGAGGAAAAAATAATCACAGAAGCTCTTTTGAAACTTGGTGCCAAAAATGAAAGTTTAGAAAGTATCATTAAAGCTGGCAAATTAATGGAGGAAAATTCTAATCAAATTTTAGATTTCACTAGAGAAGTTAAAAACATGGATGAGAATAAAAAAATTCAAATAATTGAGACATTATGGCAAATAATTTACTCTAACAAAGAAGCAGATATATACGAGACAAATTTAATGAGAAGACTAGCTGGATTATTATATATTGACAACAAGACCATGGGCGATATCAAAGAAAAAATCAAAAAAGAAAATTCATAATGACATATATAGTTAATGAAAAGTGTATTAAATGTAAATTGATGGACTGTGTTGATGTCTGTCCTGTTGATTGTTTTTATGAAGGAAAAAATATGCTTGTAATTAAACCGGATGAGTGTATAGATTGTGGCGTTTGTGAGCCAGAGTGTCCCGTTGATGCAATCAAAGCAGACACAGAGCCAGGAATTGAAAAATGGCTTAAGATTAATAAGGAATATTCTGAAATCTGGCCAAACATAAGTGAGAAAAAAGATCCACCATCGGATCATGAGAAATACAAAGATGAAAAAAATAAGTTTGAAAAATATTTTAAAGAAAACGTTTAAACCTAAAAAAAAAGTAGCTAAGAAAAAAACCGCTAAAAAAAAAATAACTAAAATTAAAAAGACAAAAAAAGAAACACAAAAATCAAAAGTAATTAAATCAAGAAAGATTAAATCAAAAAAATTAGATAAGAAAATAACTTCAAAAAAAACTGAAAATAAAACTGAAAATTTAAGAATTGCCAAATCAAACGAGATAAAACCTGAGATCAAAAAAATTAAAAAACAGGAAACTGAAAAAAGAGAATATAAAATTAAAGATTATATAGTTTATCCAAAACATGGCGTTGGCCAAATAACAGAATTTAAAAAAGTCAGTATTGGAGGAATAGATGTTGAAACGTATGTAATTAAATTTGAGAAAGATAAAGCATTTGGTATGGTCCCAGTAAATAAGCAATTACATTTAAGACCTTTAGCAACTATAAACCAAGTAACAAAATGTATATCGATACTTAAAAGTAAACCTAAGATTAAAAGATCAATGTGGAGTAGACGAGCACAGGAATACGAAGCAAAAATTTCTTCTGGGAAAATCTATGAGCTTGCCGAAGTCGTAAGAGATTTAAATAAAGGAGATGATCTTATGGTTGACCAATCTTATAGCGAAAGGCAACTGTTCGAAAAGGCTTATGAAAGAATACTTACTGAATTTCAAATTATCTTAAACCTATCATTAGAAGATACACAAAAAAAATTAGATAAAGCATTAAAAAGAAATCAAGAAAACATAAGTAAACCGCAAGCTGTTCCTCCAAAAAATGAGGAGACAAATACTAATCTACCCGAGGAAGAGCCTTTAACAGAGCCAGATGAAAATTTAGACGAATAAAAAAAACGCCTCTCACACATAAAGTTATGAGAAGCGTTTTTAATAAAGAATACTAAGTTACTATCTTCTTCTTCTTTTCTTAGCTTTTTTCTTAGCTTTTTTCTTAGCCTTCTTTGCTTTTTTTCTTCTCTTAGGCATCTTTAGCTCCCTTTTTTAGTTAAACGAATCAAAATGATTCGCTGTTATGTTATTTTTATTTTTTTATACGCGTTATGTCAATTCTTTAATTAATGTTAAAATTTTCAAAAATTAATTTTAATTAAAATTAATTTATTTAAATTTAAAAGCTTAAAAAAGTTAATATTTACGCGCTTTATAATCATATAACTTGGTAAAATTTAATAAAGTTTTTCTAAATCTTCTTTATATTTTTCTAAAATTTTTTTTCTTTTTAATTTTAAAGTTGGTGTTAACATTCCATTTTCAATCGTAAATTCCTCAACAATTAATTTAAATTTTTTAACTTTTTCGACTAATGATAAATTTTTATTTAATTTTTCCAAATAAATTTCAATTTCGTTTTTATTTTCTAAACTTTCACTTACAATTAATGCTACTAGATAAGTTTTTTTGTCTCCATAAATAAAACTTTGTTTAATTTTATCATTTAAACATAATAAATTTTCAATTTTTGATGGAGAAATATTATCACCACCAAGATTAACAATAATTTCTTTCTTTCTATCTGTTATTTTTAAATTTCCATCTTTAGTAATTTCTCCTATATCTCCTGTGTGTAGCCATCCATCTATAATTATATCTTTGGTTTCTTTCTTCATGTTCCAATAGCCAAGCATGACATTTTCTCCTTTAACTAAAATTTCCCCATCACGAGCGATTTTAACTTGGTTAGTTTTAAAAGGTGGGCCTACTGTCTCAATTTTAATCTTTCCTGGTATATTGCAACTAACAACTGGAGAGGTCTCTGTTAATCCATAGCCTTGTAGTGTTGGTAAACCTACTGAGTTCAAAAATTCACCAATTTTTTGATCTAAAGCACCACCCCCAGAAACAAATGCTTTCAATTTACCTCCAAATTGTTTTTTTATTTTTTTTCTGACTGTTATTTCACATATAAAATTAATGATTTTTTGCCTAAAATTTAATCTCTCATTTTTCAATATTTTTGTTCCAAATAAAATGGTATTTTCAATCAACTTTTTTTTTAAACCTTTTTGTTTTGAAAAATTGTTAGAAATTTTTATAAACAAATTTTGGTAAAATCTTGGGACGGCCGTCATAATTGTAGGCTTTGCGATAGACATATTTGAAAGTAATTTTTCCAGACTTTCAGCATAAAAAACTTTTGCACCTAATGAAATTTGAACATATTGAACAGTATGTTCATATGAGTGAGATAATGGAAGCCAAGTTAAAAATACTGGCTTATCTTTTTTTACTAATGAATTTAAAATTTCTTGAGCACCTTCGCAATTAGATAAAATACCTCCATGGCTTAGCATTACGCCTTTTGGATTACCAGTTGTCCCAGATGTGTAAATTATGCATGCAAGATCCTCTCTATTAATTTCTTGATTAAAGTTGAAACGAGCTTCTAAATTCTCTTTTTTTTCATACCTAAGAAAAACACTTTCAATATTTTCAATTTCGTTACTAATATTGTCAATTGATAATATTTTTATTTTATTAGAAATAAATTTTTTTATTTTTTGTAATTGAACATCATTAGAAACAATACATATTTTTGGGTTGCAATCTTTAATAATATATTCGTAATCTTTTTCCGAATAAGTTGTAAACAGTGGAACAGTAACTCCACCAGCATTCATTATTGCCAAGTCTGCAATTAACCATTCTGGTCGATTTTCAGATAACAAAACACATCTATCCCCTTTAGATAAGCCTTTTTTTAAATAATCAGATAGGGCTATAACTTTCATCACAACCTCTTTCCAAGTTAAAAACTTTTTTTTATTATCTTTTAACCACTTTAAAAATTGTTGATCCGAAGTCCTATTTATTTCCTCGTATTTTTCAAAAAAAAGTTCTACTAAACTGTTAATTTTATTTAGTTCCATAATTTGGTGGGCGAAGAGAGAATCGAACTCTCACTTCTTGCGAAACACGATTTTGAGTCGTGCGCGTCTACCAGTTCCGCCATTCGCCCTTAATTATTTAATAATTTATTAAATAGTATAAGAACTAAAATTATATTAAAACAAAAAAAATGTTTAATGATCTTTACAAAAAATGTTTAGATTTGGCAGGTCACAAAAGTTCTAAATACTATTTAGCGATAGTATCATTTATTGAAAGTTCTTTTTTTCCAATTCCTCCAGATGTAATGATAGTTCCTATGGTAATATCGAAAAAAAATGATTTCTTAAAAATCTTTTTTATTACAACAATTTTTTCAGTTATGGGCGGTATACTTGGTTATTTTATTGGTGCATTTTTTTTTGAGTTTGGATCAAATATTATGAATTTCTATGGTTATGAAGATAAATTATCTAAAATTAAAGAAAATTTAATTAATAGTGATAGTTTTTATGCTTGGCTAGGAATACTTTTTTTAGCAGGTTTTACACCTCTTCCTTATAAAGTTTTTACTATTGCCAGTGGCATAATAGGGTTTAACCTTTTAATTTTTATTTTTATTAGTTTTATTTCAAGAGGGTTAAGATTTTTTATTGTATCTTACCTCTCCTATAAATTTGGAGATTTATTTAATCGGTTTATGGATAAACATGGGTCAAAATGGTTTACAGTAGTCGGGATGTTAATTGTTATTATTGGAATATTAATTTATCTGAATTTAAAATAGCATGTTTAAATTAAAAGTTGAGTTTTATCTTAAAACAATTTTCTTATTTAGTGTTATCGCTTTAAGTACTGCTTTTTTCATAGAATATATATTAGGACATCAGCCTTGCAATTTATGTATATTAGAAAGAATTCCTTATGGGTTAAGTTTGGTTTTAATATCCACAATATTCATTTTAAGAAAAAATGAAAAATTCTTTATTTTATTGTTAATTATTACTTTTGTATTTTCTCTGGCAATTTCCTTTTATCACTATGGCATTGAACAAGGTTTTTTCAAAGAATCAGCAGTTTGTGGTGTAAAAGATTTTACCGAGAATATTACAAAAGAGGATCTACTTAAACAATTAAGTGAAAAAACTGTAAGCTGTAAAGATGTGACATTTAGAATTTTGGGATTATCTCTTACAAGTATTAATATTGTAATTAGTATAATATTTATTATAACCCTTACGAAAATTTATAACAATTATGAAAAAAACAAACAATAGAGTTGAAGAATTTATTAGAGTTGATCATGCTGGTGAAAGAGGTGCTGTCAAAATATACGAGGGCCAACTATTAGCTTTAAATACTATTGTAAAAAATGATAATTTGAAAAAAACAATTGAAGATATGAAAGAACACGAAATTGAACATTGTCAATTTTTTGAAGAAGAAATTAAAAAAAGAAACATTGAACCAACAAAGTTTTTACCTTTGTGGGATCTTCTTGGAATAGGTTTAGGTTTTGGATCTACAATACTTGGTAAAAAAGCTGCAATGTTGTGCACAGCTTCTGTTGAAGAAGTTATTGATAAACATTACCAGGATCAAATTAATCAACTTGGTCCAGATGAAAAAAATCTCAAAAAAAAAATTATAAAATTTAGAGATGATGAATTACATCATAAGAATATAGCTTATGAAAAAGGTGCTACAAAAAAAGGGCTCTACTCTATTATGGACAAAATTATTAAGACAGGATCAAAAATAGCAATTCGTATTTCAGAAAAAGTTTAAATTTAAGGCTCTAATTCAACATCCCAATATAAATAGTCCATCCAGCTTTTGTGTAAGTAATTTGGTGGAAAATTTTTTCCATTACGGTGTAAATCTTCAGTAGAAGGTTGGTAGGGATATTGTGTAAGTTTCATTCCAGAAGATTTCAATAACTTTCCTCCTTTTTTGACATTACAAGATGAACATGCTGTAACGACATTATCCCAGTTTGTTTCACCACCTTTAGACCTTGGTAATAAGTGATCAAAAGTTAATTCATCATTACTACCACAATATTGACATGAGAATTTATCTCTTAAAAAAACATTAAATCTTGTGAAACTAGGTTTTGATTGCGGTACAATATAATCTTTCAAAGCTATTACGCTTGGCAATTGCATGTCAAATGACGGGCTTCTTACTACTCTGTCATAACTGCTAACTATAACAACACGGTCTAAAAAGACAGATTTTACTGTATCTTGCCATGACCATAAAGATAAAGGATAATAGCTTAATGGTCTGTAATCTGCATTTAAAACTAGCGCAGGACATCTTTCTAAAGACACATCTTGTTCAGTAAAACTATTCATATTTAAACATTAGCTTAAATAAAAAAATATTTCAATCAAGCGTTTAATTAAGTTTTTTTAAAATATATTTTAAAGCTATACTCGAAGCCTCTGATGGAATGAAATGATCACAATTTTTAATTAAATGTGTCTCAATTGATACATCATTTCTAATCAAAAAGTCTTTAGCCTCTAACAAAAAATTAGGTGAGACAACTTGATCAGAGTCTCCATGAATTAATATTGTACTTGTTGAAACTTTCTTTCTTGATTTTAAATCGCTTTGATTTATTATTTTGCCAGAAAAACCTACTATACAATTGAATTCTTCATTAGCAGTCAAACCTATGTTTAAGGACATCATACACCCCTGACTAAAACCAGATAGACAAATTTTTTTATTTTCAATTTTAAATTCATCTTTAATTTGGTTAATAAAATTATTCAATTTTTTTTCTGCTCTTAAAGACTGCTCAAGAATATAATTTGGATCATCTTTTGTTAAATCAAACCATTGGAAACCAGAAGGATTAATAGGACAAGGCTCATGGCCATTTGGACATAAAAAAATTGTATTGGGCAAAAATCTTTTCCAATTCATGGTTAGCATACTAATATCTTTGCCATCGCCACCATAACCATGAAGAAGGATGATCGCATTTTTTATTTCTTTTCCCTCTTCAGGTTTTATGATAATTGAGTCTAGACAAAATGTCATACTATTACTATATAAGTTATGTTTTTTTATTTTAAAAAGAATCTACATTAAAATTATGATTTCTGGAATATTAGTTAAGATATTATCTATAGTTTTGCTTTTAACAGTGGGTATTGTGCTGATACTTGGTATTGGTACTTTATTTAAAGGTGGTGAAACAAGTAAAAAATATTCTAATAAACTTATGCAATTAAGAGTGTTGTTACAATTCTTAGCAATAATAGCTTTAGTCTGTTTTGCTTATTTTTTTAAAGATTAATTATATTTACTTAACCACTGAATAAATTTTTGACTTTCAAAATCAATGGATCCAATAATTCTAGCAAATTCGTACCCATCTTTATTGATCAAAATCGTAGTTGGTATACCTCTTAACTGGAACTTTTTTGCTAATGTTATCGTTGTATCAAAATAGATATTTAAAGTTTGAATATCTAGTTCTTCAAAAAAATCTTTAGCTTTTTTTTTGTTATCCTGACCAACATTTATCGGAAAAATTTGAAGATTATTCAAATTTTTATTCGATTGTAGTGAGTCTAAAGAAGGCATTTCTTCTTTACATGGAGCACACCAGGAAGCCCAGAAATTCAATAAAACAAGTTTCCCTCGATAATCATCTAAATTAACTTGTTTTTTGTCAGAATCTAGAAATGATAAATCTTCGTATTTTTTTTGGTCTTTTTTAATTATAAGATTTTTAAAATCAGTTGTTTCATCAGCAAATGAGTTAGACAACAAAAAAATAAGTATTATTAATATTCTCATGTTAAAAGATATAATTAAATATCATGTCAAAAATTAAAAACAACCAGTCAATATGGAGCACTAGAATAAAAAAAAATAATTCTAGTTTATTTCAAAAAGTTGGAAATTCCATAGACATTGATAAACGTCTTTACAATGAGGATATTAAAGCTTCTATCGTTCATGTTGAAATGCTTTTTAAACAAAAAATAATTTCTTTTAAAATCAAAAACAAAATTGTTTATGGTTTAAATAAAATTCAAAAAGAAATAACAAATAAAAAATTTGAATTTAACAAAAAATACGAGGATATTCATATGAATATTGAAAAAAGACTATTTCAAATTATAGGTGAAGATGCGGGTTATGTTCACACGGCAAGATCAAGAAATGATCAAGTAATTACTGATTTTAAAATTTGGATAAAAAATTCAACCTATGACATTAATGACAATATTAGTAAAATTATAAGAAGCACAATTAAGTTAGCTGAAAAAAATATCGAAACTATTATGCCAGGTTTTACACATCTTAAAAATGCACAAGTCATATCTTTTGCACATTATTTAATGTCTTATGTAGAAATGTTTAATAGAGATAAAAAAAGATTTTTTAATAATCTAGATAATTTAAACGAAAATCCTTTAGGTGTTGCTGCTTTAGCTGGTACATCATTTAATATAGATAGAAATTTCACATCAAAAAAACTTGGTTTTCAAAGACCAACTAATAATTCTATCGACACAGTTTCAGATAGAGATTTTGTTTTAGACTTTTTATTTGCTGCCTCCTTATGTGCGATGCATATTTCTAGAATAGCTGAAGAACTTATTATTTGGAATTCTGATGGTTTTAATTTAATAAAACTGTCAGACAAAGTTGTGACTGGATCATCTATAATGCCTCAAAAAAAAAATCCTGACCTTTTAGAATATCTTCGAGGAAAATCAGGAACCATTTACGGAAATTTATTTTCTATGCTTACAATATTAAAAGGTTTACCATTGTCTTATTTTAAAGATTTACAGGATGATAAAGAAATTCTTTTCAAATCTTATGATAATTTAAATAATTGTCTTAAAATTTTTGATGAAATTCTTAAAAATTTTTCACCAAATAAAAACAAAATGTTAGAACTTGCTAATTCAGGATACACAACAGCGACTGATTTGGCAGATTATCTTGTTCAAAATCATTCAATGTCATTTAGAAAGGCATATCAAAAAACTGCAGCTGTAGTTAACTATGCGGAAAAGAAAAAAAAGAAATTGAATGAGCTGTCTATTGAAGAATTAAAAAAGATCGAGCCTAAACTTAAAGATGATGTTTTGAAAGTATTTAATTTAAAAAATTCAATTAATTCAAAAAAATCATATGGTGGAACTTCTTTTGATAATATTAAAAAAATGATAATGAAATATAAAAAAGAAAAATGATAAAAAAAATTGCTTTAATTATATTATTATTTTGCGCGGTTATTTCTTGTGGCAAGAAAGGTGATCCCGAGTATATAGATCCTAACAAAAAAGTAATGTCACAAAAAATTTTAACTAGTGTATCTTAATGAAATATAAAAATAAAAAACTAACAATAGAAAAGGTTAATTTCCAAAAAATTGCGAATAAATTTGGGACACCTTTTTATTCATATTCATATTCAAAATTACAAGAAAATGTTGCAAATTTTAAAAATTCATTCAAAACATTTTCTCCATTAATCTGTTTCGCAATAAAATCTAATACGAATATAAATTTAATTCGAGAAATAAGAAAACTTGGATTAGGAGCAGATGTCGTCTCGATTGGAGAGCTAATGTTGGCCCTAAAGGCTGGAATAAAACCAAAAAAAATAGTGTTTTCCGGAGTTGGTAAAACATCAACCGAAATAAGTTTTGCAATCGAAAAAAAAATTTTACTTATTAATGCAGAATCATTAAGTGAAATAAAGGAAATAAACAGAATTGCAAAATCTAAAAATAGAAGAATAAAAATTGGTGTAAGACTAAATCCTAACACAGACGCTAAAACACTTAATCAAATCTCTACTGGTAAAAAAGAAAATAAATTTGGTGTAAACAAAAACACATTATACCAAATTGTAAATTATTGTAAAAATTCAAAAAATGTTGATTTAAAATGTTTGAGTGTTCATATAGGCAGTCAAATTTTAGACAATAAGCCATACGAAAAAATGCTGAGAGCTGTGAGTAAAATTTTAAGTCAAATTAATTACGACTTTGAATTTGTAGATTTAGGTGGAGGTATGGGCATTAAATACTCAAATAATAATAAAAAACTAAATTATAAAAAATATAATTCTTCTATATGTAAATTTCTAGATAAGCATAAAGTTAAAATTATATTTGAACCAGGTAGATCAATTATAGGCAATACTGGAACATTGGTTACTAAAGTGATTTATATAAAAGACAGTGGAAGAAAAAAATTTATAATTTTAGATGCAGCAATGAATGACTTGATGAGACCAGCTTTATATGGTGCATTACATAAAACTTTGCCTGTAACAAAGTCTAATCTAATGTCAAAAAAAACATATGAATTTGTTGGGCCTATCTGTGAAAGTACAGATAAATTTATTACATTAAAAAGATTTCAAAAATTAGAGGAAAAAGATCTAATTGCTATATGTGATGTAGGAGCTTATGGGATGTCACTTAGCTCAAATTATAATTTAAGACCAAAACCAATAGAGGTGTTAATTAAAGGATCCAAAATTATAGTAATAAGAAAAAGACAAAAGCATAAAGATATAATTTAGCTTTTGATAAAAATGATAAGAAATTTTTTATTTTCATTAATTTTTTTTACTGGAATTATTTTAATTTCAATAATTTTTTTGCCCTCTTTTTTTTTACCTAAACAGGTTGTGTTGATAGGTGGAAAATTAATGGGTTATTGGGCAGGGTTTTGTTTAAGATTTATTCTATCAGTTAAAATTTCTATTAAAGGAAAAGAAAATATTGTTACTAATGAAAAATTTTTTATTGCAGCATCTCATCAATCAATGTTTGAAACCTTCTATTTACAAACAATATTTAAATCACCTGTATTTATTCTTAAAAAAGAATTGTTATGGATTCCAATATTTGGTTGGTATTTGAAAAAAATAGGATCAATATCAATAAAAAGGAATCAAGTTACAAAAGATAATTTAGGTTTTTTTGATCATATTTCAAAAATTGTAAATCAATCTGATAGACCACTAATTATATTTCCTCAGGGAACTAGAGTTCTTCCAAACGAGAGGCCACCGTTTAAAAAAGGTGCATTTAGGATATATGAACAACTTAATATAGTCTGTCAACCAGTTGCTATTAACTCTGGATACGTTTGGCCAAAAAAAGGTCTTAAAAATAGAAATAAAGATATTGTAATCTCTATTTTAAAACCAATTCCAGCAGGATTAGATCGAGAAAATTTTATTCAAATTCTTGAAAAAGCTATTTATTCAGAGTTAGACACACTTAATTAACCTTTCATAGGCATCACGACAAAGATACTATCAAAATCTCCTGGGTCTTTGATCAACGCTGGAGAACTAGTATCATTAAAGTATATTTCCACCTTTTCTCCATCTAGTTGGGTTACTACATCAATTAAATATCGTGAATTAAAACTAATTTCTAAATCATGATCAAACTTCACACTTAGACTCTCTTTTCCATCACCGCTGTTGGTGTTATTTACTGACAAATCTAGGTTACTTTTTGTTAAATTAAACTTTACGCCATCTTTTTTGTCAGATGAGACTGAGGCGACACGATCGACTGAATCTAAGAATAATTTTAGATCCACCTCTAATTTTTTTTGATTATTTTTTGGTATTACTTGTATGTAATTAGGAAATTTACCATCTATTAACTTTGATATTAAAATACTTTTATTAAGCTCAAATTTTATTTTAGATTTAACATTCGAGATTAATACTTCTCCATCGTAATTATCTAATAAAGAACACAATTGAAAGATTGTTTTCTTAGGTAATATAATTGGTTCAAAATCTATTTTTTGATCTAATCTTATCTTGGAAATTGACATCCTGTGACTGTCTGTAGCAACTGCTGTCAAATAATTTTTATCCTCTACTTCTGTTTGGTGAAAATAAATCCCACTTAAATAATGTCTTGTTTCATCATTTGAGATCGAGAATTTACATTTATTGAGTAATTTTAAAAGATGTTTTGATTTTATTGAAAATTGACTTTTATTAAAATTTTCCTCATTTAAAGGGAATTCAGAAGCTGGCATACAATTTAAATTAAAAAAAGATTTTTCAGACTCCAAATGGAGTTTACTTGAGTTTGTCAAGTTTAAACTAATTTTTTTTCCAGAGGAAAATTTTCTTACTATATCATACATAACTGATGATGTTGTTGTTGTTTTTCCTTCCTCTAAAATTTCAATATTATTGATTTCGTGAACAAATATTAAGTCTAAATCTGTAGCAGTTATTGTAAGTTTTGAATTTTGAGCATCTAATAGGATATTTGATAATATTGGTAATGTATTTCTTTTTTCGATAACACCCTGACAAAAATTTAACGCCTGCTGTAAGTCTTGTTGATTTATGTTAAATTTCATTTTCTTTATAATTGTACAATATTTGATTTTTTAATTTATTTATATTCTCAACCATCTCAGGATCTTTGTCTTTCAATTTTTCGATTGTTTTAACTGAATGAATTATTGTTGTGTGATCTCTATTTGAAAATTCACGACCAATTTCAGGTAGTGACTTAGAGGTCAAAATCTTTGTCAAATATATAGCGGTTTGTCTGGGTCTCACTAAATATCTTGATCTTCTTGATGAAAGCATTTCATTTTTGCTAATCTTAAAAAATTTACAAACTAATGTTTGAATTAAATCAATCGTAACTTTATTTTCTGCAAGATTAAGTAGATCCTTTAAAACAATTTTTATTTCTGCAAGATTTGGCATTTTGTTATAAATCCTTGAGAATGATACTGTTCTATTAATTGCACCTACCAATTCTCTTACGCTCGCAGTTATTTCTAAACTGATGAAATCTTGTATATCTTTTGAAATTTTGATTTGATCTGGGTATAAAGTGTTTAGTTCATCTATTTTTTTTTCAACTATTTTTTTTCTTAATTCAAGATCTGGTTTTTGAATATCTACAACTAATCCTCCTGAAAATCTTGATTTAATCCTTTCTTGAATTCTAGATAGTTTATTTGGAGCTCTGTCTGCTGAAACAATAATTTTTGAGCCTTTATCAAGTAATGCATTAAAAGTATGAAAAAACTCCTCTTGCATTGCCTCTTTGCCATTCATAAATTGTATATCATCTATTAATAAAACATCTGTATTTCTGAAATATTCCTTAAATTTTACCATATCATTTGATTTAATAGATTTTACAAATTGATACATAAAGCGCTCCGCTGAAATAAACATAACTTTATTGGCTTTCTTTAATTCAATTCCTATAGAATTCAAAAGATGAGTTTTTCCCATCCCAACTCCCCCGTAAATATAAAGAGGGTTATAATTGGTTATATTTTCTGATGCTTTAATTGAAGCTTCATAGGCAAGTTTATTACTTGACCCTGTTATAAAATTATCAAACCTTTTATTAGGATCTATTCGATTATATTGAAGATATGAGTCTTTTATAAATGATACATTTTCTTTTTTTTCTAAAGATTTAAAATTTGAATTATTGTCATTTTTTTCATTAATTTTTTCGTCAATTTTAAACTCTATTCTCACAATTTCTTTTTTATGATTCTTAACAGCTGTAAGTATCTGATCTAAATATCTTGATGTAATCCAGTCTCTAATAAATCTTGTTGGTACAGATAATAATAAATAATTACTAAATTCTTCCACAAAAATAATCTTTTTTAACCAACTTTCATAAATCTCTACACCCAATTTATTTTTCATTTCAGATTGAATTTCAGTCCATTTAATTTTTTCGGATTTTATTTCTAAATTATTATTTATTTTTGAATTATTCATATAACTGGAAGAAGTTCAGTTAGAACTATAATAGAAAATTTTTCAACAAATAATTTTAGAAATTAAAAAAAATATAAAATCTAGGATTGTTCAACTGACGTTATATAAAAAAAATTTATTTTTTTTTATTAATAAAATTTATAATTGAATAAAATATATTTATTTATTTACTAAGTCTAAATATAGTATTTAAAAATACAATGATGTCAGATTGTGTAGCTCTAAAAGTTGTATCTCTAAACAACCTTGAGAAACTATAAAGACGCTATCTTTTTAGAAATTCTTGAGACATTCCTTGAAGCGTTTTTCTTTTTTATTATTCCTGTCTTCGCTATTTTCATAAGTTCAGAATTCAACTTAGGTAAGAATTTAATCGCTTCAGACTTCTTTTTTTTTTCAATTAAAAGTTTCATTTTTTTTATTGCATTTTTGTATCTGCTTTTTCTGATTTTATTAACGGCAGTTTGTTTTGATATTCTTCTAATTCTTTTAATTGCAGACTTTGTATTGGCCATGATTGCAGGGGTATAACTCTTGAATTTATATCGGTCAATCAAATAATTTATTATTTTTGACAAATATTACAAAAAAAAGAGGATCTGTTGGAAATCATTTTTTTATTTATAATTCCTCTACAATCAGATCGCATACAATTTAATCTATTTCTTTCATAAACATTAAAATTTTTTTGAAAATTTCCAGATTTACCTAATGTATTTTTAAAATCTCTAATACTTGAACCACCCTTTTTAATTGCATTAATCAAAACCTTTTTTGAATTTAATATTATTTTTTTACAATCTTTCTTGCTAAGAAATGATGCTTTTTTTTCTGGATTAATTTTACTTAAAAATAAGATTTCACTTGCATAAATGTTTCCTATTCCTGATACAAAACTTTGATCTAATAAAAAATTTTTAATACTCTTTTTTTTTCCTTTAAAAAAAGAAAATACATAATCTAAATTAAACTCTTTTTGAAAAGGCTCAGGTCCGAGATGAGAAAATCTTTTTTTTAAAAGATTTTCATTAACCAAAAATTCAAAAAACCCAAATCTTCGAGGATCATTGTATACAATTTTAAAATTATTGAAGAAAATTTCTACATGATTATGTTTTTTTGGTATCTGAGGTGAACTATAAAAACTTGTGTTTGTTACTAAATTTTTTTTCTTTTTATTCAATAGATGAACTGTTCCAGACATACCAAGATGTAAAAGACAGTAACTTTTGTCTGATAAGCAAATAATCAAATATTTTGAAAACCTTTTTACTTTAATTATCTTTTTTCCTTCGATGTGTTTTGCGAAATTTTGAGGAATTTTAAATCTTAAATTTCTATTTCTAACTAATACTTTTTTTACCTTTTTTTGTCTGGTTCTTTTGTCAAGAGATTGACGGACAATTTCTACTTCTGGTAATTCTGGCATTTAATACTATATTGATTATATATTTTTGAATTATGCAACAATACTTACAAAATAAAAAAGGACTAGTCCAAAATGTTTTTAATCAAGTTTATAATCGCTATGATCTAATGAATGATTTCATGTCATTAGGTATTCATAGATTGTGGAAAAAAAGTCTTTTAACTATGATGAATCCTTCATCCAACCAAAGTTTGATTGATGTAGCTTGCGGTACAGGGGACATTGCCAAACTTTTTTTAAAACATGTAAATAGATCAACTCAAGTCACGTGTGTAGATCCTAACAATGCAATGATTAGCAAAGGTAAAGAAAAATTATCTAAATTTAAAAACATAAACTGGATCATCTCTCCAGCTGAAAAAATTCCTCTGCAGGACAATTTATTCGATTTTTATACTATAAGTTTTGGTTTAAGAAACACTGCTAACATTGCTAAAGCTTTGTCAGAAGCCTATAGGGTTTTAAAGCCTGGCGGTCGCTTTTTATGTTTAGAATTTTCAAAAATACAAAATATAAATTTGGAAACACTTTATAAAAATTATTCTAAGCTAATACCATATATTGGAAAACTTGTTGTTGGCGAAAGACAGCCTTATGAATATCTTGTCAAAAGTATAGAAAATTTTCTAAATCAAGAGGAATTAATCGATGCAATGGGAAAGAGTAATTTTGAAAAATGCACTTATAGAAATTTATCTGGTGGTATTGTCTCTATTCACAGTGGTTGGAAAGTTTGATGATTAAAAAATTAATAATTCTTTTTAAACTTGGAAGAAAAGTAGCTTGTTCTGATATACTAAATATCATTTCAAAATTTAAGGAACCGCCATTAGCCATTAAAATTATATTTAAATTATTATCCTTTTCTTTTTCAAAAAAGAAACAAACAAATATTAGCAAAAATGACGGAGAAAAATTATCTCAATCATTAGAGTCAATGGGAACAACATTTATCAAGCTTGGTCAATTTTTAGCTACAAGACCCGATATAATTGGTGAGGAGCTTTCTAAGGAACTTGAGAATCTTCAAGATAGGTTACCACCTTTTTCTTTATTGCAAGCGAAAGAAATTATTAGAAATGATTTAGGTAATGAAACCTATAACTCTATAATAAATTTGACTGAACCAGTTGCTGCTGCTTCAATAGCTCAAGTCCATAAAGCTCAAATAGATGATAATGGAGTTATCAAAGATGTAGCAATTAAAATTTTAAGGCCAGACATAAAAAAAATATTTAACGAGGAAATTGATGCAATTATGCTTTTTGCCTTTTTAATTGAATCATTCATTAAAAAAACAAAACGGCTTAAATTAGTAGAGGTTGTTTTTTTGCTAAAAGAAATCACAAACTTAGAAATGGATCTGAGATTTGAAGCTGCTGCTGCAAATGAATATGCGGAAAATACAAAAAATGATGTTGGATTTAGAGTTCCACAAATTTATTGGAATTATACTAGCGAAAATGTGATGACTTTAGATTGGGTTGATGGAATATCTATTAGAGAAACGGAGGAGTTAAAAAATAAAGAATTTAATACTGAAAAAATAGCTGAAGATATTATACAAAATTTTTTAAGACATGCTGTAAGAGACGGATTTTTTCATGCGGATATGCATCAAGGAAATATATTTATAGATAATGACGGTCAAATTGTTCCGATTGACTTTGGAATAATGGGTAGATTAGATAAAATGAGTAAAAGATTTTTAGCTGAAATATTGTTTGGTTTTATTCAAAGAGATTATCGTAAAGTTGCTGAAGTTCATTTAATTGCAGGTCTAGTGCCTAAAGAAGTTCCAATAGATGATTTAGCTCAAGCCTTAAGATCTATTGGAGAACCGATTTTTGGGCAAGCTGTAAAAGATATTTCTGGCGGAAAATTATTAAAGCAACTATTTGATGTAACAGAAAAATTTAATATGCAAACCCAACCACAGCTTTTAATGTTACAAAAAACAATGGTTGTAGTAGAAGGGGTTGCAAGAAAATTAAACCCTAACACAAACATTTGGACGACCTCAAAACCTGTTCTTGAAAGTTGGCTTAAAGAAACGAAAGATCCAATGACAAAGCTTAACGAAACATTCCAAAACACAACCGAAGTGATCAAAAGATTGCCAGAATTTCCAGAAATAATGGATAAAGCTAATCAAGCTCTTACTTATTTGGCTAGTGGACAAATCCCACAAAACTCAAACTCCTACACGGCTTTAAATACTCAAAAATCAGAAATGATAGCTTTTAGAAATCAATCTATTATTGGTTTATTAGTTCTTGTAATTTTTGGTCTTTTAATATTTTAATTCAGCCAATGGAAAATTTATCAAATAAAAAAATTCTTTTTATAATATGTGGTGGCATTTCTGCTTACAAAAGTCTTGAAATTATAAGATTGTTTAAAAAGAATAATGCTGAAATAAAAACAATTCTAACAAAAAATGCTAAGGAGTTTGTAACCCCATTATCTGTAGCCTCTTTATCTCAAGGCAAAGTTTATGATGACTTATTTAGTTTAGAAAATGAGACAGAAATGGATCATATCTCTCTTTCAAGATGGGCAGATGTAATAGTTATTGCTCCTGCAACTGCAAACACTATTTCCAAGCTGAGTCAGGGTTCCTCAGATGATTTGGCTTCAACTGTCACACTAGCCTCTAACAAACAAATTTTTTTGGCTCCTGCAATGAATGTTAGAATGTGGGAACACCAGTCTACACAGAAAAATCTAAAATCGCTGAAAAGTTATGGTTACAAAATTATTGGTCCCGAAATAGGCGATATGGCTTGTGGTGAATATGGCGAGGGTAAAATGTCAGAACCCTTAAGTATTTATAATGAAATTCAAAATTTTTTATTAGAAAAAATCAAAAGTAATAAACTCAAAGCCCTTGTAACTGCAGGTCCAACTAATGAATATATTGATCCAGTAAGATTTATCACAAATAAATCAAGCGGGAAGCAAGGTTACGAAATTGCAAAATCTCTTCATAAAAGAGGCTTTGATACAACCCTGATATCAGGACCTACAAGTCTAAAAGTCGATGACGAAATTAAATTAATCCAAGTTGAAACAGCCGAGGAAATGTTTAAAGCTACACAAAAAAATCTACCAACAGATATAGCTGTATTCGCAGCAGCTGTTGGTGATTTTAAAGTAAGCCACAATAAAAAAGAAAAGATTAAAAAATTAGATAATTTTACATTAATACTTGAGAAAAATGTTGATATTTTAAGCTATGTTTCAAATCATAATTTTATGAGGCCAAAAATTGTCGTAGGTTTTGCAGCTGAAACAACAAATATAGAAGAAAATGCCCTTCAAAAGTTGAAAAATAAAAATTGTGATTGGATTATTGCTAATGATGTGTCAAAAAATGAAACCGGTTTCGACAGTGAAAATAATGAAGTCATGATTTTCTATAAAAATAAAAATATGGAAACAGAAAGACTTTCATTAAAAAAAAAATCAGAGATATCAGAAGAAATTGTAGATAGATTAGTTGCTCAATTAAACTAATGGTGAAAGTTTTAATAAAAAAACTTGATCCATTAGTAAAATTACCTGAATATAAAACAAGTGGTGCATCAGGTTTAGACCTGATGGCATTTATAAAAGGGCCTATTGAAATAAAACCAAAAACTTCATATTTAATACCTACTGGCTTATCAGTTGCATTTTCAGAGAATTATGAAATTCAAATAAGACCAAGATCCGGTTTAGCAGCAAAAAAGAATATTACAGTTTTAAATACTCCTGGGACAATTGATAGTGATTACAGAGGTGAAATTAAAGTTATCATATACAATCATGGAAATGAGAAATTTTTAGTAAATAATGGTGATAGAATTGCACAAATGATATTAGCACCAGTAGTCAAAATGGAGTTAGAGGAAGTAAATAATTTGCCTGAGTCTATTAGAGGAAAGGATGGGTTTGGTTCAACAGGTAAATGAGAATAAAATTAAATAAAAATCAAATTGAAATGTTTTCAAGACAAATTGTTCTTAAAAATATTGGAATTATTGGTCAAGAAAAAATCATTAAATCTAAAGTATTAATAATAGGAATGGGGGGATTGGGATGTCCTGTGGCAGAGTTTCTAGTGAGAGCTGGTGTCGGTACCATAGGAATAGTAGACTCTGACAGTATTGATTTATCTAATATTCATCGACAAAGTCTTTTTAATATTTCTGACCTTAAGAAATCTAAAGTTGATGTAGCGAAAAAAAAATTAAAAAAAATTAATTCAAAGGCAAAAATAGATTGCTACAAAACAAGATTTAATAAAAAGAATTGCAATAGTATGGTCAAAAAATTTAACTTTATTGTAGACGGCTCTGACAATTTTGAAACGAAATTATTAATTAATGACACATGCAAAAAAGAAAAAAAATTTCTTGTCACGGCTGCTATCAGTAAATTTGATGGACATATTTTTACATTTGATTTTAAAGATAAGAAATCTCCTTGTCTAAGAAGTTTTTTTCAAGAGGATGAAATTTTAGATGATGTTTTGGATTGTCAATTTGAAGGAGTTTTAGGAACAGTTGCTAACATCGTTGGTACCATACAAGCTAATGAAATTTTAAAAAAAATATTGAAAATTGGTAAAAGTCTCAATGGTAAAATTTTAATAATTGATTTACTAAATTTAAATTTTAGAAAAGTAAATTTGAGAAAAGTGTGAAATGAAAGAAAAAAATACAATTAAATTCATATTAATAATATCTATTTCATTGTTTTTTTTTTCGATAAGCCCTGCACAAGAAATTTATCTATCTCTAAAAAAAAGTAAAGTTAATGTAAGATACGGTCCAGGTTTCGACTCTCCTATTAAGTTTGTTTACAAAAAAGTAAACCTGCCTTTAAAGCAAATAGATAAAAAAGAAAATTGGAGAAGAGTAATTGACTTTAAAAATAATAATGGATGGATACACTGGTCACAACTTAAACCAATAAATTCTATTATACCAATTGAGGATAAAATCCTTTTTAAAAAACCATCAAACTTTTCAAAACCAGTGGCTAAAATTAAAAAAGGGAGAGTGTTAATTTTAAAAGAATGTTTAAATAATTGGTGTGAAATTAAAACTAATGAATTTACGGGATGGATAAAAACGGGCAATATTTGGGGATTGTCAAACTAAGAGTTTTTAGATTTACTCGTCCACCACTTATCTAAAATAAAATACCAAATAGAGTTAGCTATCGGCTCCACAATTGCATCTGTAAGCGCAATCATAAAAGAAACATTAGCTACAAGCATTAAGACTGTTATAGCGATTACAAAGTGTCCAATCGTATAAATAAACGTTCTTAAAAGCGAACCTTTGTTATTTGAATAAATTTGTCCAGCAGCTTTGAATATGCCAGATGTTAACTCCATTATTTTTTAAACGGACTTTCAAGCACACATGCTACTAAGTGAACTCTAGCCTGTTCCCCACCATTAAAAAAATTATGATATTTCGTGTTATTTGTTATCCATACTTTACCATCAGCCGGAAGATGTTTTGCTACATTTTCAATAACCATAGAACATCCTTTATTAGTAATAATAGGTATATGTAACCTACATTCAGGATCTTTGTGCCAGCTTAATGTTGATCTTGGTTCTTTTAACAAAAGTCTTACTCTGCCTAATTTAAACCTTTTACTTAATTCTGCATAAACTTCTTTAAAATATGTTTTTTCAAATTCAGGAACTAATTGTGTGTATCTAGACTCATCTATTTCAACATCTCTGGAAACTTCTTTTCCAGTTTCATCTGCAATAGTCCAATATTTTCCTCTTATGTTATTTCCTTCAATAGAACTTTTATCATTTGGGATTTGGTTTAATGGTATAGCACCAAAATGTGTAACACCAGGGGAATTAAATTTTTTGTTTTTTAAAATTTGATCTAAGTCGTTTCTTAATCTTGAGATATCAAAATTTAGATTGGGAACCTGATAAAAATCTTCAAAATTTGTTGTTGCCATGTTTTTTTTCTCTCTAAATAAAATTTAGTTTAATCTTAAATCAAATCGATCAGAATTCATAACTTTTACCCATGCTGCAATAAAATCTTTAACGAATTTATCACCTGAGTCCTCACATGCATAGACTTCTGCTAGAGCTCTTAATTGAGAATTTGAACCAAAAATTAAATCAACTCTTGTTGCTTTCCATTTTGTTTTTTGTGTTTTTCTATCTTTTCCAACAAATGTTTGCTCTGATTTATCTTCTTCTTTCCAAGTAGTGTTCATATCTAAAAGATTTACGAAATAATCATTTGTAAGAGAACCAGGTCTATTTGTGAAAACACCATGTTTCGAGCCATCATAGTTAGTGTTTAATACTCTCATTCCACCAACAAGTGCAGTCATTTCTGGTGCAGTTAAGCCCATCAATTGAGCTTTATCTACCAATTTTTCCTCTGCAGAAACATTTGAAGCTCCTCCATTTAAATAATTTCTAAAACCATCTGCATTTGGCTCAAGTAGACTAAATGAGTGAATATCAGTTTGATCTTGTCTTGCGTCCCCTCTCCCCGCAGAAAATGGAACCTGAACTTTGTAACCAGCTTTTTTTGCGGCCATTTCGATACCCACACCTCCGGCTAGCACAATTAAGTCAGCCATTGAAACGTTTCGCTTTTTATTATCAAATCTGCTTTTTATTTTACTTAGAGCTTTGGTTACTATTGATAATTTTTTTGGATTATTTACTTTCCAATTTTTTTGTGGTTCCAACATCACTCTTGCACCGTTAGCACCACCTCTTTTGTCTGATCCTCTAAAAGTAGAGGCTGATGCCCATGCAGTAGATACTAAATCTGAAATTGATATTTTGGACTTAAAAATCATATTTTTTAAATCTTTAATATCTTTTGATTTAAGTTTGTATTTTGGTTTATCAATTGGATCTTGCCAAATTAGTTGTTCTTTTGGTACCTCATTCCCAAGATAGCAAACTCTAGGGCCCATATCTCTGTGAGTTAATTTAAACCAAGCCCTAGCAAATGCATCATGAAACTCTTTCGGGTTTTGATGAAAATGTTTTGTTATAGGTCCATAACTTGGATCAACTTTCATTGAGATATCAGTCGTTTGCATCATTGGTGGATGCATAACACCTTTTTTGTGTGCATCTGGAACCATTTTGATTTCTTGACCATTTTTCTTAGGCGTCCATTGATGAGCACCTGCTGGACTTTTTGTAAGCTCCCACTCATGACCATATAGACAATCCAAATAACCCATATCCCATCTTGTAGGATTTTGGGTCCAAGCACCCTCAATACCACTGCTTATTGTATCAACACCTTTACCAGATTTATATCCACTATTCCATCCAGTAGACTGATCTTGAAGTCTTGAAGCTTCAGGGTCAGGACCTTTGTATGATTCAGACGCTGCACCATGTGATTTTCCAAATGTGTGCCCTCCAGCTACCAATGCCGCTGTTTCATAATCATTCATAGCCATCCTTCCAAATGTCTCTCTAATATCATGTGCTGCAAGTTTTGGATCTGGATTAGCGTCAGGACCTTGCGGATTTACATATATTAAACCCATATGTGAAGCTCCTAAAGGTTGTTCTAAATCTCTTTTTCCACTATACCTTTCCACACCTAACATTTCTTTTTCTGAACCCCAATAAATATCATCCTCTGGTTCCCAGATATCAGTTCTACCAGCTCCAAAACCAAAAGTTTTAAAACCCATTGAGTCTAAAGCTACATTTCCAACAAGTATGAATAAATCTGCCCATGAAATTTTTCTTCCATACTTCTTTTTAATCGGCCATAAAAGTAATCTAGCTTTATCTAAGTTAACGTTATCTGGCCAGGAATTAAGTGGTGCAAATCTTTGATTTCCAGTTCCAGCTCCTCCTCTGCCATCACCAGTTCTGTAAGTGCCCGCAGCATGCCACGCTAATCTAATAAACAATGGACCATAATGACCGTAATCAGCAGGCCACCATTCCTGGGAGTCTGTCATCAACTTTTTTAAATCTTTTTTTAATGCTTTATAATTCAGTTTTTTAAATTCTTTAGCATAGCTAAATTTTTTATCCATAGGGTTAGATAAGTTCGAGTGCTGACTAAGGATCTTAAGATTTAAACTGTTTGGCCAAAAATCTCTTACAGTTTGACCTCTGCCTGCAGAAAACTTTGCAGGTGTTCCTGCTCCAGTAAATGGGCATTTGCTCATTTGATTAGCTTTAAAAGATTTATCTTTGTAATTTTCAGTACTCATTAATATCCCCTATATTGTTGATTTTTCGTAGTTTATAATGATTCTAAAAAGGTGTCAATTGGTTTAAAATGACGCTTTAATGAAAGAAAAAAATTAGTCCTCTAGCTTTACAAGAACCTCAACAGATTTAATTTTTTTCCCGTTAATTTTTTTTCGAATATTTATTGGACCAACATCTTCATTATCTAAATCTATCAACTTTTCCTCATTCAAATCATAGAAATGATGATGATCAGTAATATTTGTATCAAAATAAGTTTGATTTGAGTTAATAGGGATTTGTTTTAAATAACCTTTTTTTTCAAAGGCGCGAACAGTATTATAAATTGTTGCTAGCGAGATTTTCTTACTTATTTGTTTCTTTATTCTCAAATCTAAATCGTTAATTGTAAAATGAAATGTTTTGTCAGTATTAAATAGTACTTCGCATATTTGAAGTCTTTGTTTTGTAGGACGCAATCCAGAATTTCTTAATTTTTCAATATATTTCACTATTTAACCATATTGTTATTTAAAATTATTCTAAACTAGTGTTAAATGTATATTATATAGTGGTAAAATCAAGTAAATAAGAGTACTCAATTTTATGAAAAAAAACTCTTACTCATATGATGAGCTTATCAATTGTGGAGAGGGTAAATTGTTTGGTCCAGGGAATGCAAAATTACCGCTTCCACCAATGCTCATGTTTGATAGAATTACAGAAATTAATGATGACCAGGGTGCTTTCAAAAAAGGATCACTAAAAGCAGAACTTGAAATAAAAAAAAACCTTTGGTTTTTTGATTGTCATTTTAAAGAGGATCCTGTTATGCCTGGTTGCCTTGGTTTGGATGCTATGTGGCAATTAGTTGGTTTTTATTTAGGCTGGATTGGAAATCCAGGAAAAGGAAGGGCTTTAGGCGTTGGAACGGTAAAATTTACAGGGGAAGTTTTACAAGATGTGAGGTTAGTAAAATATGAAATTGATATGAAAAAAATTATGTCTCCTGGTGGTACAACTGTGGGCCTTGCAAATGGAGTAGTTTTAGCTGATGAAAAAAAAATATATTCAGCAGACAATTTAAAAGTAGGATTATTTAAATAATGAGAAGAGTCGTAATTACGGGATTAGGAGTAGTGTCCTGTTTAGGGAACAATCAAGATGAAGTTCGTCAATCATTATTAAATTCAAAATCTGGAATTTCATTTGCTGAGGAATACAAAGAACATAATTTAAAAAGTCATGTACATGGCAAACCTAATATAAAACTTGAAGATCATATAGATAGAAAAACAATACGGTTTATGGGTTCAGGTTCTGCATATAATTACATAGCAATGAAAGAGGCAATTAAAGACTCTGGCCTAGAAGAAAAAGAAGTAAGTAATTTTAAAACTGGAATAGTTATGGGTTCAGGAGGGCCTTCAATTGAAAATGTAATTTTAGCAGCAGATAAAACAAGAGCAAAAACTCCAAAATTAATGGGGCCTTTTATCGTTCCAAGAACTATGGCAAGTACTGCATCTGCAACTTTAGCTGTTCCATTTAAAATTAAAGGGACTAACTATACAATGAGTTCTGCGTGCGCTACTAGTGGCCACTGTATTGGTAATTCAATGGAATTAATTCAAATGGGAAAACAAGATATTATTTTTGCTGGGGGTAGTGAAGAAATACACTGGGCTATGACTGCTATGTTTGATGCAATGACTGCATTGTCGTCTAAATATAACGAAACTCCTGAAACTGCCTCTAGAGCATATGATAAAACAAGAGATGGATTTGTAATTGCAGGAGGAGCTGGGGTTTTAGTGCTTGAAGAGTATGAACATGCCAAAGCTAGAGGAGCTAAGATATATGCAGAATTGACTGGTTATGGAGCAACCTCAGATGGATATGATATGGTGGCACCATCAGGCGAGGGGGCTGTAAGATGTATGAAAATGGCTATGGCAACTGCCAAAAATAGAATTGATTATATAAATACTCATGGAACATCTACTCCTGTTGGAGATATTACAGAACTAAATGCTGTCAAAGAAACATTTGGATCTAATATTCCAAAAATAAGTTCAACAAAATCTTTATCAGGTCATCCATTAGGTGCCGCTTCAGTTCATGAGGCTATTTATTGTTTAATTATGATGAAAAATAATTTTATTGCTGGATCAGCGAATATTTATGAAATGGATGAAGAAGCTAAAAAATTCCCAATAGTTGCAAAAACAGAAACTGGAGTTACATTAAATACGGTTATGTCTAATAGTTTTGGTTTTGGTGGAACTAATGCTGCTTTAATTTTTGAGAAGGTTTAGTTAATGAATTTAATGAAAGGCAAAAAGGGTTTGATCATGGGCGTTGCCAATGAGAGATCTATCGCGTGGGGTATTTCACAAAAATTAGCTGAAGCTGGTGCTGAGCTTGCCTTTACATATTTAGGAGATGCTTTAAAAAAAAGAGTTATTCCTTTAGCAGAAAAATTAAATTCAAAAGTTACATTTAGTTGTGATGTCGAAAAAAAAGAAGAAGTAGTAAAATTATTTGAAGATATTAAATCTCAATGGGGTGAAATCGATTTTGTAGTTCATGCAGTAGCATTTTCAGATAAATCAGAATTATCAGGTGAATATTTAAATACAACTAGAGAAAACTTTTTAAGAAGTATGTTAATTTCATGTTTTTCATTCACAGAAGTTACAAAAGAAGCCTCAAAGGTAATGAAACAAGGTGGTAGTCTTCTGACATTAACTTACGAGTCAACTAAAGCTATTCCAAATTATAATGTAATGGGTGTTTGTAAATCAGCTTTGGAGGCTAGTGTTAAATACTTAGCTAGAGATTTGGGGGCTAAGGGGATCAGAGTGAATGCAATAAGCGCTGGACCTATTAAAACTTTAGCTGCCTCAGCGATTGGTGATGCAAAATTTTTGTATAAGTGGAATGAAGACCACTCATTTCTAAAAAGAAACGTAGATATTCATGATGTTGGTAATTCAGCGTTATATCTATTAAGTAGTCTTGCAAATGGTGTCACAGGTGAAATTCACTATGTAGATGCTGGGTACAACAAGGTTGGGATGCCAGATCCAAAAAATATTACCTGAAATTTAGTTAAATTTAGTTAAATATAAATTTAATTATTTTAAATACTATTATTCAGCAGCTTGTTTCATAGAGAGTTTTACTTTACCTCTATCGAATCCAATTACTTTAACTTTAACCTCATCACCTTCTTTCACAACATCAGTAACCTTAGCTACCCTTTTATCTGCAAGTTCTGAAATATGAACAAGTCCATCTTGTTTTCCTAAAAAGTTTACGAATGCACCAAACTCCATAATCTTCATAACTTTTCCTGAATAAATCTTGTTTAATTCAGCTTTGGCTGTAATGTCTTTAATCATCTGCATAGCAGTGTTTCTTGAAGCTTCATCTGGAGCAGCAACTGTTACTATGCCCTCATCATTTACATCTACTTTTGCACCTGATTTTTCAACTATTTCTCTTATTGTTGCACCACCTTTTCCAATTACAGCTGCAATATCTTTTTTATCCACATTTATCTTTTCCATTTTTGGAGTATGTTTTCCAACGTCAGATCTTGAAGCTGATAATGCTTTATTCATTTCCCCTAAAATATGAACTCTTCCATCTTTGGCTTGACTTAATGCCTGTTCCATTATTTCAAATGTTATCCCTGTAATTTTGATATCCATTTGTAGAGAAGTAATTCCATCTTTGGTTCCAGCGACTTTGAAGTCCATGTCTCCTAAATGATCTTCATCACCTAAAATATCTGATAGGACACTAAAATCATCGCCCTCTTTTATTAAACCCATTGCAATACCTGCAACTGGTTCTTTAATTGGTACTCCAGCATCCATTAATGCTAAAGATGTTCCACAAACAGTAGCCATTGAGGATGAACCATTAGACTCTGTAATCTCTGAAACTACTCTAAAAGTATAAGGAAATGACTCTTTTGATGGTAATGAAGAATGAATTGCTCTCCACGCTAATTTACCATGTCCTATTTCTCTTCTACCAGTTCCAATTCTTCCTGTTTCTCCTACTGAAAAAGGGGGGAAATTATAATGAAGCATAAACCTTTCTCTTTGTAATCCATCTAAGCTCTCAATTCTTTGTTCATCATCCGATGTACCTAAAGTAGCTGTGACTATTGCCTGTGTTTCTCCTCTTGTAAATAAAGCAGATCCATGCGTTCTTGGTAAAATACCAACTTCACAAGAAATAGGTCTTACATCAGAAAGTCCTCTACCATCTATTCTATTTTTATTTTTTAAAATATCTGTTCTGACAATTGACTTTTCAAGATTCTTTAGTTCAGAGTTCACATCAAGATCAGTATAGTTTTCATCTTCCTCATAAAGCTTTTTAGCTTTATCCGTAATTTCTGATATTTGATTTGATCTGTCTTGTTTGTCTCTAGTAGCAAATGCTTTTTTAAGATCTTCTGTAAAAGTATCTTCAAGTTTCTTTTTAACCTCAGATAGGTCTTTCTTTTCAACAATCCATTCAGGTTTTCTGCATTCTTTAGCTAATTGCTCTATAATTTGAATCACCGGAACAAAACCTTCATGACCAAATTTAACTGCATTTAACATTTCTTCCTCAGTTAATCCGCTCGCCTCAGACTCAACCATAAGCACAGCATCTTTTGTGCCAGCAACCACTAAATCTAATTTTGATTTTTCAAGTTCAACTTTTGAGGGATTTAAAACATATTTACCATCAATATATCCAACTCTTGAAGCTCCCACGGGACCCATAAATGGCATTCCTGATATAGCTAAAGCTGCAGACGATGCAATAATTGACAAAATGTCTGCTTCATTTTCTTTATCATAAGAAATTACAGTTGGTAATAACTGAACTTCATTTTTAAATTCATCAGGAAACAATGGTCTGATCGGTCTATCAATTAATCTTGAGATTAATGTTTCACTCTCAGTTGGTCTTGCTTCTCTTTTAAAATATCCGCCAGGAATTTTTCCTGCTGCATAATATTTTTCCTGATAATTCACAGATAATGGAAAGTAATCCATGTCTGGATTTACTTTTTTTGCTCCAACGACTGTTGCTAAAACAACTGTCTCCCCACATGTTGCGATGATTGCTCCGTCTGCCTGTCTTGCTACTTTACCTGTTTCTAAAATTATTTTCTTTCCTGCTACTTCAACTTCCTTCTTGTATACTTTAAACATTTCATTTCCATTTCGTTTCGTTCGTTTCGTTCCATTCCGTTCTATCTATCTTGATACTTATTTTCTCAAATTCAATTTCGACAGGACATTTTTGTAAGAGTCTACCTTATTTCTTTTAAGATAATCTAACAATTTTTTTCTTCTATTGACCGCTCTCAACAATCCAACAGATGAATGTTTATCTTTTTTGAATTGTTTAATGTGCTTTGATAGCGTTTCAATTTTTTCTGTCAACAAAGCAATCTGTATCTCTGATGATCCAGTATCTTTTTCATGCGTTGCTAACCTTTGTGCTTTTTTATTCATACTTTTTTCCTACTTATTAGCTTGTTTTATTAAATTTTCAATTTTTTCTGCATACTCAAAAGATTCATCTTTTCTAAAAAGTAATTTTGGTAAAAATTTCATAACCACTTTCTGCGATAAAATTTTTCTAATTAAAAATGAGTACTCTTTTAAAATATTAATTGTTTCTTCTGCATTCTTCCCACCAAGTGGTAAGACATATGCCTTAGCTATTTTTAAATCTTGACTCATTCTAACCTCAGTAACCGTTATCTTATTAGTTTCTAAATTTGGAACTTTAGCCTCATTTCTTATAAAAATCATGCTTAAAGACTGCTTAATCATTTCACCAACTCTTAATTGTCTTTGTGATATTGGTTTTCCTATTCTATCTGTCATTATATCGTCCTCTCTTTTGATGTAACACTAAAAGCCTCTATTGTATCATTTTTTTGAAAATCCATGTAATCTTTAAGTGCAATTCCACATTCTTGGCCATTGTTTACTTGCTTCACTTGGTTTTTTTCCCTGAACAAGCTTCCGACCTTTCCTGTAAATATAATTGATCCGTCTCTTATTACTCTCACATCTGAATTACTGTTGATTTCTCCATCTGTTACTTTTGAACCTGCAACTTTACCTGCACCCGAAACCTTAAAGATTTCTAAAATTTGTGCTGTGCCTATTATTTTTTCTTCAACATCAGGTGCTAACAAACCCGACATTCTTTTTTTTACAAAATCTAAAACTTCATAGATTATATTATATGATGAAATATTTATCTTTTCATTTTCTGCAAGTTTTTTTGCTTCCTTACTTGGCTTAACATTAAATGCTATTAAAACAGCATCTGAGGCCTTTGCCAATGTGACATCCGTCTCAGTTACCATACCTATATCTGCTAAAATAATTTTTGGTTTTACTTCCTCATGTTTAATTTGACTTATTGCACTTTTAATCGCTTCTGAGGAACCATGAACATCAGATTTAATTATTAAATTTAATTCCTCAGTAGATTTATCAGAAAAAGCCGATTCTTTTGTCGCAAATGTTAAAGGATTTTTACCTTCTTTGCTTTCTTGAGCTCTGTTTTCACTTAAAGTTTTGGCTTCTTTCTCATTATCTAAAACTATAAAATCATCCCCTGCTTTTGCTGCTCCATTAATTCCTAAGATCTCAACTGGTGTTGATGGTAATGCTTCGTTAATGTTTTGTCCTTTGTCATTTATTATAGCTCTTACCTTTCCCCATCTCAATCCACTGACAAAAAAATCTCCTTTTTTCAAAGAACCTGTGGTAACAATAATTGTAGCGACGGGTCCTCTTCCCACATCGATTTTAGACTCTAGAACAATTCCAGTTGCTTTAGACTCAAAATCTGTTTTTAAATCTAATATTTCAGCTTGTAAAACTATTGCTTCAATCAACTTGTCTAAATTTAATTTTGTTTTTGCAGACATCTCAACCATGAGTGTATCTCCTGATAAATCCTCAGAAATTAACTCATGTTCTAATAATTGATTTTTAACTTTTTGAGGGTCAGCCTCAGGTAAATCACATTTATTTATCGCAACTACAATTGGAACATTCGCAGCTTTTGCATGTTTAATTGACTCAATAGTTTGTGGTTTTACACCATCATCAGCGGCAACAACTAAGACCACAATATCAGTCAGTTTAGAACCTCTTGCTCTCATTTCAGTAAAAGCAGCATGACCCGGTGTATCAATAAAAGTTAATTTATTTGATTGATTTTCAATCTGATAAGCTCCTATATGTTGGGTGATTCCACCAAATTCACCTGATACTACGTTTGTACTTCTTAGAGTATCTAACACTGAAGTTTTTCCGTGATCAACATGTCCCATGACAGTTATTATTGGTGGTCTATTCTTTAGATTTTCAGACCTTGAGGCTTTTATTTTTTGAATAATTTCCTCTGCTTTTTCTTCCCTGATAGGATTATGGCCAAATTCTTTTACCAAAAATTCTGCAGTATCAGCTGCTAAACTCTGATTTATAGTAACTGTTACCCCCATACCAAATAAATATTTGATAACATTGCTTGATTGCTCGGCCATTCTATTAGCAAGCTCTCTTACCGTTATCGACTCAGGAATATTGATATTCCTTTTTATTGGTTTTAAATTTTCTTGGTTTTCCTCTTTAGATAAACTTTTATTTTCTTTTTGTCTTGCCCTTTTAACTGAAGCCAAACTTCGTTCACGAGCTTCAATTTGATCACTCAAAGCTCTAGAAACAGTTAATTTCATCTCCCTTTTTTTTGAACCAATTTTTGAGCTTTTTTTCTCTTTATTTTCATTTGATCCTTTTAATCTTTTTGTGGCTCTTTGTTCAGCTAACTTACGTTTTTCAAAATCATTTATTTGAAAGTTTTGCTTAGGAAAGTTTTTTTGTAATGTATTTCTTGATAATGTACTACCTTTTTGCTTAAAATTGCTTTGTTTTTGAAAAGTAGCTTTGCTAGAAAATTTATTTGTTTTTTTTTCTATTACTCTTGAATTTGTTCCTTGAGTTTTAGCAATTTCTATATTTCTTATCGACTTTTTTGCTCCACCAGATATTGTCAATTTTGTTTTTTTTTCCATATCTCATCTCTCAATCTTTATAAACAATATTTCTCGCTGACATAATTAATGTATCAGCTTCCTCTTTTGACAAAGCGAAATCTTCCAGATAACCATGAATTTTAACTCTCTCTCCTTTAATTACGTCATAGCCTCCTGTGAGTTCGTCTGAGGCCAAATCAGCAAAATCTTCTAATTTTAGAATTTTTTGTTCGCCTAAAGTAACTAACATTCCAGGTGTTAATCCTTGTAATTTAATTAATGCGTCTTCTAGACCAAGTTCTTTTATTCTCTCAGAAATATCCTCTTGATCTTTTTGATGAAATTCTTTAGCTCTTTCTATAAGAGCCATAGCGGTATCTTCTTCGATACCTTCAATTTTAGTTAAATTTTCTAAAGTGCTATCCTTGATATCATCAATTGTTGAAAAGCCCTCTGCTACGAGCAATTGTCCAAGTGTCTCGTCTAATTCTAAATTCTTAACAAAATTTTCTGTTTTTTCTTTAAATTCTAACTGCCGTCTTTCTGAATCTTCTGCATCAGTCATTATATTAATTTCAAAATTTATTAACTTAGTCGCAAGCCTAACATTTTGACCTCTTCTACCAATCGCTTTGCTTAAGTTTTCCTCAGTTAAAATAACATCAAGTTTTTTTCTATCGGTATCAACGTTTACCCTTTGAACTTCAGCAGGAGAAAGTGCATTTGATACTAAAATAGCTGGGTCCTCAGACCAATTTACTATATCAATTTTTTCACCTTGTAATTCATTAACGACAGCTTGAACTCTTGAACCTCTCATACCTACACAAGCTCCAACTGGGTCAAGTGAGGTATCGACTGCTTTTACACAAATTTTTGCTCTACTTCCTGGGTCCCTTGAAGATGATTTAATTTCAATCAATCCATCATAAATTTCTGGTACTTCTTGAAAAAATAATTTTTCCATAAATTTTGGATGAGCTCTTGATAAAAAGATTTGTTGTCCACGTTGCTCTCTTCTTACATCATAGCAGTAAGCTTTTATTCTATCACCTGCCTTAATATTTTCTCTAGGAATTAACTCATTTTTTTGAATAATTGCCTCTGTCCTTCCTAGATCAACTATCACGTTTCCAAACTCTAATCTTTTTACTATACCACTTAAAATTGAATCCTTTTTATCTATAAAATCATTATATTGTCTTTCTCTTTCAGCTTCCCTTACATTAAAGCTGATAACTTGTTTAGCAGTTTGAGCAGCTATTCTTCCAAAATCGAAAGATGGTAATGGTTGTAAAACCTCGTCGCCAATGTTTTTATCTTTATTTGTTTCATTTAAAATAATTGCATCCTCTAATTTAATTTCAGTATTGGAATTCTCTGGATTCTCCGAAACAATTAATTTTCTGAAAATTTCTATGTTACCATTATCTCTGTTTATAGAGACCTTTATCTCATTGTCTTGACCAAATTTGGATTTAGCAGCTTTTGCTATTCCTGTTTCCATCGAAGCAATAATTAACTCTTTATCTATAGATTTCTCTAAAGCAACTGCCTCAGCTATTCTCAATAATTCAAGTTTATCGGCTCTTTTATTTAACATATTTTAGTTTACTCCAAAAAAAAATGGGCTTAAGCCCATTTTTGAAATGCAATAATGTATCGTGAATATAGTAAAGTTTTTCTTTAATTCAACTGAAACTATTTAGAAAAAACACCTATTTTATCAATTTTTTCCCAAGAAAATGAGCCACTATCATCTGGAACTCTTCCAAAATGTCCATATGCTGATGTTTTTTCGTAAATTGGTTTATTTAACTTTAACATTTCTCTTATACCTCTTGGACTCAAATCAAAGTTTTCTTTAATTTTATCAACAACAAATTTGTTTTTATCTAAATCATCATCAAATAAATCAACATAAATAGATAATGGCTTAGAAACTCCTATAGCGTATGACAATTGCATTAAACACTTATTTGCAATTTTTGATGCAACAATATTTTTTGCAATATATCTAGCTGCATAAGCTGCGGATCGATCTACCTTCGTAGGGTCCTTTCCAGAAAATGCTCCTCCTCCGTGTGGGGCAGCTCCTCCATAAGTATCAACAATAATTTTCCTTCCTGTTAATCCACAATCTCCATCAGGCCCCCCAATTACAAAATTACCTGTTGGATTAACATAAAAATTATTTTCATTGAAATCTTCTAAAAAGTTTTCTGGGATGGATTTTGAAATGTAAGGTCTTAATAAATCTCTAACCTGTGATTGATTTATATCTGGCGAATGTTGAGAAGATATAACAATAGATTTTACTTTTGCGGGTTTACCGTCGATGTACTCAAATGTAACTTGGCTTTTAGAGTCTGGTTCAATATTATCTAGATTACCTGACTTTCTATCTTCTGCCATCAATCTTAGAATTTTATGTGAATAATGAATTGGAGCTGGCATTAACAAATCAGTCTCGTTGCAAGCGTAACCAAACATAATTCCTTGATCACCAGCACCTTCATCCTTGTTACCAGATGAGTCTACCCCAATTGCAATATCAGAAGATTGGGAGTGTAAATGACTTTCAATTTTTGTAGCTTCTCTCCAAGTAAAACCTTCTTGATCATAACCAATATCTTTTATGCAATTTCTCACTTTACTTATTAATTCATCTTTCTTGATTTCTGGTCCTCTCACTTCTCCTGCCAAAACAACTTTATTTGTTGTAGTTAGAGTTTCACATGCAACTCTTGAGAATGGATCGCTGGAAAGGTATGTATCAACAACCATATCAGAAATTCTATCCGAAACCTTGTCTGGATGTCCCTCCGAAACTGACTCACTTGTAAAAAGAAAATTTTTTAAACTACTCATCACTGCTTCTATTAAATGAAATAGCTAGAAAAATATACAATAAAATCAGTATCATAAAAATTTTATTTCCATATGTAGAGAAAATTGTTTTACCAAAGTCTTTCCTTTTTTCGAAATCAATATAATTAGAATTTCCATAATCGATTTTTTTTTCTATTTGACCCAAAGGATTTATTATTGCTGCCATTCCATTATTTGAAGATCGTAAGACATATTTTCCATTTTCTATTGCTCGAAATATACTATGAGAGAAATGTTGTTTTGGCCCAATAGATTTTCCGAACCATCCATCTTCGGAAATATTAAGTATAAAATCAAAATCTGAACTATTAGTTAAACTACCACTATAAATTATCTCATAGCAAATGAGCGGCAAAAATTTTAATTCCTTTCCATCTTTTTGTATCTTTAAAATTTTTCTTTCATCTCCACTTGTAAATGATCCAATATTTCCAGTGATAGTTTTCAATCCAATTTTATTAAGAATGTTTTCTATCGGCAAGAATTCACCGAACGGGACAAGGTTAATTTTATCATATTTGCTTATCAAGTTTAAATTATTATCAAATAATGAAAAAGAGTTATAATAATTATATTTATCGTTTCTACTTTCTCTTCTTGTAATTCCTAATCCAATTAAATGATTTTCATCAAAAGATTTTATAATAATATCCTTATATAAATAAAATTCATCCTGATAAGTGTCAGGTATAATTCCTTCTGGCCATATAAATAGAATATTTTTTTTTTTTTCTGGTGAACTTATTTTAATCAATTCATCTATTACTTTTTCAGTTTGAGCACTTTTGTAGTATCTTTCTAGACTAATATTTGAAGCAATAATTCTTATTAGGTAAGGATTTTCTTTTTCTATATTACTTAAAAATTCTTTTTTTTGAAAATTTCCATTTGTAAAAAATAAAATTGGTAATAATAAAAAAAAAATACAAACCGATATTTCTCTATTAGTTTTTCTTAAGATATATAAAGCAGGTAAAGTAAAAAAACTTATAACAATTAAATTTAACGAATATGTGCCAATGATGGAAATTATGCTTATAAAATTTAAATTTTCAGAAAAACTATAAACAAAAAGATTCCATGGAAATCCTGTTAAAATTATTCCTCTTATAAATTCAATAGATCCAAATATAAGAGAAAAAGAAAAAAAGGCGCTTAAAATATTTTTTGGATTAAACCAAAAAAATAAGGAGGTTATTATTCCATAAAATAAAGCCAATGAGGCAGGTATCAAAATTAAAGACACTGGAATCAGGTAGCTGTAACTAACATCAAAACTCAAAGATATTGTTATCCAATAAAGATTTGTTAGAAAATAACTAAAACCAAAAAGCCAACCAAAATAAAAAAAAGATCTGATTGTTTTTTGTTGTATTAATTTTTTAAATAAAAAACTAAAAAAAAAACTTAATGTAAAAAAATTTATAAAAAAAAAGTTTAATGGTGGCAGACTTAAAGATGACAAAGATCCTAGTGTGAGGACTAAAAATGACTCTAATAAAAAATTTTTTTTCAATTTAATTAAATAATTTTTCAACAGATTTAAAAATTTTTTTTTCTTCTTTTAACATTTTTTCAAAATCTTTATTTTTATGATGGTCATAACCCAGTAAATGTAAAAATCCATGTATAAAAATTTTTATTGTTCTTTTTTTGAAATTATCCTTATCTAAGTTTTTTGGATTATTCATGTAATTAAAACTTATTATAATGTCACCAAGGTAAATTTCTTTTTTATTACTAATCTTTTTTTCAAACGGAAAAGATAAAATATCGGTATGCTTATTTTTTTTTCTAAATTTTTTATTTAAAATTTTTATCTTTTGGTTATTAGAAAGTAATAAAGTTAAATATACTTTTTTGTTGATGAATTTGAATTTTTTTGGAAAATTTTTACAAACTTTATTAAATAATTCCTCACTTTTGGTTATTTTCTTTGCCCAAGAATTTTCTTCGGAGAGTACATTAACTTTTATCATTATTGTTGTAAGCCTTAACAATTTTTGAAACTAATGGATGTCTAACTACGTCTGAATGATCAAAATCTACTACAGCAATCTCATTTAAATGAGATAATAGTTTTTTTGATCTATCTAAACCAGACATGTTTTTATTTGGTAAATCTATCTGGCTAGGATCTCCGTTTACGACAATCTTCGAGTTTTCTCCTATTCTGGTCAGGAACATTTTTATTTGTGTGTCTGTCGCGTTTTGAGCTTCATCTAAAATTGCAAAGGAATTTTTTAATGTTCTACCACGCATAAAAGCTAAAGGTGCTATTTCAATGTCTCCAATTTCAATCATTCTTTGTATCTTCTCAAAATGAAACAGATCATACAAAGAGTCGTATAGAGGCCTTAAATAAGGGTCAACTTTCTCTTTCATGTCTCCAGGTAAAAAACCTAATCTTTCACCTGCTTCAACCGCAGGTCTTGATAAAATTATTCTCTCAATCTTTTTTTCTAATAACATTGTTAAACCGATAGCAACAGCTAAGAATGTTTTTCCTGTTCCAGCAGGACCAGCAGAAATTATTATTTCATTTTGTCTTAACGCTCTAACATATTCTTTTTGTTTTTCTGACCTTGGAATAATAGACTTTTTTGGAGTCTTGATTATATCAGTTACATTAGTATTTTTAACTTTTTCATTTATCATAAACTGATCAACTGAAGATAAAATATCTTTTTGTTCGATTGAACCATTATTTATAAACTGATTTGCCAAAAATTGAATAGCATTTTTTAATACTTCATTTTTTTCAGGTGTAGATTTAATTAAAATAGAATTCCCTCTAGAATAAATATTTGATAATGTAATTTTTTCTAATTCTTTTAAATTTTTATTAAACTCCCCTACAACTCCCATAAGCAAATCATTCTCATGAAAAATCACGCTTATAGAGTTGTTGTCTGAATAAACAAATTTTAGCGTAGATTGGATATCTTTTTTAATAGTACTAGTCAAATTTATGCTACTCTAAGTTCAGACTTACTCATATTTTCACCGAATAATGTATTTTGATTGCTTTTGTTAACTTTCACTTTAATTACTTTACCAACATCATGCAAACTACCATTAAATATAACAGAAGTCATGTGTTCTGATCGACCAAAAAACTTATCATCACCATCTATTTTATTTTCAACTAAAACATCTATCTCATTGTTTTCAAGTGACTTATTCATAGAAATTTGGTTATCAAATAATTTCGTCTGAATTTTTTTTAGCCTCATTAAAGATATTTTTTCATCAATAAGTTTAAAATTCGAAGCTTTTGTACCTGGTCTTGGACTAAATATAAATGAGAAAGAATTAATAAATTTAATATTATTTATCAGATCGTAAGTTGCCTCAAAATCTTTTTCATCTTCACCAGGATAAGCAATAATAAAATCACTTGAAAATTGGATCTTTGGATTGATGGTTTTAAGTTTTTCGTAAATCTTTATATAGTCACTAATCAAATGTTTTCTGTTCATCAATTTTAAAATTTTATCAGAGCCACTTTGAACAGGTAAGTGAACTAGTGGCATTAGCTTTTTTGAATTCTTATAAACATCAATTAAATCCTCTGACATATCTCTTGGGTGTGATGTTGTATATCTAATTCTTTTAATCTCAGGTATTTTTTCTATTTCCAAAATTAAATCGGATAATCTAAATTTTTGATTATTGTAAGCATTTACGTTTTGCCCAAGCAAAATTATTTCACGAGCACCATTTTCAGACAATATTTTCGCTTCATGAATTATCTCATTGAAAGGTCTTGAGTATTCGGGCCCTCTAGTAAAAGGAACTACACAAAAGTGGCAAAATTTATCACAACCTTCTTGAATAGTTAAAAAAGAAGAAACTTTACTAGATGAATTTTTAATTTTGTCTAAATAATCAAATTTAGAAATGGCATCGAACTCTGTCTCCTCAATTTTTTTTTGTTTATTAAAGTATTCCTTAATTTTATCATTAATTTTATGATAAGCCTGAGGCCCTATTACTATATCTATATAAGGCTCTCTTTTTAACATTTCCTCGTTTTCTGCTTGTGCAACGCAACCAGCGACTATTACGAGAGGTTTTTTTTTTGACTTAAAATTTTTTTTTACTCTTCCAATTTCATGATAAACTTTTTCTTTTGCTTTATCTCTTATATGACAAGTATTTAATAAAAAACAATCTGTATTATTTAAATTTTCAGTTTTAAAAAAACCTATTTCTTTCACTGTATCAATTATACGATTAGAATCATATTCATTCATTTGGCAACCAAATGTTTTAATATATATTTTCTTACTCATTTTTAGAGTTAACTTTTACACCGTACAGCTCAAGTTTATGATCAACTAATTTATAGCCGTATTTTTCAGCAACTTTTTTTTGTAATTTTTCGATTTCTTCATCAACGAACTCGATTATTTCTCCAGATTTAATGTCAATTAAATGATCGTGATGACTTTCGATCATGGCTTCGTACCTTGCTTTACCACCTTTAAAATCATGTTTCGTGAGAATTCCTGCTTCCTCGAAAAGTTTTACTGTTCTGTATACTGTAGCTATACTTATCTTGGGATCAACTTTTGACACTCTACTGTACAATTCATCAACATCTGGGTGATCAGACTCACCATATTCTTTTTTAGACTCAGAAATTATCTTTGCGATAATTCTTCTTTGATCAGTAAGTTTGACACCTTTTGACAAACACTTTTGCTCTATAGTTTCAGACATATTCAATTTTAACTCATATAACCAGGATTAATCAAATTTTTTTTGATCTTAAATTTTTCGCATAGACTGGGTATATCCTCGTAATTTATCTTATTTTCACCTTTAAAATCAGCAAAACTATAACAATAATAATCAATTTTTTTAGTTAAACGTAATGCTTTCACGACCGACAATGAGTTTCTAATTCCTGCAAAACTCCCTGGGCCACGATTTACATAAATTTCTGAAACTTGATTGAAACCTAAATTTATAGACTTTAAAAAATCATCAATAAGAATGATCAACTTTTCATAGTTATTTTTACTGTTTTCATGAGTTATATTATAATTATTATGATCACTAATGATCATAAAAAAAAGTTTATTATTAGCTGCATCAATTATAAGTTTTTTCATTTTACAGTTATTATTTTTATCTCATTCTAAATCACAAGAAAATAATAGTAAACATTACGCAAATGATAGTGGTATTTTATCAATAATGTATCACCGATTTAACGAAAACAAATATCCCTCCACAAATATAAAAATGGATGTCTTTGATCAGCAAATGAAAATTATAACTGAGCTGGGATATAAATTTTACAATCCAAAAAAGTTTTTAGAGGAGTTTGATAGACCAAAAAAAGAGAAAAAAATTCTCATAACAATAGATGATGGATTTAAATCATTTTATAACGAAGCTTGGCCTTATTTAAAAAAAAATCAAATACCGTTTATTCTCTTTGTATCAACTGAGCCTGTGGGAAAAAACGGATATATGACCTGGGATGAAATCAAAGAGATAGCTAATTCTAATATAGGATTTATCGGTCACCACTCACATACTCATGAATATCTAATTGATATGAGTAATTCCGAATTTATAAAAGATATTGAAATTTCATCAAAAATTTTTAAAGAAAAATTAGGCTACGTTCCTCAAATTTTTTCTTATCCATTTGGTGAATATTCACTTTTTATGAAAAATTATATTTCAAAAAATTTTAAAGTCGCTTTTGGACAACATTCTGGTGTAATTGATATCAATAAAGATAAATTTGAATTACCAAGATTTCCTATAAATGAAAAATATGGTAAATTAAAAAGATTTAAATCTTTGATAAATTATTTTCCTTTGGAATATAAGTCACTAGAGCCTGAGGAAAAAAAAATCGAAAATAACAATAATCCACCAAGTTTAGTTGTTGAGTTTTTTAATGAACAACAAAATATTAATAATATAAATTGCTATTCTAATGATGGTGGGAACTGGAAAAAATCCAATTTAATATTTAAAAAGAATAAATTAATTATTAATTTTGAGGAAAAATTTCTACCAAGAAGAGGTAGGATAAATTGTTCTCTTAATGACAACGGTAAATGGCGGTGGTTTGGTACACAATTTGTGGTAAAAAAAAACTAAATTAAACTCTCAAGTTCTATGCTTGAAGGTAATAACTTTGCATCATCAAAATCTTTTAAACTATTTTGAGCAATTATCTTTTTTAAAACTTCCACATACTTATCTCCTGTCTCAGCATACTTATCCAAATATTCTGCAAGAATAAGACTATCTAAAGGTTTTCCATTATCTCTTAGCTCGGCTCTTGCTTTTCTAAAATCTTTGTAAGAAGAATGTGTGTTTAAATTTCTTTGATAGGCTCTTACCGATGCCTGCAAAACATTAAATTTCATTACTTTATGTCCCTCATTTTTATCCGATTCTTTCGGTCTTAAACCCTCTCCAGACCATGTCCATTGACCAAATAAAGCATTGCCCTCCAATGCAAACCTTGAAGTACCCCAGCCTGTTTCCTTGGCAGCTTGAGCCAAAGCCAATGATACAGGGACCTCATCCATCCGGATTTTTAAAGTTGATAGATCTTTAGAGGGAATTCCGTACTGTTTATATTTTTTAGCTAACCATTTTTTTTCTAAATCTGAATTATTGCTTTTATTAATTATGCTAAATAATCTTTTTCGATCGATCCGAATATTATTATTTTCTTTCAAAATTAAAGGTAAAACAATTTGAATAAAAAATTCTTTTCTTTTTTTTGTGCTTTCAATCATTTTTATTTCATTAGGTAACAAAGTTAAAGCAACTGGTTTTACAAGTTTCTTTTCTCTAACATCCTCTAATTTATATTTTGTATCCTCAAATAATTGTTTTATTGTGGATGCATTTAATCTTACCGTATCAACTTCTAGGTCATTCAGACTAAAAATATCGACTAACAAGTCCTTTTCATCAAGTAATTCAGTTTTTTCTTCAGCACCATTATTTTTACTATTTAAAGTGTAGGCTAAAACTGCTTTTGAATTATTTTGAAATTCTAAATTATCTTTATTTACAAAGGTAATAAAAATTGGCATAGAATAAAAAAAGAAAATCAAAATTAAAGATGATATAAAAATTCTTGGAATAGAGCCTAGCTCATTTTTGTCAAAAAACTTAAAAAATTTAACTTTATTATTAAATACTCTTTTCCTCATTTCAAATTGCTTGGACCTCCTTTACCTCTGGAATATAGTGACGTAAGAGATTTTGAACACCTTGCTTAAGAGTCATGGTTGAGCTTGGGCATCCGGAACAACTTCCTTGTAATTGTACTTTTACAATACCATCTTTAAATTCTTTAAATTTAATATCTCCACCATCTTTAGCTACTGCAGGTCTTATTTTTTGTTCTAAAATCTTAACAATTTTTTTTTCTATATCTTTTAAATCCTCTGTAGTTTCGTTATCATTTTTATCGATTACAAACTCTTTTCCAGTTGCATAGAAGTCATTAATTAATGAGATAACAATATGTTTTATATCATCCCAAGAAAAATCATCATGCTTGTTTATTGATATAAAATCTTTGCCCAAGAAAATTCCTTCTACTCCATTAACTGACAGCAAGTTTTTGATTAGCTCATTATTAATCTCATCTTTTCTTGTAACTTCAAAAGACCCAGAATTTGAAACTATTTTACCAGGTAAAAACTTTATAGAGTTTGGATTTGGAGTTGCTTCTGTTTGAACGAACATGTTTTATATATAATAGATATTTATCAAAATTAAACTTGATAATAAATTTTTTTTAAAAACCTACTATTTTATGAATTTCTTTAATTTTTTTTGAAGCTATTTCATTAGCTTTTTTTGACCCCTCGTCAAGAATTTGTTCAATGTAAGATCTGTCATTTAACAATTTTTTAATTTCTTTCGTTATAGGCTCAATTTTATCAACCAAAACTTGTGATAAAGACTCTTTAAATTCTGAAAAGTTTTTGCCAGATAAGATCTCAATATTTTGTTCTATCTTTGTGTTAGTCAAACTTGAATATATACTAATTAAATTTCTTGCTTCTGGTCTGCTTTCTAATTCTTCAGTATCTTTAGGCATTGGGAAAGTATCAGTCTTTGCTTTTTTTATTTTATTTATTATTTGATCTTTATTATCAGTTAAATTAATTCTACTAGCATCAGATGAGTCTGATTTACTCATTTTTCTTAAACCATCTTTAAGACTCATAATTCTTGAAAATTCTTTTTGGATTAATGGATCAGGTATTTTAAAAAAATTTTCAATCTCAAACTCATTATTAAATTTTTGAGCAATGTCTCTGGACAATTCAAGATGTTGCTTTTGATCATCCCCAACTGGTACATGTGTTGCATCATAAAGTAAGATATCCGCAGCCATTAAAATTGGGTACGAATATAATCCTACACTTGCTTTTTCTTTATCTTTACCGGCCTTTTCTTTAAATTGGGTCATCCTATTTAACCATCCCATTCTAGCCACACAACTTAAAATCCATGCTGCCTCTGAATGTGCTGGAACTCTTGACTGGTTAAAGATTATATTTTTTTTTGGATCGATGCCACTTGCAATAAAACTTGCAACTGTCTCATTAATATTGTCTCTTAATTTTTTTGGATCTTGTTTCGTTGTAATTGAATGAAGATCAACTACACAAAAAATACATTGATTTTTATTATCTTTACTAAGCTCAACAAAATTTTTAATTGCACCAAGGTAATTCCCTAAATGTAAATTACCTGTAGGCTGAACTCCTGAAAATATTTTTTTACTCATTGTTAATACTTTAATTTAATATCATCAATTTTAAAAGCTTTGATAAGAAATGATGTAAATACATAAAATACAATGCACAATAAAACTGTAATTATTAAATAAACTGATTTAAGATAATATTCAAAACTCAATTGATTTTCAAAAACCGATATCAAAAACTTAAAGAATACAGCCATTAAAAAAGAAACAAAAATTATTTTGAAGAATCTTGATATAAAAATTTTATTAAATTTAAATAACTTACTTTTTTTTAAATAAATAAATAAAACAATTGAATTAAACCATGAGGAAATAGTTGTTGCAATTGGAATTATAATAAATCCAATACTTTTAAAATAATAAATACTTATTATTATATTTAAAATTACAGATATAAGTGAAATATAAAAAGGTGTTTTAGTATCGTGCTTAGCAAAGAAAAAACTTGAAAAAACCTTAATTAATGCAAACGCTGGAAGTCCCAATCCAAAAAAATAAAGTGCTCTTGCAGAATTTTCTACTGACACCGTTGAAAAAGATCCATAACCAAATAAACCAGATATAATTTCATTAGATCCAACAAATAATGCTGCCGTTGCCGGAAGACTCAAAAACATGCTTAATTCCAAAGCTTTATTTTGAATTATAGTGATCTTATTTTTATTTCTTAAAGCCATGTATTTCGAAAGCTGAGGTAAAACAACAACACTAATAGCAATTCCAGCGATTGCTAAATTTATCTGATAAATCCTGTCTGCATAATACAAATATGAAACAGCACTAGCCTGAAAGGATGCAATTATTGTACCAACTAAAATATTTATTTGTGTAACACCTGACGAAAAAATACTTGGTAAAAGTTTGTTAAAAAAAAATCTTATATCTTTATTTAATTTAATCTTAAAATTAAATTTTGGTGAGTAATGTTTAATTACAAATTTGTAAAGAAAGATTAATTGTATTAAACCACCTAGTGAAACTCCGTAGGAAAGATAATAAACAAGTTCGTCATTAATAAACTTTCCGAAAAGCAAAACAACAATTAGGACTACATTTAAAATAATTGGAGCTGCAGATGCAGCAGCGAATTTATTATGTGAATTTAAAATGGCTGAAAAAAAAGAGGATAGGCAAACAAGCATTAAAAAAGGAAAGGTAATTCTCGTTAATTTTGTTGCTAATTCGATTTTTTCTGAATTTTCAACAAATCCAGGGGCAAGAAGACCTACAAGTCCTGGCATAAAAATTTGCGCTACAAGTGTCAAGATAAGCAAAATCAAAAATAAAATATTAAAAACTTCATTTGCAAACTTGTTAGATTGATTTTTTCCCTTAATAAGCTTTGAGGTATAATTTGGAACAAAAGCCGCATTAAATGTTCCTTCAGCAAATAGTCGCCTAAATGTATTAGGTATTCTAAATGCAACAAAAAATACGTCTGCTAAAAAACTTGTTCCAAGAAATACAGCAATCATAATATCTCTGAAATAACCAAGTATTCTGCTGATTATAGTATAAAAACTAAAAGTCCCTGTTGACTTAATCAAATTCATAAATCATATTAGTCTTAATTCTACCTCATTTGTACACCTAATTAACAAAAATGAAAAAAACAAAAGTTGATCATTATACAGATAAAGAAGCTTTAGAATTTCACAGCCATAAAAAACCTGGGAAGATTGAGATTTCATCTTCAAAAAATATGACTACAAAAAGGGATCTGGCGTTAGCATATTCACCTGGTGTAGCGGCACCGGTCAGAGCAATAAGTGAAAATCCTGAAGCTGCATTTGATTATACTAGCAAAGGTAATCTTGTCGCTGTAATAAGTAATGGATCAGCTATTTTAGGAATGGGGAACCTAGGTGCTTTAGCATCAAAACCGGTTATGGAAGGAAAAGCAGTTTTATTTAAAAGATTTGCTGATATAGACTCGATTGATCTTGAAATTGATGCCTCTGACCCGAATGAAATAATTAATAGTATTAAAAACTTTGCACCCAGTTTTGGAGGTATAAATCTTGAAGATATTGCTGCACCTGACTGTTTTATAATAGAAGATAAACTTAAAGAAATTTTAGATATTCCAGTTTTTCACGACGATCAGCATGGAACTGCAATAATCACTACGGCGGCCTTAATCAATGCTTTGGATATTACAAAAAAAAAAATTAGTAAAATTAAAGTCGTTGTTAACGGAGCTGGAGCATCAGCGATGGCGTGTGCTAACTTATTTAAAAACAGTGGAGTACTTCAGGAAAATTTAACAATGGTTGATCGTAAAGGGGTCATATATGAGGGCCGAGAAAATCTTAATCAATGGAAATCTGCTTTCGCTATTGAGACTTCAGCACGAACATTAAGTGATGCAATTGATAATGCTGACGTATTTTTAGGTCTTTCCGTCAAAGGTGCTTTAACAAAAGATATGGTAAAAAAAATGGCAAAAAATCCTATAATTTTTGCTTGTGCAAACCCTGATCCAGAAATTACACCTGAGGAAATTGAGGAAGTGAGAAATGATGCAATCATTGCAACAGGAAGATCAGATTATCCCAATCAAGTTAATAATCTTATTGGTTTTCCATATATATTCAGGGGTGCACTTGATGTGAGGTCAAAAACTATCAATGAAGAAATGAAAGTGGCTGCGGCACATGCAATTGCTAACTTAGCAAAAGAGGAAGTACCTGACGAAGTGGTCGCGGCAATGGGAGGAGAAAGACCCCATTATGGTAAAGATTACATAATACCATCTACATTTGATCCCAGATTAATAAGTGTTATTCCTGCAGCTGTAGCCAATGCAGCTATGCAAACTGGCGTAGCAAGAGTTAAAATTGACAATTTTGATACATATAAGGATCAACTTAAACAAAGGTTAGATCCAACTGTAACAATCATGCAAGGTATAAATGATTATATTAAGAAAAAGCCAAAAAAAGTTATTTTTGCAGATGGTGAAGACGAAAACATGCTTAAAGCAGCAATTGCCTTTAAAAACTCAAAATTAGGAACACCTATTTTAATTGGAAAAGAAGAAAAGATAAAAGAACAAATTAAAAAAATTGGTTACAATGAGAACTTTGACATCAAAATTGTAAACTCCAAAGATAATTCAAGTAGAAAGAAATATACAAAGTATCTATTTGAAAAACTTCAAAGAGAAAAAGGTATGCTTGAGTGGGACTGCGATAGATTGGTTAAGAATGACAGAGTAATTTGGTCATCTTGTATGGTCGCCTGTGAAGATGCAGATGCAATGGTAACAGGAAATACAAGACGATATTCCTCATCATTAGAAAAAATAGTAAAAGTCGTTGATCCAAGACCTGGTGAAATAATGTTCGGTTTAAATCTAGTTGTAAACAGAGGAAAAACAATTTTTATTTGTGACACCTCTGTAATTGAGTACCCTGATGCTAATCAGCTTGCGGATATGGCGACTTCAGCAGCAAGAGTTGTGAGACTTTTTGGTTTTGACCCTAAAGTTGCTTTTTTATCTCACTCAACTTTTGGCGAGCCCGCAACAGATAGAACCAAAAGAATAAGTGATGCAGTAAAAATATTAAAAGAGAAAAAAGTTAACTTTAAATTTGATGGTGAAATGCAGCCAGATGTTGCGCTAGAGGAAATTTACAAAGATCTGTATCCCTTTTCTGAAATAGTGGGAAATTCAAATGTTTTAATAATGCCCAGTCAACATAGTGCAGCTATTTCATATAAAATGATTAAATCTATGAGTAGAGCCAAGGTGATAGGCCCTTTACTTATTGGTTTAGGGCTACCTATTGAAATTGCTCCTTTGAGAAGTTCAACTTCAGAAATTTTAAATTTAGCTTCTATTGCAGCTTATTCTGCTGACGTTATTGATTATAAAAAATAGTTTAATTTTTTTGTATTCGTAAATCCTCAACTAATAAAATACTAGCAATAACATCTCCTACATCTAATATTTCTCTTGCTTCCTCAAGCACAAGATCTCTCTCATCAGATGTAATTGCGATTCCATAAATATAAATCTTTTTTTTGTAAGTATCGATTTGATAATTGGTTGCTTTGATATTTTTATTCATTATTAGTGCTGTTCTTAACTGCGATGTAATCAAAATGTCTTTTGCAGATTGCTGAAAGTTAAATTTTTCTTTTACCTTTATATCATTTCTCACTGACCTAACACCCTCTATTTCCCACGCTAATTTTGTTAACTTTAATTTTTCCTCTGGGTTGTCCACTTTACCTGTTAAAAAAATCCTACCATCTAATACTTTTGAATTAACAGATAAAATATAACTTTTATCTAACAAAACAATTTTTGTTGATAATGTTTTTTGCATAATGGAGTCATCGATTTGAGTACCTACAGATCTTGGGTCGAAAGCGATACTAACACCAGTTCCAAAAATACCTTTGGAAGAAACACCAGCACATCCAAATAGTAATAAAGATAAACAAAGTATTAATATTATTCTATTTTTCATTTTTTATTTTTAAACAATAGTTGTAAACTTCTTTTTTTGAAATTTTGGTATTTTTGCTTATAATTTCTGAGATTTCTTTTGTAGTAAATTTATTTATCATTTTATTTATCATATACTTATCTGATTCAGATAAAAAATGTGAGTTATTTTCTTTTATTTTTTTTTCAGACAGTACTAGTGTAAGTTCACCTTTTAATTCGAAATTAGTTTCTTCAATATTGTTTACGTCGGCGCGTATATATTGCTCATAATATTTTGTCATTTCTTTACAAATTACAATTTGGCGATTTGGAAAATATTTTTTTAAAAATGGTATGATTTTTTTGAATTTTTTAGAGGATATAAAAAATATAATTGATGTGTCCAAATTAGATAAAACACTTATATCTTTAGCAATTATTCCTTTATTTTCCGGAAAAAATCCATAAAAGAAAAATTTTCCTACAAAACCACTAATTGAGGCTGCTAAAGAAACTGAGGATGCGCCCGGCAAAGGAATTACATCAATCTTATTTTTTATGCATTCATTTATAAGAATATTCCCTGGATCAGAAATTGTTGGAGTTCCAGCATCACAAATCAAAGAGACCAAGGATCCCTTGGTAAGAATGTCTAAGAATTTTAACAAGTTTTTTTTTTCATTAAACTTATGATTTGTTAATAGTTTTGATTGGATTGCGTACTTATTTAATAAGATTTTTGATACTCGAGTATCCTCACATAAAATATATTCAGATTTTTTTAGTATATCAATTGCTCGCAAGGTAATATCACCCATATTCCCTAATGGGGTGGGGACTAAATAAAGCCCTTTTTTAGTTTTATTATTATTGTAGAGTTTAGAACTTATGGGCATAATTTTTAATAAAATAATACACTATCACTAAAATGGTTAAATTTTTTAAAATTTTACTTATCACTTTTATTTTTTTAACTAACTTTAATTTATTAGCTTATTCTGAGGATCCAAAAATCAGAGTTGGCTTATTAGTGCCTATGACTGGTGAAAATAAAAGTCTTGGTCAGCAATTGATAAAATCTACCAGAATCGCGTTAAAAGATATTGGCTCAAACAAACTTGAACTTTATCCAAAGGATAGTGGATCTGATGCTAATCAGAGTTTGAGGTCTGCATCAGAGCTCAAAGATATGGGAATAAAAATTATTATAGGACCTGTTTTTTATGAAAGTTTAACTTATTTAGATAAAGTAGAAGATGTAATTTTTATCTCCTTTACAAATAAAACTAAAAATATTCCTAATAATGTTATCAGTAGCGGTATTAATGCAACTTCACAATTGAACGCTATCAAAAAGTTTATTAAATCTAATGAAATTAACAAAACTATATTTCTTACACCAAAGATTGGATATGAAATAGAAATAAAAGATGCAATTAAAAAATCTAAATTAAATATATTCAAACATTATATCTATGATACTGAGCCTACTAAACTCACAGCACAAATTGAGAAAATAACAAATTATAAAATTAGAAAACAAAATTTATTGGATGAAATTGAAAGAGTAGAAAATTCAGATCTTCCAAATAAAGAAATGCAATTAAAAAAGCTTGAAAAAAAATACACCATAGGAAATGTAAAATTTGACTCAGTCATTATTTCAGACTTTGATCAAAGCCTAAAGAGTGTGATTACCTCACTTTTATATACTGATGTTTCTCCAAAAGATAAGTATATAATATCTTTCAATCAATGGTTTGATAAAAGCATTTTAGAAGAAACGAGCATACAACCAATTTTCTATCCATCAATAAATAAAAAAAACTTAGAGGATTTTGAAATCAAATATTATAAAGAATTTAAGGAGCAACCTAGTTATTTAGCATTATTAAATTACGATCTGGTAGGACTAATATATTATTTAACAATTAAAAATGGTCTCTCAGATATCGAAAAATTATTTAAGAAAGAAACTTCCTTTAAAGGAAAAATTGGTATTTTTGACATAGAAAATAATAAGATTAATCACAGATTAAATTTTTACAAGATTGATAATGGTAAAATTAAAAAAATTTTTTGATTTTCTTAAAAGCATTATATCTATGGTCTAATTTATATTTTTTTTCTGGTTTCATTTGACCAAAGGTTAAGTTACTTTTGTTAGGAATAAAAATTGGATCATATCCAAAACCATTAAAGCCTTTTGGCTCTTTTGAAATTGTACCCTCAACTTTACCAATTACACATGCTATTTTTTTTTTGAAATTAAAAATTGACAGAGCGCAAATGAAACGGGCTTTTATCTTTTTCTTTTTCCAGTTTTTGTCTTTTTTATCCAATTCTTTATAAACTCTTTTGATGGCTTTCTTAAAATCACTTTTTGCGCCTCCCCATCTTGCAGATTTTACACCAGGCCTTTTATTCAAAATATCTATCTCTAACCCAGAGTCATCTGCCAAACAGATTAAATTAGATTTTTTAGAAAAGTATTTCGATTTAATTAAAGAGTTTTGTTCAAAGGTTTTGCCAGTTTCTCGTGGACTTTTTAAATTAAATTTTGCTGTGGAAAAAATTTTAATTTCTTTAGGCAATAAATTCCTTATTTCCCTCAATTTTCCCTTATTATTCGTACCTATTAAAAGTTTCCTAATTTTTTTTTTTGACATCTAGAAATTTTTGATTTTCTTACCATATAAGCTCATATGGAAAAAGAAGAAAACCAAAGCATAAAAGAAGATAATATTGATCAAGAGAAAAATCAGACAACTGATCCACAGTCAAATCTTGAAGATATAGAAGTCAAAAAAGATAGTGATGAGCAAAAATCAGAGAAAACTCCAGAGGAAAAAATTTTAGAACTTGAAGATAAAATTACTAGAACTTTTGCTGAAATGGAAAATCAAAGAAGGAGATATGAAAAAGAAAAAGATGAGGCTTTTGAGTATGGAGGTTTTGTTTTTGCAAAAGAAGCTCTCGCTTTAATAGATAATCTTGAGAGATCAAAACAAATTTTAAAAAATGATAATGCGTTAAAAGATACTGAGGCTTTAAAAAAGACCTTAGAACATTTTGAAATTATTAATAAAGATTTATTATCAATCTTTTCAAAAAACAATATTGAGCAAATTGAATGTCTAAATAAAAAACTAGATCCAAATTTGCATCAAGCAATGTTAGAGATAGAAGATGATCAAAAGGAACCTGGTACAATTATCCAAGAAATACAAAAAGGTTTTAAGATAAAAGACAGACTATTAAGACCTTCGCTTGTTGGCGTTTCGAAAAAACCTGACAATAAGGACAAAAAAAATGAGGAAAATAAAGAAAAATCTGACGGAAATAATGATTAGTTCAACTTGTAGAATTAAATTTAACACCTATATGGAGATTAATAGGTAACAAAATATGAGCAAAATAATTGGTATAGATTTAGGAACAACAAACTCTTGTGTTGCTATTATGGAAGGTAGCCAGGCTAAGGTTTTGGAGAATGCTGAAGGGGCAAGAACAACTCCGTCTGTTGTAGCTTTTACAGAAGAAAATGAAAAATTAATTGGTCAACCAGCCAAAAGACAAGCCGTTACAAATCCAGAGAATACTATATTTGCAGTAAAAAGATTGATAGGAAGAAACTTTGAAGACTCCACTGTTAAAAAAGATATTGAAGCAGCGCCATTTAAAATTGTAAATTCTGAAAAGGGAGATGCGTGGATTGAGGCTAAGGGTGAAAAATATTCACCATCCCAAATCTCAGCTTTTATACTTCAAAAAATGAAAGAGACAGCTGAAAAATATTTAGGTCAAGCTGTTACAAAGGCAGTAATTACAGTTCCTGCATATTTTAATGACGCACAAAGACAAGCGACTAAGGATGCGGGAAAAATTGCTGGTTTAGAAGTTCTTAGAATTATTAATGAACCTACTGCAGCGTCTTTAGCGTATGGCTTAGATAAAAAACAAAATAAAAAAATTGCAGTGTATGATTTAGGTGGAGGAACTTTTGACGTATCAATACTTGAATTAGGAGATGGTGTATTTGAAGTTAAATCTACAAATGGTGATACTTTTTTAGGTGGTGAAGATTTTGATAATGCTATCGTTGAATATTTAATTAATGAGTTTAAAAAAGATAGTGGTATTGATTTAAAATCAGATAAACTAGCTTTACAGAGATTAAAAGAGGCTGCTGAAAAAGCAAAAATTGAACTATCTGCAGCTGAACAAACAGATATAAACTTACCTTTTATAACTGCTGATAAAACAGGTCCAAAACATATTAATCTTAAAATGACTAGAGCAAAACTTGAAGCGCTAGTTGAGGATTTGATAGCTAGAACAATTCCACCTTGTAAAACTGCTCTTAAAGATGCTGGAATTTCAGCAAGCGATGTTGATGAAGTAGTTATGGTTGGTGGTATGACTAGAATGCCAAAAGTTATCGATGAAGTAAAAAATTTTTTTGGTAAAGAACCAAATAAAAGTGTTAACCCTGATGAAGTTGTTGCAATGGGAGCTGCCATTCAGGCAGGAGTTTTACAAGGTGATGTAAAAGATGTTCTGTTGTTAGATGTAACTCCTTTATCTTTAGGAATCGAAACTTTAGGTGGAGTATCAACAAAACTTATTGATAAAAACACAACTATTCCGACGAAAAAAAGTCAGGTATTTTCTACCGCTGAAGACAACCAACCAGCTGTTTCTATAAGAGTTCTTCAAGGGGAAAGGGAAATGGCAACCGATAACAAATTATTAGGTAATTTCGAGCTAGTTGGTATTGCACCAGCTCCAAGGGGGGTACCACAAATTGAGGTTACTTTTGATATTGATGCTAATGGAATTGTTAATGTTTCAGCAAAAGATAAAGGGACTGGTAAAGAACAAAAAATTCAAATTCAAGCTTCAGGTGGTTTAAGTGACGAGGAAATCGAGAAAATGGTTAAAGACGCAGAAGCTAATAAAGAAGCAGACAAAAAGAAAAGAGAGTCTGTTGATGTAAGAAATCAAGCTGATACTTTAATTCATTCAACAGAAAAAAATCTTAAAGAGCATGGATCTAAAATTTCAGATGCAGATAAAAAGGCAATTGAAGATGGATCTAGTGCGTTGAAAGAAGCATTAAAAGGTGAAGATACTGAAGATATTAAGAAAAAAACTGAAACGCTAGTACAAGCTTCAATGAAACTTGGTGAAGCTATTTATAAATCACAACAAAGCACTAAACCTGATTCTAAAAAAGATGATGGTAATGATGAAAAGGGAAAAAAAGACGATAATGTTGTCGATGCGGATTTTGAGGAAGTAAAAGACGAAAATAAAGAAAAAAGCGCTTAACTGACATCTATCTGTCCAGGTTATAGACATGGCAAAAAGAGATTATTATGATGTCTTAGGTGTTAACAAAAGCGCAAGCCCAGAAGAATTAAAATCAGCCTACAGAAAATTAGCAGTAAAATACCACCCTGATAAAAATCCAGGTGACAAAGTCGCCGAAGATAAATTTAAAGAAGCTAGTGAAGCCTACGGTGTCCTTTCTGATAAATCAAAAAAAGAAAACTATGATAATTTTGGTCACGCTGCTTTTGAAAATGGTGGTGGTGGTCGAGGTGGTTTTGGAGGTTTTGGTGGTTTTAGCGGAGCTGATTTCTCTGACATTTTTGAGGATTTTTTTGGCGATTTCGGCGGTGGCGGAAGAAGAAGTTCTAGAGGAAGAAACTCAAATAATAGAGGCTCAGATTTAAGATACGATCTTTCTATAACATTGGAAGAAGCATATTCAGGAAAAAAACAAAATATACAATTTTCGACATCTGAAAAATGTAATACCTGTAAGGGTAATGGATCAAAACCAGGATATAGTCCAGATAGATGTACATATTGTGGAGGAAATGGAAGAGTCCGTTCTAATCAAGGATTTTTTACTGTACAACAAACATGTCCTCAATGTGCTGGAAGTGGTGAAGAAATTACTAACCCTTGTACAGATTGTAGTGGACAAGGAAACAAACAAACTTCTAAAAAAGTTTCAGTTACTATTCCTAAAGGTGTCGACGATGGTACAAGAATAAGACTTGCTGGAAAAGGTGAAGCTGGAACAAGAGGAGGTGCTAGCGGAGACTTATATTTATTTATCAACGTTAAAAATCACGACTTATTTAAGAGATCAGATGTAAATCTTTTTTTTGAATTTCCAATCTCAATTGCAGATGCAGCATTAGGGACAACAATTGAAATTCCAACAATTGATGGAAAAAAAGCAAAGATTAAAATTCCTGATGGCACTCAAGATGGTAAACAATTTAGATTAAAAGGAAAAGGAATGCCTTTCATGAGACGTGGTGATTATGGAGACTTATATGTACAAGTCAAAACAGAAGTTCCAGTATATTTAAATAAAGAGCAAAAAGAGTTATTGGAAAAATTCAGAAAAATTGAAAATGAAAAGTCTAATCCAACAATTAAAAAATTTTTTCAAAAGGCTAAAAGTTTCTGGAATAGTTAAAAACCAACTTAACTCCAATTTTTAAAAAAATATTTATTTAGCCTATAATACTTGCTACTATTGTGATAGCTTCTTATCTTATCTAAAGATGAGAAAAATTAATTTAGCTATCACTGGATGTATGGGCCGAATGGGTCAACAAATACTAAGATCAGCAAATTCAGATAAAGACTTCAACATATCAGCTCTCACAGAAAGTAGAGAAGTAAATAAAAAAATAAATCGAATAAAAATTGAAAATAATTCAGAAGTTTCCTTCAAGAAATCTGATTTAATAATAGATTTTACAGTTCCTAAATGTACTTTTGAAGTGTTGAACATTGCATCAAAATTAAAAAAAAGAGTTGTGATAGGAACAACAGGTTTTACAAAGAAAGAGGAAAATTTAATTAAAAAATTCTCTAAAAAAATACCTATTCTTAAAGCTGGAAACATGAGTTTAGGTATAAATCTTTTAATGTACCTAACAGAAATTACCTCTGGTTCCCTTGGAAAAAATTTTAAAAGTAAGATATTTGAGGTTCATCACAAACATAAAAAAGATTATCCTTCAGGAACCGCTTTAATGTTAGGCAAAGGAATTGCTGTCGGCAAAAATAAAAACTTTTACGATTTAATTGGAAAAAAATATTTGAATAAAAAAAATTTTCCATATGGAAATAAAATTAATTTTAATTCACTAAGAAGAGGTGAGATTATTGGTGAACATGAAGTAAAATTTTCAAGTGGAAAAGAAATTATAACATTAAACCATGAGGCTTTTGATAGAGCTCTATATTCAGAGGGTGCTTTATCTGCAGCAAAATGGTTAATGAATAAAAAACCTGGTCTATATTCAATGAGAGATTTAATGAATTTCAAGTAATGAACGAAGTTCAAAGAGCAAAAATTGTTTTAAAACTTTTAAATAAAACTTATCCAAAAATAAAGGTCCCTTTAAAAAGTAGAAATGTTTTCACTCTATTAATTTCTGTGCTACTTTCAGCACAGTGTACTGATGTAAATGTAAATAATGTTACCAGAAATATTTACCCAAAATATTATAAACCTATTCATTTTAAAAAATTAGGTCGAAAAAAAATTGAAAAATTAATTAAAAAGATTGGAATTTTTAGGATTAAAGCAAAAAGTATTTATAATCTCTCAAAATTGTTAATTGAAAATCACTCAGGTAGAGTTCCAAAAACATTTGAAGAGTTAGAGAAACTTCCTGGTGTTGGTCACAAAACAGCGAGTGTAGTGATGTCTCAAGGTTTTGGTTATCCCGCTTTTCCAATTGATACTCATATTCACAGACTTGCCCAAAGATGGGGTTTAACCAATGGAAAAAATGTTGTGCAAACAGAGAAGGATTTAAAGAGACTTTTTCCAAAAAAAAATTGGAACAAATTACATCTCCAAATAATTTATTATGGCAGAGAATATTGTAAAGCAAGAGATTGTTTTGGAATATCTTGTAAAATTTGTACCACTTGTTATCCTAATAGGAAAAAACCTCTTAAGACAAAAAAAGCTTAATATGAGAATTTTAGGAATAGGCAATGCTATTGTTGATGTAATTTGTAAAGTACAGGATGATTTTATCAAAAGAAATAAATTAACCAAAAGTACGATGAAACTCATTTTTGATGAAAGTGAATTCAAAAAATTATTATCAGAATTAACAATTGAAAAAACTGTATCAGGTGGATCTGTTGCAAATTCTATTGTTGGATTATCCCAACTAGGTAATGAAGTTGGTTTTATTGGAAAAATTTCTGATGATAATCTAGGAATAAAATATGAAGAGGGATTAATCAAAGAAAAAGTTGAATATCTGTATAAAAAGAAAAAAGAAATATTACCTACAGGCACCTGCTTAATACTAATTACTCCTGACTCTGAAAGGACAATGATTACATACTTAGGCACAGCTAGCAAAATAAATGAAAAAGATATTGATGGGGATATAGTCAATAAAGCTGAAATTACTTTATTAGAAGGTTATCTTTGGGATGAAGGTGAACCAAAAAAAGCATTTGATAAAGCAATTCAAAACTCGAATATAACTGCGATGTCTTTATCAGACTTGTTTTGTGTAGATAGGCATAGAGATAATTTCTTGGATCTTGTTAAAAATAAATTAGACATTGTTTTTGCTAATGAACAAGAGATAATGTCTTTAATTAACGCTCAAAAATTTGATGAGGTAATTTCTTTTGCAAAAACCTTAAACAAAGTTATAATTATCACTAGAGGTGCAAATGGGTCAATGGGAATAAAAAATGATAAAGTTTTTGAGTTTCCGGCTAAAGAAAACTTGAATATAATTGACTTAACAGGCGCAGGTGATTTATTTGCAGCTGGATTTTTAAGTGAATATATAAAAAAAAAGGAAATTAATGAATGTTTAAAACAAGGTACAGAACTTTCCTCAAAAATAATTCAAATTTTAGGTGCTAGGATTTAAAATGCCCGAAAGAAGAATACATAAACTTTTCCCTACACCAATATTTGAGTGCAAAATTGAAAGTTATAAGGAATTAAATAAAGATTTAGAAAATTATATTTATAATCTTGAGAAAGAAGATGCAAAGGGTGTTAAGGCCTCTAATGAGGGAGGATGGCATTCCCCATATTGGCAAATTGCAAAAAGCCCAGAAGCAAGAAAATTTGTCGATGCAGTATCTCCAGTTCTATATGAAATTATAACAAAAGATTATGCATGGAAATGTAAGCCAGAGCATATTACATTTGAAGGCATGTGGTCTATTATTAATAGAAAAAATTCACTTAATATGAGGCACTTTCATCCTAATTGTCATTTAAGTGCAGCATATTATGTGAAAGCAAAAGAAAATTGTGGGAAAATAAAGTTTTATGATCCGCTCGATCAAAGGTTAATTAAAGCACCAAGAAAATCTGTCCAAAACGATTTAAATATTGAAGCCGTGACCTTTACACCTCAGGAAGGTGATTTACTTATTTTTCCATCTTATTTCCATCACTCTGTTGAAGAAAACTTATCTGGAGAGGATAGAATAGTCATAAGTTTTAACGTTGAAATTCAAAAAATTTCTTAATCAGAGAGAATAACCTTTTTTGTTACTTTTAATAAATTGTTTGTCATTAAATTCTTTTTGGATTTTCTTTCTTAATCTATAAATGTGAGTTTCTACTGTGTGAGTTTCTAAATCTTTATTGTAACCCCAAATTTCATTTTGCAATTTAATAATATTCTGAGGGTCTTTTTTAAAATCAAGATATAAAATTAATTGTAACTCTTTCTCTGTTAATTTTACTTTCTTTTCTTTTTTAAAAATTGTCCTATCATTTAAATCAAAGTAATAATCTTTAATTTTTTTTTTTGATTGTGTTTGGAAACTTTCCTTTAAAATAAAAATATTAATTTTTTCAATCAATTTTTTAATTGGAATTGGAATTTCGTCAATTACCAAAACTTTTGCAAAATCTATGTATGGATTTTTCTTTAAATCTTTAAGGTCATTAGTTAATAGTATATAATTCTTATAGTCATCAAACGTATTTTTATTCAAATCTTTTTCATTCATATGCAATATATTAAAATTTAATAGATTTTTAAGTTCAATTAAAATGTCGTACAATGTTCTTGAATTAAGAATAAAAATATTTTGACTTAACATAAATTAATATGATTATTAGAGTTAGAAACAAACATATACTTGAAATCGATGATTTTCAATTCAGATGTTGTGTCGGTAAAAATGGACTTACAAATAATAAAATTGAAGGTGATAAATGTACACCCAAAGGGAAGTTCAGGTTAAATAGAATATTTTATAGAGCAGATCGAATTTTAAAATTCAAATCAAAAATTGAAAAAATCAAAATAAAAAAAAATATGGGTTGGTGTGATGATCCAAAAAGTAGACATTACAATCAACTGATTTATATTTCTAAGAAAAAAATAAAATGCGAAAAGCTTTACAGAAAGGACCATAAGTACGACATCTTAATCGAATTAGATTATAATAGAAAAAAAATAATTCCGCGTAAAGGCAGTGCCATTTTTCTACATCTTACAAATAATTATAAACCTACAGCAGGGTGTATGGCTATTTCTGAAAATGACATGAAAATTTTGATAAAAATTCTAAACAAAAAAAATTATATAAAGATAGACTAACCTCTTTCACCAAAGATCTTTGTTCCAATTCTCAAAAAAGTAGAGCCGAATTTACAGGCCACATCGTAGTCATTTGACATTCCCATGCTTAAATCTTTCAATCCAAACTTATCTGAACATTCTTTCAGTTTTTGAAAAAATTTTTCAGGGTTCTCATTTTGTGGAGGAAGACACATCAAGCCAATAATATCTAAGTTAAGATTTTTTTTACACTCATAATAAAAATTATCAAAATCTTTTAAGTTTATTCCATTTTTTTGCTCTTCTTCTCCAAGATTAACTTGAATAAAAATTTTTATTTTTTTATTTTTTTTTACTTCTTCTTTGGAAATTTTTTCAGCTAATTTTAAATTATCTAATGAATGTAAATAATCAAATAAAGGTATTAAAAATTTTACCTTATTTGTTTGAACTTTACCAAGCATATGAAGTTTAATGTCTATGTGTTCTTTTTTAACATCAGTCCATTTAGAGATCGCTTCTTGTATTTTATTTTCACCAAAGTTTTTGTGACCATACTCTAAAACTGGTTTTATATGTTCAATATCAAATGTTTTACTTACAGCTATTATTTCTGGTTTTCTTATTTTTTGATCAACCAAAACATTTAATTTATTTTCAATATCGATTAAGTTAGTAACTGAACTATGCATAATAAATCTTTAAAACTTTTTTGTTACATTGATAAATTTGACAATATTTTAATTAATAATTTACCAAAAAAAACACACGTAATATATAGAAATTACAAAGAAACCCCTAACCTTGAAAAAATTTTAAAAATTAAGAAAGCTTGTAATAATAAAGGATTAAAATTTTTTTTAAGCAATAATATAAAGTTGGCGATGCGACTTAAGCTTGATGGAGCTTATATTCCATCCTTTAATAAGGAGTTAAATTTCAATTCATATAATTTGAATAAAAAATTTAAGTTGTTAGGATCTGCACATAACTTAAAAGAAATTAGAATCAAAGAAATGCAAAAAATCGAGTATATATTCTTATCACCATTGTTTCCTTCCATTAAAAACAAAAATTACTTAGGAATATATAAATTTTTTAATTTGATGAAGAAAACAAAAAAAAAAGTTGTATGTCTTGGTGGAATAACTAAATCTAATATTAAGACTTTAAAAAATCTTAATTTGTACGGAATGGCATCAATTTCATATTTTAAAGTTAATTAACATGGTCAAAAAATTAGATATTCAATTTATTAAATCTGAATTAAAAAAAATTAATAATCTTTTTTTATCCGGTCGTTATGAAAAAGTTATAGAGAAAACGAAAGTTTTATTAAAAAAAGATCCTACTCAAACACCATTTTATAATTTTATTGGTCTATCATACAAACAATTAAACAATGTTGGTATGGCTGAGAGCACATTTAAATCTGGCATAAATATAAGACCAGATGCTTATAGCTTATTGTGTAATTTAGGTGCTTTATACAGAACTACAGAAAGATTTGAAGAAGCTGAAGAATTATTTAAAAAAGCTATAAAATTACATCCAAAAAATTTAAGTGTTCTTGTCAATTATGCAAATCTCAAAAGTGACTTGAACCAAATAGATGAAGCAATAGCATTATATAAAGCAGGATTTGAAATTAACAATAACCATGAAACTTTATTAATTAATTATGCTGGAGCATTTTCAATTAAAGGAGACTTTGAAAACTCAAAAAAAATTTTGAAAATATTACATGAAAAATTTCCAAACAATATTATTGCGCACAAAATGTACAGTAGTATCAATAATTATGACAAAGATACTGAACATCAAACTGTGATGCAAAATAAACTTAAAGATGAAAAATTAACTTATTTTGATAAAGCAAAATTATGTTTTGCGCTAGCCAAATCCTATACTGACCAAAAAAATCATAAAGAGTCGTCTAATTATTTTATTAAAGGAAATGAAAATATGTTTAAGACTTATAAAGATGCAAATATAAATAATCAAATCAAGCTTTTTCAAAAAATTAAAAATGAATTTAAATTGCATAACTTTGAAAATAAAAATCAAAATGACGAACCAAGGTTGATTTTCATTGTTGGCCTCCCAAGATCTGGCACAACACTTACACATCAAATTATTTCTTCACATTCAAAAGTATATGGTGCTGGAGAGCTTCCAGTTCTTAAAAATGCATTCCTTAAAAATAATCAATTAGAGTTAAAGGAAAATGCACTCATAAAAAATTTAAATGTTGAAGAATTTTCTTCAAAAATCTTAAGTAAATTTATGATTTATGACAAAAACTCAATAATTTTAGACAAAGCACCTTTAAATTTCATGTGGATTGGACATATACACTTATTATTCCCTGACGCCAAAATAATACATATTAATAGAAATATTAAAGATACAGCTCTATCCATTTATAAAAATATGTTTGATGCCTCTGCACTTACTTGGACTTATAATCAAGAACACTTGATTAAATTTATTGAACTTTACAAGGATTTGATGAAATTTTGGAAACTCAAATTACCAAATTTAATTTACGAATGTAATTATGAAAAATTAGTAAATGATCAAGAAAATGAAACAAAAAAATTAATCAAATTTTGTAATTTAGATTGGGAAGATAATTGTATTGATCATACTAAAAATAAAACTGGTATTAAAACTGTAAGTCTAGCTCAAGCTAGGAAACCTGTTTATAAAAGTTCCATAAATTTATATGAAACCTATATTGAATACTTACCTTTTTTAAATCAAATAAAAGAATAAAAAAAAAGGCCCCATAAAATGGGGCCCTTTTAATAATTGAGTAATTTCTAATTAAAACGCGAAGTTTAAAGAAATTTCTGTATGAGTAGACTCTCTTGCTGCTGTGTTAGAAAGGTTTGTACCTTCGTTAGCATGAGCTGCAATTGACATTGAACCCATTGAGTAAGCAATTGACATACCTTCAAGTTCTTGGTCAGTAGAAGAAGTTTCAGCTTCTGTTTCTGATTCACCGTAAGAGATTGATAAGTCATCATTTACTTGGAACGCAATACCAAACGTATCAGTTTCTAAATCGTTGCTAGTTGTAGCAGCGAAATCGATTTCTGCATGTTGGTAACCAATAGTTAATGGACCGAATGCATATTTAAAGCCATATAGATCCATGTCGTCTTCTTGTGTTCCTGTACCTTTATCACCAGTACCACCGTACACTGTTAGACCGTCCATTGGAGTTGCAGTAATCGCAATTGATGTAGATGATTTTTTACCACCAGCACCAGAGTTTGAACCATCATCGTTGTTACCAGATGTAGTTTTTGGTGAGTAACCTAATTGAATTGTCGCCATGTCCATTGAATAAGCATAGTTAAATCCAGTCATACCAGTGTCAACTTTTCCAACTACAGACTCGTTTGACGAATCAGCATCTGCATCTAGACCATTCCATATCTCTTCTTCAGCAGTTGGCGTTAAGTCATCGATTTTACCTAGACCTACGTCACCTGAATCTTCAGAGTATGTAATTGAACCTAAATCACCCATATCGTACTTAAGTACAGAAGTTGATAATGAAGATCCTGCAGCCATGTTGTGTGTTAATGTAACTGTGTGACCATTGTCCATTTCACCTGAACCGCTGAATGAAATAGATTTTTGCATACCAAATCTATTACCGTCAGTTTCTAAGTCCTCGTTACCATCACTTGCAGCGTAACCAAACTTAGCTCCACCACTTACTGATAATTCACCAGCGTTAGCAGCAGAAACAGCTACAAGAGAACCAGCTAGAGCTGTAAGCCCTATCTTTTTAATGTTATCCATATTTTCTCCTTGTTAAAATTATTAATATTAATAACAGCGAATAATTAGCATAATCGCTGCTTTTTGAGCCTTATCGTATTAAATAAGACTAATTTTTTGATCAATTGTTGCATTTTTGCAACACAATTTAATGTTTTTTTACCCAATTTTGGTGATATTTAAACTTTAGTAATTAATAATCTATTATGATACTGAAATCAAAATTCCACTTAGTCATTTTCAATTCAATCTTAATCTTATGTTTTTTTCTTACAACTAATTGTGGGATCTATAAACCAGTAGATGCAAGAAAAATCGATCCCAATGTAAACGAAAGAGTTAAAAAAAATATTGAGGAAGGTAGAGGATTTAGAGTTATGGGTGGTAAAAAAAATCAAGGTGGCACATTTGAATTTGCTTCCTCAAATGCAATGTGGAGAGCATCATTAGATCTATTGGATTTTACACCTTTGAGTAACGTCGATTATTCTGGTGGCATTATTATAACTGATTGGTTTGCAGATGAAAATTCATCAGTAGATGAATCTTTAAAATTAACAGTAAAATTTTTATCAAATGAGATTAGGGCAGATGGTATAAATGTAATTATACATAAAAAAACCTGTGAAGAAAAAAATAAATGTATTATCAAAAAAATAGACTCAACTCTTGCAGGGGAAATTAAATTAGCAATATTAAGAGAGGCTGCAATTTTAAGTCAACAAGATATCGAAAAAAATAAAGTACCATACAGTATGCCTGGTGTTTTTAAAAGTGAAAGGTGATTTCCTCAACCTAAACCAACGTATTAATTAGAATATTAATTAAATCATGGAAAAATATAATTTCAAAGTTATTGAGAATAAATGGCAAACATACTGGGATAAAAATAAAAGTTTTAAAACAAGCTCTGATAAGTCAAAAAAAAAATTTTATTGTTTAGAAATGTTTCCCTATCCATCTGGCAAAATTCATATGGGACATGTGAGGAATTATACAATTGGAGATGTTTTAGCTCGTTATAAATCCCTTCAAGGATTTAATGTTTTGCATCCAATGGGCTGGGACTCATTTGGTATGCCAGCTGAAAATGCTGCAAGACAAAATAATCTAGATCCTGCAACATGGACTGAAAAGAACATCACTGTTATGAAATCTCAACTTAAAAAATTAGGTTTATCTATTGATTGGGATCGAGAAATATCCACATGTTCCAAGGATTATTACAGACATCAACAAACTTTTTTTCTAGAAATGTTTGATAAAGGACTTGTTTATAGAAAAGAAAACTATGTGAACTGGGATCCAGTTGATCAAACCGTATTAGCAAATGAACAAGTGATTGATGGAAAGGGATGGCGTTCTGGTGCCCCTGTTGAAAGAAAAAAATTAAATCAGTGGTTTTTTAATATAACTAAATTTTCTGAGGACCTTCTTAAAAGCTTAGATACATTGGATAAATGGCCAAACAAAGTTAAGATAATGCAAAAAAATTGGATTGGAAAATCATTTGGTTGTGAGGTTAAATTTGAAATCACTGGTTCAAAAGATGTAAAAATTGTTGAGTGTTATACAACAAGACCAGATACTCTTTTTGGTATGTCTTTTCTTGCGCTCTCTGTTGATCATCCAGTAGCTAAACTTTACGAAAATGACAAAACATTTTTGAAATTTAAAGATGAATGTTCAAAAACTGGTACTACAGAAGAATCGATTGCCGTTGCAGAAAAACTTGGTTTTAAAACAGATTTATTAGCAATAAATCCACTAAATAAAGAAATAAAAGTTCCTGTTTATTTTGCTAATTTTGTTTTAATGGATTATGGATTAGGCGCTGTATTTGGTTGTCCTGCTCATGATCAAAGAGACCTTGATTTTGCAAGAAAATATAATTTATCTGTTACACCTGTTGTGGAACCCTTGGATAAATCTGGCCATCAATATGACGATAAAACAAATCAATTAATTATTGAAAATGAAGCTTACACAGGACCAGGTAAAATTTTTAATTCTCAATTTTTGGATGGTTTAAAATGTCCAGAAGACTCAATACCAAAAACTATCGAATATTTAGAAAAAAATAAATTAGGAAAAAAGAAAGTTAATTTTAGACTTAAAGATTGGGGGGTATCAAGACAAAGATATTGGGGTTGCCCAATACCAATAATGTACGACGAAAATAATAATCCTAAAAAAATACCTTTAGAACTACTACCCGTTGAGCTACCAAAAATTGATAAATTTGAAACTTCAGGAAATCCTTTAAATGAAAATAAAGACTGGAAAAATATCATTATAAATGGAAAAAAATATACAAGAGAAACAGATACTCTTGATACATTTGTAGACTCTTCTTGGTATTTTTTAAGATTTTGTAGTCCTGATAAGAATGATCGTGGATTTGATATTGATGAAGTCAAATATTGGATGCCAGTAGATCAATACATTGGAGGAGTCGAGCATGCAATTTTACACCTTTTATACTCAAGATTTTTTATGAACGCTTTATCATACAAAAATAAAAACTTTGATATTACTGAACCTTTTGACGGTTTATTCACCCAAGGAATGGTTTGCCATGAAACCTATAAAGACAAATCCGGAAATTGGATAAGTCCAGATGAAATTATTACATTAAACGGAAAAAAATTTTTAGTGAATGATAAAGAAAATGAAATTAAAATTGGCCCCTCAGAGTCAATGTCAAAATCAAAAAGAAATATAATTGATCCAGAAAAAATTATAATCAATTACGGTGCAGATGCTGCAAGACTTTTTATATTATCTGACAGTCCACCTGAAAAAGATGTTCAGTGGTCAGATGAAGGTATTGCTGCATCTTATAAGTTTATTCAAAAAATCTGGAATTTAAACTTTATTATTTTAAATAAAATAAAAGAAAACTCTGAGGAGAATGCTAATAATGAATTAGATAAAATAACAAATAGGTTTATTAACAATGTAACAAATAATTTAATCAATTTTAGTTATAATAAGATAATTGCTAATTTTCATGAAATTTATTCAGAATTACTAACTAAACTTAAAAATAATTATAAAAAAGAAAACTTAATAAATAATTACTCCAAAATACTCATAACTATGATGCCTGTTATTCCTCACTTTGCAAGTGAGAGTTTAGAATTAATTGATTATAAAGGCGAAATTAAATGGCCAAGTGTAGAAAAAGAATTATTATTAGAAGAAAATATAAATTATGTAATTCAAATTAATGGAAAAAAAAGGGGTTTAGTGACTGCAAAAAGAAATTTAACTGAGAACAACTTAATAGAATTGATTAAAGATAAACATGAAATAATTAAGTTCATAAAAGACCAGAAAATCAAAAAACAAATTTTTGTGCCCAACAAACTGTTAAACATTATTCTATGAAATTGAAGTTTTTTTTTATTACAATAATTTTATTTTTGAATAGTTGTGGTTATACACCGATGTACTCCTCTGTTAACAAAACAGATTTTTATTTGGAAAAAATAAATTTGAATGGTGATGAGTTTATAATAAATAATATTACTAAAAATTTAAGTAATTTCAGCAAAACAAACAGTAATAAAAACGTTATTATTGAGGGAAAAATTCTATACCAAAAAACTTCTCAGACAAAAAACTTGGCAGGAGATACTACTCAATATAGGCTCAAAACAACCTCAGATTTGACTATTAAAACATCTAATCAAGAAGTCAAATTTAAAACGAGTGAAAATTTTGATATGAAAAATCTTGATGATGAATTCGAGGAGAGAAAGTACGAAAAAACAATTAAAGAAAATTTTGCAAGGTCAATTAATAGTCAAATAATTTTACAAATTTCTAAAGTTGAATGATTATAAAATCGTTTGAAATTAACAAAATTGATCCTTTAAAAAATAATCTAATTCTTTTTTATGGTCAAAACGAAGGGTTAAAAGACGAAAATATTCTTAAACTTTCCTCTAAATTTCACAATATAATCAAATACCATGAGCGAGAAATTTTAGAAAACCAAGATGATTTTTTTGAGAGTGTATTTTCTGGTTCTTTATTCGACGAGGATAAGTTTGTAATTATTAATCAAGCAACAGACAAAATTGTCAAAATTATTGAAATCCTGATTGAAAAAAAAGAAAAGATAAAAGAAATTGCAATATTGTTAAATGCAAACTCTTTAGAAAAAAAATCAAAACTTAGGTCAATTTTTGAAAAAAATTTATTATGTGTACCATTTTATATTGATAATAATGAAACATTATTCAAATTTACTGAAACTTTTCTAAAACAAAAAAAAATTAATATTTCGCCTTTAAATATAAATTTTTTAGTTAACAAGTGTAATGGTGATAGAAGAAATTTAAAAAATGAACTACACAAAATCGAAATGTTTTGCCTAAACAAAAGAAATATCAAAGATGAAGAATTACAAAAATTAGTTTGTCTAAGTGAAAATAAAAATATTAGTGAATTAATTGACTGTTGCTTGGTAAAAGATGAGAAAAATACCATCAATATTCTTAATGATAATATTTTCAACAATGATGATAGTATTTTAATTACTAGAACTTTTTTAAATAAATTAAAAAAAATTCGTAAACTAATTTTAAGTTATGAGAAAAACAAGAACCTAAATGAAACTATTCAAAATGCTAAACCACCTATATTTTGGAAAGATAAACCAATTGTAGAAAAACAAATCAGAACTTGGAAACCAGACCTTATTGAGAAACTTATAATTGATATAAATAAAATTGAACTTCAAATTAAAAGAAATAACACAAACTCAATAAATTTAATTTCTGATTTTATTTTAAATACGGCTAATTGATAATTAATAATTGTTTTTAATGATATCTATCAATTTGTTAAGTTGGTCCAAATCTTTATATTCTATTGAGATTACACCCTTATTTCTTTTTGAATTCTTGATCAAAACATTTAAACCTATTTTGCTTGATATAGAATTTTCTAAATTTACTAAATTTGGATCTTTATGATTAGGCTTAGACCCTCCTCGTTTTTTAAAGATCTTAACAAAGTTTTCTGATTGTCTAACTGAAAGGTTTTTTTCTATGATTTTATTTGCTACAAATTCTGCATTATCTAAACCAACTAAAATTTTCGCATGACCGGCAGTGATTTTTTTTTCCTTTACTAATTTTAAAACTTCTCTTGGTAAGCTTAAAATTCTAAGTGAATTAGTTATATAACTTCGACTTTTCCCAATAAATTTAGAAACCTTGTCTTGGTCATATGAAAAATCGTCTATAAGTCTTTTGTAACCTTCGGCTTCTTCAAGAGGATTTAAATCATTACGTTGAACATTTTCTACGATAGCGAACTCTAGCGATTTTAAATCATCGACATCTGTAACAACAACAGGTATGTCGTGTAAGCCAGCTTTTTGTGCTGCTAACCATCTTCTCTCTCCAGCTATAATTTCATATTTTGAATTATCAGTTTCAGATTTTCTGACTATTATTGGTTGAATTACTCCTCTTTCTCTAATTGAATTTGCCAAATCATTTAAATTATCTTGATCAAAATTTTTCCTAGGTTGATACCTATTTGGTATAATTTCACTTAATGATAATTTATTTATTCTAGTTTCAACTTTCGTTTCACCAATTAAAGATGATAATCCTCTACCCAATCCTTTTTTTATTTTATTCATTATGCAGCACTCCCTATTTTGTTTTCCTGATTAATAAATTCATCTGTGAAACTAAAATAAGACTTACTGCCTGGACAATTCTTATCGTATATTAAAACAGGAACGCCATGGGATGGCGCTTCTGACAACCTTACATTTCTTGGGATAACTGTTTGGTAAACTTTATCCTTAAAATAATCTCTTGCCTCTTTTTCAACTTGAGAAGATAACTTATTTCTTTTATCATACATTGTTAAAAGTATTCCCTGTATCTTTAATTCAGGATTTAGATTAATTTTTATTCTTTCAATAGTTTTCATTAATTGTGTAAGGCCTTCTAATGCAAAGAATTCCGTCTGAAGTGGAACTAAAAGTGAGTTAGAACAAACAAGTGCCATTACTGTTAACAAACTTAAAGATGGTGGACAATCTATTAGTATATAATCATAGAATCCTCCAGAATCATTCAAATATGCGGTTAATTTAGCCTTCAAAATAAATGCTCTATCACTATCTCCGGCTGTCTCAACCTCCAAACCGGACAAATCTACATTTGAAGTAATTAAATCAAGTTTATTAAACTTGGTTTTTTTGATTACCTCTGAAATTGACTTAGTTCCATTCAAAATTCCATAAATGGTCTCATCAGACCGCTCTAAATTTGATAAACCCAGCCCAGTTGTAGCATTACCTTGGGGATCTAAATCAATAACTAAAATTTTTTTTCCAAGTTGAGTTAAAGCAGAAGCAAGATTGATTACTGTAGTTGTTTTTCCAACTCCACCCTTCTGATTAATGATAGAAATAATTTTCATCAATTTTTTCTTTCCATTTTTTTGATACTCAACAAAAATGAATTTTCATTGGTTAAACTTTTTTTTTCTTCATAATCTAAATTCCAATTTTTAAGAGATTCATTTAAAATTTTTCTTCCACTTTCGCCCATAAATAAAACTAAATTTTTATACTTCTTAAAATTCTTATGAACCAAATCTAAAATTACTGGCATGGGTTTGAAAGCTCTGGACATAATTGTTCCAGTCTCTATATTTTTAATCTCGAAAATATCTTTTTGAATTATTTCTGTATTCAATCTTAACTTTTTTGATACCTCCCTTAAAAAAACACATTTATGGTAACTTTTTTCATAGAGTTTTATTTTCATTCTGTTTTTTATTTTTTTCATCAAGATTGCAACAATAAGCCCTGGCATTCCACCACCAGATCCTAAATCTGAGGTTGTATTGCTATTTAAATCAATAAAATCAACAATTTGTGCAGAATCAATTATATGTCTATGCCTAATAGCCTCTTTTTCTGATGTTTTTTTACTAATTATATTGATTTCACGATTTTTTTCTTGGATCATCTTTATTAAGCTCTCAAGCTCATTACAAGTTTCACGTGAAACATTAAAGTTGGGAATTTGAGAATAATTTTGTAAAATTATCGAATCCATTAAGCTATATGCTTAATAGACTTTCTTTTTACATGTGACAACAAAATATATACAGCAGCTGGGGTTATTCCATCAATTCTCAATGCTTGACCCATTGTTTTAGGCCTTATTTTCTTGAATTTAGCTTTTACCTCGTTTGATAATCCAGAAAATTGATCATAATCAATATTATCAGGGATAATAAGATTTTCATCACGTTTAAATGCTAAAATATCAGCATTTTGTTTTTTCAAATAACCTCTATAATGTGAATTAATTTCTATTTGCTCATCAATTTCAGGTCCAAAATCATTAATTTCAGGCCAAATTTTCCTCATTTTATTCATATCAGCACCTTTTTGTGCCAGGATCTCCTCAGCAGATCTCAAAACACCATCTTTTGCAATTTTGATACCAAATTTATCTGCTTTTGTTGGTGAAATACTGATATTTGACATTTGAAAGGAAATCTGGCTTAATTTGTCAAACTTATCTTCAAATTTAACTTTTCTATTTTCTGAAATCAGGCCAATTTGAATTCCTTTATTAGTAAGTCGTAAATCAGCGTTATCTGATCTAAGACTTAATCTGTATTCAGCTCTTGAAGTAAACATCCTATATGGCTCTGCAACACCCTTAGTAACTAAATCATCTATCATTACACCTATATATGCATCAGACCTGTCTAGGATGAATGGCTCCATGTTTTTTAATGATAAGGCAGCATTTATTCCAGCTATTAAGCCTTGGGCAGCAGCTTCCTCATATCCAGTAGTTCCATTTATTTGACCCGCTAAATATAAGTTCTTTATTTTTTTAGTTTCTAGAGTAAGAAATAGCTCCCTAGGGTCAATATAATCATATTCTATAGCATATCCTGGTCTAATCATTTTTACATTCTCTAAACCATTGATATTGTTAAGTATTTCTGATTGTACTACCTCAGGTAGAGAGGTTGAGATGCCATTTGGGTAAATTGTGTGATCTTTAAGACCCTCAGGCTCTAAAAATATTTGATGTCTGTTTTTTTCGGAGAATTTTACAATCTTGTCTTCTATAGATGGGCAATATCTAGGACCCACTCCTTGGATACTTCCAGAATACATCGCACTTTTAGATAAATTCTTCTCAATGATCTTGTGCACTTTTTCATTGGTGTATGTCATTGAACAAGACACCTGTTTGTTAGATGTTGCCTTCGTTAAAAAAGAAAAAAAATAAGGATTCTCATCTGCTGATTGTTTTTCCAAATTTTTAAAATTAATAGTTCTAGCATCAAGTCTTGGTGGAGTACCTGTTTTTAGCCTTCCAATTTTAAATTTATATTTTTCCAATTGTTCAGTTAAACCTGTGCTTGGTTTTTCGTTATATCTTCCAGCTGGAGTACGTTTATCACCAATATGGATCAGGCCATTTAAAAATGTTCCTGTTGTTAGAATTAATTTATTACAATTTATTTTATAGCCTTTTAACGTTAAAAAGCCGTTTATAGCATTATTTGAAAAAATAAACTTAATTACAGGATCAGAAAAAATGCTTAAATTACAGTAGTTTACAAGTTTTTCTTGCATAAATTTCTTATATAATGATCTGTCAGATTGAGTTCGTGGACCTCTTACAGCCGGTCCTCTACTTCTATTTAAAAGCCTAAATTGAATGCCCGACTTATCTGCAACTTCCCCCATAACACCATCGAGCGCATCTATCTCTCGTACTAAATGACCTTTACCCAAACCACCAATAGCAGGGTTACATGACATTTCACCAATCGTATTTTTATCATAGGTAAAAAGAGCTGTATTGACACCTAAACGTGCTGAGGCTGCAGCTGCCTCACAGCCAGCATGGCCTCCTCCTATAACCACTACTTCAAAGAATAAATCTTTTTTCATGATATGAATTTATATTCGATTACAATATTTACAAGTTTTGAGTTTCTTTATTAATGTGTATCTATAAACACAGTAAAATTAACAAAATAGTTCTATTTTCCTATGCAAAAATCGTTGAAAATACTGCCTAATATTTCCTCAACATCAACTTTTCCAACGATCATGCCTAAATGTCTTGTGGCTAATCTCAAATCTTCGGCTGCTTTGTCAAAATCCTTTTTTTCATTTTTTAATAAAAATTCTTTTAAAAAATTTACACACTGTTCCAAATGTTGTCGATGTCTCTCCCTAGTAATAAGAATATCTTCTTCAGATATAAATTTATTTTTTAAATTATTTTTTATTTTTGAAATTAAGATATCTATGTTTGTATTATTTTTTAACGAAATTAATACTGGATTTAGTTTTGAAACTTCTACGTCTAATTTTTCATTTAGAAGATCTGATTTATTAACAACCAGTATCGCATTGTTTTTTAATAAATCATTCAAATAACCGCTTAAATCAACGTTTTTAGCATCAACTACCACTAATTTAAGATCCGCGTTTTCGGCTTTTTTTAGAGATAAGCGAATACCTTTTTTTTCAATTTCATCTTTTGAGTCTCTTATACCTGCCGTATCAGACATAATAACTGGATAACCATCAATATTTAAGTGTGTTTCAACAACATCTCTCGTTGTACCAGCGATTTCAGAAACAATTGCCACTTCTCTGTTTGATAGATTATTTATGAGACTTGATTTACCAGCATTCGTCGGACCTATAATTGCGATTTTAAAACCTTCTCTTGTTATCTCTCCAACTTTTTGATCGTTTAAAATTTTATTTATTTCATTAAGTACTTCTGAGCAGTCATTTTTAATTTTTTTTAAATTTTCTTCCGGTAAATCTTCCTCTGGAAAATCAATTTTAGCTTCCATAAATGATAAAACTTTTAATAGCTTTTCTCGAAGCTCATTAAATTTAGCAGAAGATTTGCCTTCCATTATTTTAATGGCTTGAAGTCTTTGAATCTCGGTTTCTGCCGATATCAAATCAGCTATACTCTCAGCTTTAAGTAAATTTATTTTTCCGTTCTGAAAAGCAAGTTTTGTAAATTCGCCTGGCTCTGCCAATCTACAATTTTTGATTTTTACAATCTCTTTCTGAAGAGCCAAAACCACAGCCTTGCCACCATGAACATGAATTTCAGCCATATCCTCGCCTGTGTAGCTCTCAGGCCCCGGAAACCACAATATAATTCCTTCATCTATAAGCTCAGATGTGTTGATATTGTTTATTTTTCGAAGGGTAGCCATTCTTGGCTTTGGCAAATCTTTCTTGGTAAGTGACTTGATCACCTCAGAAGTTTCAGAACCAGAAATTCTTATAATTGCAACACCAGAAACTCCAGGTCCAGAAGATAGTGCATATATAGTCATTAATTTATTATATCCTGAATTATTTTATTGGATATAATTAAAATTTTTATGATTATATGGATAGCATCGTACCCCAAAAGTGGAAATACATGGTTAAGATCAATCATAGCATCTTTGTTATATACGAATGATGGTATTTTTGACTTTAATTTAATAAAAAAAATAAAACAATTTCCAACTAGAAACTATTTTTTAGGTTTCACGAAAAATTTTAATGATATTAATGAAATATCTAAATTCTGGTTGTTGGCACAGGATAAAATAAACCTTACCAAAGAAATAAAGTTTTTTAAGACTCATAATTTAAATTGTGCGGTAAATAATAATTCTTTTACAAATAGGTCACACACTTTAGGAACTATTTACGTAGTAAGAGATCCAAGAAATTTGGTTGATTCAATTAAAAATCATTATAACAAAGATAATGATGAAGATGCAAAAAATTTTTTAATTTCTCAAAAAATTTTGTCAAGAGTGCCAAGAGATAATGATGATGCTGATATAGCTACATTATTAGGATCATGGTCTGATCATTATAATTTTTGGACAAAAAAAAATTCGAACTTATTGTTAATCAAATATGAAGATCTAATTTCAAATACCGAGAGTGTAATGGAAAGAATTGTTATCTTTTTAAGAAAATTTATGACAGTTGAAGTCAGTCCAGAAAAAATCAAAAATATTATAAGAACGACCTCATTTAACAATTTAAAAAATTTAGAGGAGAAAGGATTATTTGGTGAAAATGTATATGACACAAGTAAAAACAAAATTAGATTTTTTAACAAAGGTCCGAGTAACGATTGGACAAAAGTATTAGATAAAAAAATTCAGGATGATATTGAAAAGGTATTTGGCAAAGAAATGAAGGAATTGGGTTATATTTAGAATTTTAAGCTGGTTTATTCATTGAATTGAAGAACTCAGCATTATTTTTGGTATCCTTTAATTTTGAGCTTATAAATTCAATTGCATCCATCGTTCCCATTGGGGCAATAATTCTTCTTAGGACATTCATTTTTTGAAGATCATTTTTATCAAAAAGTAATTCTTCTCTTCTAGTCCCTGATTTTGTAATGTCTATTGCAGGATAAATTCTTTTATCCGCTATTTTTCTGTCTAATACAGTTTCGCTATTACCTGTGCCTTTAAATTCCTCAAAAATTACCTCATCCATTCTACTTCCAGTATCAATCAAAGCCGTGGAAATAATTGTAAGTGAACCACCTTCCTCTATATTTCTTGCAGCACCAAAAAATCTTTTTGGTCTCTGCAAAGCGTTAGCATCAACACCACCTGTCAGGACTTTACCTGAGCTAGGTATAACAGCATTGTAAGCTCTTCCGAGTCTTGTGATCGAATCTAGCAATATAACAACATCCTTTTTATGTTCTGTTAATCTTTTGGCCTTTTCTATTACCATTTCAGCGACAGCTACGTGACGTTGAGCTGGTTCATCAAAAGTTGAGCTTATAACTTCTCCCTTAACAGTTCGCTGCATATCGGTCACTTCCTCAGGTCTCTCATCAATTAATAAAACAATTAAATAACATTCAGGATAATTTTTTGCTATTGAGTTCGCTATGCTCTGTAAAATCATAGTTTTACCGGCTTTGGGAGGTGAGATAATAATTGATCTTTGGCCTTTACCAATAGGGCTAACCAAATCTATAAGTCTTGGAGTTAAATCTTGTTTTTTTTCCGGTTTAACTTGTTCAACTTCCATAACAAGTTGCTTATCAGGATACAAAGGAGTTAAGTTATCGAATGCAATTTTATGCCTAGACTTGTCAGGCTCTTCAAAATTTATTTTACTTACCTGCAATAACGCAAAATATCTCTCTCCTTCTTTTGGAGCTCTTACTGGTCCTTCAACAGTATCACCTGTTCTTAATCCAAATTTTCTAATCTGACTTGGGCTAACATAAATGTCATCTGGACCCGGGAGATAATTTGACTCCATCGCTCTTAAAAAACCAAAGCCGTCTTGAAGTAATTGAAGCACTCCTGCGCCAGTAATTTCCTCTTTTTCTGCAACTTTCTTCAAAATTGCAAAAAGTATCTCTTGTTTTCTTAAGGTACTTGCATTTTCAATACCAAGTTCTTCTGCTTGAGTAATAAGCTGTTCAGATGATTTAAGTTTTAGTTCTTGTATGTTCATGAAATTATTATTAAGGACTTAATAATACGTATAATATATATACTAATAAAATTTATTCAACCCTAGATAGGTTTAAAAATAACAACAAAAATGATCAAAATCAGCAATAATGTCGGTATTTCATTAATATATCTATAAAATTTATGAGAGTGCCTATTCATGTCTATTTTAAATTGCCCCAAAATTCTACCTAGGTAAAAATGATATAAAGTTAAAATTACCACGAAAACTAATTTAAAAATCATCCATTTTTGCCCTAACTGGCTAAAACCTATTTCGTGAATTAGTAATAATCCAAATATCCAAGACAATGTCATTGCTGGTGTCATAATGTAAAAAAATAATTTTTTTTCCATAACTTTAAACACCTCGGATACTAATGGTTTGTCATTGTTTTGTGAGTGATAAACAAAAATTCTTGGAAGATATAAAAGACCAGCCATCCAAGAAATTACAGCTATCAAATGTAGGGATTTGAAAAGTAAATATGTATTCATCAATTATATATTTTTTTGAACTAATGATTTTAATAGAGCTATATGATCATCACTGTCATTCAAACATGGAACCATATCGAAATTTTCTCCTCCAGACTCTAAAAAGCTTTCTTTGCCCTGAATAAGTATTTCCTCTAAAGTTTCTACACAATCTGAAGCAAAGCCAGGACATATTGCTAGAACATTTTTTTTACCTTCACTCGGTAATTTCTCTAAAGTCTTATCGGTATAAGGTTCAAGCCATTTTTGGGGTCCAAATCTTGACTGAAAGGTTGTCTTAAGCTCAATTGAGTTAAACTTTTCTGAAATTAGTCTTGTAGTCTTTTGACAATAGCAATGATATGGATCTCCTTTATCAAAGTATTTTTGAGGTATACCATGATAAGATACCAATATTAAATCCGGCTTCCAGTTTATTTGTTTAATTTTTTTATTTAATGAGTTCACCAGTGCATCTATGTACAAAGGATGTGCCTCATAGTGTGGTATTATTTTTATTGATGGTTGCCACCGCATTTTCATAAGTGTTCTATATACTTCGTCACAAACAGTTGCCGTTGTTGCTGCTGCATACTGAGGGTATAGCGGCAGTATAACTAAATTTTCACAACCTTTTTCATGTAAATTTTTTATTTTACTTTTTATACTCGGGTTCCCATACCTCATAGCATAATCAATAATTACATTTTTTTCAGTTATTGATTTTGATAATTTATCTGCCTGCTGTCGAGTGTAATATAATAATGGTGATATGTTTTCTTCTTTCATCCAAATTTCTTTATATGCTTTAGCGGTTTTAGATGGCCTTAAATTTAATATAAAAACATTCAATATTATTTGCCAAAGCAAAGGATTTACCTCAATAACTCTTTTATCAGATAAGAATTCCTTTAAATATTTCCTAATATCAAGCCAGCTTGTTGAGTCTGGTGTGCCCAAATTAATTATTAGAACACCTGTTTTGCCAAAATTTACCGGTGGGTGATTAAGTTCTTTTTTCATTGATAATTTTTTACAGTTTTAACTAAATAATCCATTAGATTTGGATCTGTCTCTGGTAAAACTCCATGACCCAGATTAAATATATATGGATGATTTTTAAAGATATCTAAATATTTCTCTGCCTCTTTTTTAAGGTTTTCTTTATCAGTAAGTAAAATTTTGGGATCCATGCCTCCTTGTACAGGAATAGATATTTCTTTTTCAATTCTTAATGGGTCCACATTATAATCAATACAAATCACATCTGGTTTAACAATTTCACAATATTTTTTATAGTTTTTAATGTTTCTTGGGAAACATATTACCGGAATTTTTAAAGATTTTACAAAACTTACCAAAGAGTATGTCGGATTATAAACATAAAAATCAAGATCTTTATCACTTAATAATCCTGCCCAACTATCAAAAATTTGGATTATTTCAGCACCGTTATTAATTTGATTTTTAATGTGAACCATTAAAAATTTTTCAATAATTTTTAACGTCTGCTGAATTAAAGCTTTATCTTTAAAAAAATCATTATTTAGACTTAACTTAGGTGATTGTTTGTTAATCATGTAAACCAATAATGTCCAAGGCGCCCCCACAAAACCGATAGTGCTTTTATTTTCAGTAAGTTTATCATTTTTAACTAAATTAATTGCTTCATAAACAGGGCTAACTTTTGAAGTAAAATCGCTTTCAGTTAACTTAGATAAATCATCTAAATTTAAATCACCAAGCATAGGACCAAAATTTTTTTTTAACTCAACTTTTTGGTTGCAGCCATAAGGTAATATCAGAATATCTGAGAATATTATTGCAGCATCTAAATTAAATCTTTTTAATGGCTGAAGTGTAATTTCGGCTGCCAATTTAGAATTTAAACATAATTTTATAAAATCTGGATTAGATTTTCGTATTTTCCTAAATTCCGATAAATATCTACCTGCTTGCCTCATAATCCAAATAGGATTTAATGAAGTTTTTTTATTGATGATCACTTCTTCAATGGGTGTCATATTAATAATTAAATATAATTAATAGTATTATTAGTATATTCTGTGAATAATGATGATTAAATTTTGTAAACATTTTTTAAACATTTTATTAACATTTAAAGCTTATAATTGATAAATTATACATGAAAAATTGTAGCTTATTGACAAATTTTATAAGTCTAAGGAATATAAATACACATGTTTATTTTTGTGAATAAAGCTCTTGTTTTACAACAAAAATTTTAAAATGTTTAATAAATTGAATATGATTAGAATAGTAAAATTTTACTAACAGTTTATACATGAGTAATACATATCAAATTTATTTAATTTCAGACTCTACAGGTGAAACTTTAGACAGAATTTTTACAGCAATTAAGGCTCAGTTTAAAAATATAGATTATAAAATTCATACGTATTCTTTTACGAGAACCGAGAACCAAATTTTTAAAATATTGTCTGATGCAGAGAAACACCTTAATTCAATAATTTTATACTCAATTGTTGATAGCAATTTAGCTAAATTTTTAGCTAATACCAGCGAGGATAAAAAAATACCATGTTTTGGAGTTTTGGGAGATTTGATTTTAAGCTTTTCCAAATTATTAAATCAAAAAGCATCTCATCAACCAAGTGGCCAATACGCTTTAAATGATGAATATTACAAAAGAATTGCGGCCATACAATTTACAATGAATCATGATGATGGAAATTTAGTTAAAGAATTAAATAAATCTGATATAATTTTATTAGGTGTAAGTCGAACGAGCAAAACCCCTACAGCAATTTATTTAGCAAACAAAGGCTTTAAAACATCAAACATACCTTTAGTAAATGAAAATTCTATACCACAAACTTTGAAAGAAAATCCAAAAATGGCTTGTGTTATTGGTTTAAATACTGAGCCAGAAAGACTGGTAGATATAAGAAAAAATAGGATGAATTCATTAAAAGAATCTGAAAATAAATCTTACACAGATATCGAAAATATTAGAAAAGAGGTTGATGAAGCTAAGAATACTTTTAGAAAATACAATTGGCCAGTAATTGATGTTACTAGAAAGTCTGTAGAAGAAACAGCGGCCTCTGTAATAAAAATTTACGAAATATACAAGAATAATGACTAAACTTATTCTTGCTTCAAAGAGTAAAGTTCGTAAACAAATACTAGATAATAATAATATAGCTTCTAGTGTTGAACCCTCAAATTTGGATGAAGATGTTGTGAAAGAAAGCTTATTAAAAGAAAAAGCTTCACCAGAATTAATTTCAATAAGTTTAGCAGAATTAAAAGCAAACAAAGTAAGCCAAAAAAAAAATGATGTTTTAGTTCTTGGAGCAGACAGTGTGATTGATTTAGATGGTGAGATAATTTCAAAACCGGGAAATAGGGAAGAAGCAATGAAAATTTTAAGAAAATTAAATGGAAAAAGCCATAATTTAATTAGCTCAGTATGTATTTCTAAAAATGGATCTATGATTTGGAAACATACCGATAAAGCTACTTTGACAATGAAAAATATGACTGAAAATGATCTTAAAGATTATTTAGCAAAAATTTCAGATGATAAACTATTTGCCTATAATGTTTACCAAATTGAAGGAGAGGGCAGAAAACTATTTTCAAGTATTGAGGGAGATGAAAATACAATTATGGGTCTTCCAATTATGAAGATAAAAGAATATCTAAGTAATTATAATTAAATATGAAAAAATATTTAGTAATAGGAAATCCAATCGATCACTCTTTATCCCCACAATTACACAACCACTGGATAAAAGTTAATAAAATTGAGGCTGTTTATGAAAAAAAAAAGATTAATCAAAATGAAATTAAAGACTTAATTCGTGATGTTAAAGACAAAAAAATTTCTGGAATAAATGTTACAGTACCTTTTAAACAAGAAGTCATTACATATTTGGATGAACTAACAGACCAAGCTCAAAAAACACAGTCAGTTAATACAATATACTTAGGGACTAATGGAGTGATTGGACATAATACAGATGTTGATGGCTTTGAAAGCAGTCTCAAAGATGAATACGATCCAAAAAATAAAAATATTTTAATATTAGGTGCTGGTGGAGTAGTGCCATCCATAATTTTTGCACTTAAAAATATGAAAGCTGAAAGTATAACAATAAGTAATAGAACTCGAGAAAAAGCAGAAAATTTAAAAAAAAATTTTGGAAACATAAAAATTGTGAATTGGGGACAAATTACTAATTTTGATATGATTATTAATGCTACTAGTGTTGGATTGAACGCTGAGGATGAAATAAACTTGGATTTTTCAAAAACTAACAATAAATTTTTTTATGATGTAATATATAATCCAACGGAAACTAATTTTTTAAAGGCCGGCAAAAAGTTTGGAAATAAAATTCTAAATGGAAAATTAATGTTTATTTATCAAGCATATTACGCATTTAAAATATGGCATAAGCTTTTACCAAAAGTTGATGGCGAAGTTATAAAACTTTTAGATAATGATTAAAATTGGAATTTTAGGTGATATTGGATCTGGCAAAAGTTATGTTGCTCAGAGTTTTGGTTATCCAGTATTTGACGCTGATAGAGAAGTAAGTAAATTATATAAAACTGATAAAAAAACTTTTAATAATTTAAAAAAAATCTTACCAGATTATTTTGATAAATTTCCTATAGAAAAAAAGTATGTTTTAGAAGCAATTCTCGATAAAAAAGGAAACTTAAAAAAAATTGTAAAAATTATTCATAAAGAGATCAGAAAG
>CABYLY010000003.1 GCA_902519945.1 uncultured Pelagibacteraceae bacterium
GCAATAAAGTAAACTTAAACATAAAGCCTTCTGAACCAAATACAGGAATTTATTTTAAGAGAGTAGATTTAGGTTCCAATAACATAATCTTTCCAAATTTTTCTAATGTTTCAAACACCGACTTAAACACAACTATCTCAAATGAATTCGGGGTAAAAGTCTCTACAATAGAACATTTAATGGGAGCCCTATTTGGTTTGGGTATAGATAACGCCCTTATAGAAATTGATAACGATGAAGTTCCTATTTTAGATGGTTCAGCTAAAGATTTTATTGATGAAATAATTAAATCTGGACTTCAAACAAGCAATGCACCAATTAAGATTATTAAAATTAATAAAAAAATAAATTTTGAAGACGGTGAAAGGTATATTTCTATAGAACCTTCCAAACTTAGTTTAGATATAGATTTTCAAATTAAATATTCTAACGAGTTAATTGGTAATCAAAGAAATAAGATTAATGTTTATGAAGATGATTTGAATGATATTTTTAATTCAAGAACATTTTGTTTATATGAAGATATTGAAAAGATCAAATCATTAGGTTTGGCTAAAGGTGGAAGTTTAGATAACGCTGTAGTAGTTAAAGGAAAAAAAATCTTAAATGAAACCGGGCTAAGAAATTCCAAAGAGTTTGTAAATCATAAAATTTTAGATTGTATCGGTGATCTTTATACAAGTGGTTACAGAGTGATTGGCAGTGTAATTTGTTCTCAAGGTGGACATTTTTTAACTAATAAATTGTTAAAAAAAGTATTCGAAAATAAAGCAAATTTCTCAATAGTTGAAATACAAGAAAGAAATCTACCACACAACATTATAAATAGAAGTTTGTTAAGATCTATAGCTTAAGCTTAATTATATAAATCTTTTAAATTCGTGTTTTAATTTGTATAAATCTTTATGCAAAGATTTAACTTTCTTTTAATAATTGGATTAATAACTCTACTTACTTCTTGTTCGAAAGAAGTAAGAAAAGAGTCTATCATCATTGAAAAAAAATTAGGCTCTCAAGCTATAGAGGCTTTCAATGAGGGTAAAAAAGCTTTAGAGGAAGGAGACTCGTTATTTGCAGCTAAAAAATTTAACGAGGTTGAAACTCTATTTCCTCAATCTGATTTAGCACCCAGATCCCTTTTAATGGCTGCGTATGCTTATTATTTTCAGGACTATTATCAGGATGCTGTTGCTGAGTTACAAAGATTTTTAAGAGTTTATCCATTACATGAAAATATTGATTATGCATATTATTTGTTAGCGATTTCTTATTATGAACAAATCGTTGATGAGAAGAAAGATTTACAGTCAATAATCAATGCTAAAGAAAATTTTGATATTGTTATAAAAAAATTCCCAGATACTGATTATGCATTGGATTCAAAATTTAAAATTGGTTTGATAAATGACATTCTAGCATCAAAAGAAATGTATATTGGCAGATATTATTTTCAAAAAAAAAAATGGATTGCAGCAATTAATAGATTTAGAAAAGTAATTGATGAATATGATACGACTATCTATGCCGAGGAGGCTTTGCATAGATTAGTAGAGGTTTATTATAAAATTGGCCTTGTAGAAGAGGCAGAAAAATATGCAATTCTTCTTGGTTATAACTATCAATCATCAGTTTGGTATGAGAAAACATATAGTGTATTTGATAAAAACTATGAAATTTCAAAAAATAATAAAATTTCACAAAATAAAAAAAAGACTGGCAAAATTTTGAAAAAATTTAAATCTTTGTTTGAATAAAATGGAAAAAAAAAAGATTGAAGATTTGTATAATAAGAAAATTAAATTATTAAATCAGTTCAATAAATTTTACTATGATTTAAGCAAACCCAAAGTTTCGGATCAAGAGTATGATAAATTAATGAATGAAATTGTTTTACTAGAGAAAAAATATAAGTTTTTAAAAAGTACAAACTCACCTTCTCAAAAAGTAGGATTTAAACCGTCTAAAAATTTTAAAAAATTACCACATAAAGTACCAATGTTGTCATTATCGAATGCATTTAGTGAGGAAGATCTCAAAAATTTTGAAAAAAAAATAATTAACTATTTGGATAAAAAAGATGAATTTGAAATATTTTATAGTGCTGAGTCAAAAATTGATGGAATTTCAGCTTCAATTATTTATAAGAATGGTAAATTCATAACTGGTTTGTCTAGGGGAGACGGTAAAGAGGGTGAAGACATAACAGAGAACTTAAAAACCATAAAAGATATCCCTGATGAAATAAATTCTAAAAATTTTCCAAAGGAAATAGATATAAGAGGTGAAGTATTTATTAAAAATAGTGAATTCAAAAAATTATCTAATAAATTTGCCAATCCGAGAAATGCTGCCTCTGGATCTCTTAGACAAAAAGATCCAAATGAAACTAAGAAAATTCCATTAAATTTTATTGCTTACACTTATGGATATGAGAAGGGTTTAGAAGTTGAGACTCAACATGAGTTTTTAGAAATGTTGAAATACTGGGGATTTAAAACTAATCATATGAACAAAACTATTAAAGGTGTTAAAAATTTAATGCGTAACTACAATGATATTGAGAAACAAAGAAATGAGTTAGATTTTGATATAGATGGAATTGTTTACAAAATAAATGATTTTAAATTACAAAAGAGACTAGGAAATGTTGCTAATGCCCCAAGATGGGCAGTTGCACATAAATTCTCAGCTAATAGCGGTGTTTCAAAAATTCTAAATATAGATATTCAAATTGGAAGAACTGGAGCTTTAACTCCAGTAGCAAAAATTCAACCAATTAATATAGGGGGTGTTTTAGTATCCAATGCTACTTTACATAACGAGGAGGAGATAATTCGAAAAGATATTAGAATAGGTGACACTGTTATTGTTGAAAGAGCAGGTGATGTAATACCCCATGTAGTTTCAATTGATATTAAAAAAAGAAAACCTAACTCAAAAAAATTTATTTTTCCAAAAAAGTGCCCATGTGGTTTTGAAACAATAAAGGAATATAATAAAGTTACAAAAAAATTTGATGCTGTTAGAAGATGTCCAGATAGAGGTTTTGAATGTGACAGAATGGCAAAGGAAAGGCTTAAGCATTTTGTATCAAAAGAAGCTTTTAATATAGACGGATTTGGAAAAAAGATTGTTGAAAATTTTTGGAATTTAAATTTGATTAGACTTCCTCAAGATATATTTAAACTAGATTATTCAAAAATTGAGGCCCTGGATGGTTGGGGCGCACAATCTGTGGCAAATCTAAAATATTCAATTAATTTAAGAAAAACTATTTCTCTAGAAAAATTTATTTACGCATTAGGAATAAGACACATAGGCCTCGAAAACGCCAAACTAATTGCAAAAAATATTAAATCCTCGAAGAATTTTTTATTACTGTCCAAAAAGAGTAATTTTGATGATTTGTTAAATATCGATGGAATAGGAGAAACTCAAATGAAATCAATTAAAGATTTTTTCTTAAATAATACAAACATAAAAGTTATGAATGAACTTGAAAAAATTCTTGAAATTAAAAATGCAAAAAATCAAAAAGCCGATGGTATATTAACTAACAAAACATTCATGCTTACAGGCAAGCTAGAGGGAATGAGCAGAGCTGAAGCCAAGTCTTTAATTGAGGAAAATTCTGGCTCAATTGTAAGTAACGTATCAAAAAAATTAAATTTTCTAATTATTGGTGATAAGCCAACTAAAAGAAAAATTGATTCTGCTAAAGAAATGAATATTAAAATTTTAACACAAGCTGAATGGTTAAAAATGTTAAATAAAACTGCTTAACCACTTCTTCTCTTTTTTATTCAAATAACCAGATAATTTTGAATAAACCTCTAAATGATATTTAAATAAATAATTTTTTTCTATTTTATTAAGAAGATTAAAATTAATTAAATCTTTATCTATTGGTGCTAAAGTCAAATTTTCAAAATGTAATTTATTATTATATTTCTTTATGTAAATTAAATTTTCTATTCTAATTCCAAATTGGCCTTTTTTATAATATCCAGGTTCGTTACTCAAAACCATACCTTCTTGTAGTTTAATGGTATTAAATTTTGAAATAGCCTGTGGTCCTTCATGAACATTTGAAAAAAAACCAACTCCATGACCAGTCCCATGCTCATAGTCAAAACCACTTTTTCTCAAATTCTTTCTAGCTCTAATATCAATTAATTTCCCATTAAAATGAGTTTTTAAATTCGACATTACCACTGCAATATGACCCTTTAATACTTTTGTAAAAATATCTTTGATATTTTTTTTTGGTTTTGAAAAGCATATTGTTCTAGTTACATCTGTGGTACCATATTTATATTGTCCTCCTGAATCACATAAAAAAATGTCATTTTTATTAATAATTTTTGAAGTTTTATTTGAAGCTCTGTAATGAACTATTGCTCCATTTCCTCCTGCACCCGAGATTGTATCAAAACTTGGGAACAAATAATTTTTATTCATTTTTCTGAATTTTTCTAATTTATTTTGAGCATCAATTTCAGAAATCTTTTTTTTATTTAAAACTTTGATCCAGTGTAAAAATTTAGTTAATGCCACACCATCAATGATGTGGCTATTGATCATATGTTTTATTTCATTCTTATTTTTGATTGATTTTAAAAGATAAATTGGATCTTCTTTATTTAAAATTCTAAATTTTTTTTGCAAAAGTTTATCCAAATATATAGAGCAGGTTTTTTTATCTATTATGATTTTTCCTGATTTTAATTTGTTAATTAATCTTTCAAAACTTTCTGTCTCAAAAACCTCATCTTTTAGGATTTTCTTTTCTCTGATTAACTTAGTAACTTTGAATTTTTCTGAAATTAAGAATATTTTTTTGTTTTTTGTTAAGATTAATCGGCAATTAGGAATAGGGCTATTTGGATTATCATAACCTCTTATATTTAATAACCACGCTACATTCTCTGGTGCAGTTACAAGTAAGTAATCAGATTTATGTTTTTTAAGTATTTTCGATAATTTGATTATTCTTTTTTTATAACTTTCACCAGTAATTTTCTGGTTTAAAGAGAAAAAAGGTTTTGAATTAATTTTATATTTATTAAAAATATTATCGATTAGATTAGGATTAATAATCTTAATTTTGTTGTACTTTAAAAAAAACTTTTTTATTTGACCTTGTGTAAAAATTTTTGGATCTATACCTAAAGTCAAACCTTTAAATAATTTACAATTAAGGATTTTTTCAAGCTTCTCTATTTTAAAATATTTTCCTGATTCTATATGTGCTTGAATTGTATATCTTCCATCAACAAATAAAATATTTTTGTTTTTTAATATTACAGCATACCCGGCAGATCCACTAAAATTAGAAATCGTTCTTAATCTATCTTTTTGAGAGTATTCAGAAAAAAATTCATCGTTTTTTGGAACAACATAACCATCTATTTTAAATAAATTAAATTTTTTTTTCAGTGAATTTAATCTATTTTCTATCATTTCAATTTTTTTTGATATCTAATCCAACCTGGGCTTCTTATTTTGTTATCATCAAAATCTATATCCTGATTAAATTCAAAATCCTCTATTTCATCTTTATCTTCTGCAAAAAAAGAATTCTTTTCTAAAGATTTTTCTGGAAGTTCATCTATAAATCTTGAAGCCATACTATCTATCCAATCTCCTTGATAAAATCTATTCATTGAAAAAGATATAAAAGCATCTTTCTTTGCACGGGTTATGCCGACATAGGCCAGTCTTCTTTCTTCCTCTAAACCACTCTGACCTTTTTCCTCGATTGATTTTTGATGTGGAAACAGACCTTCTTCCCAACCTGGTAAAAAAACTGTATCAAATTCTAAACCTTTAGATGCATGCATTGTCATCATATTTACTTTTTCTCCATCCCATTCTTGATCAACTGAAGTGGCTAAAGACACATGTTCTAAAAAACTTTCAAGGTTATCAAATTCTTTCATAGCACTCAAAAGTTCTTTAATATTTTCTAATCTATTTTCATTTTCTAAATCTTTTTTATTTTTCAACATGGCAGAGTAGCCAGACTCATCTAAAATAATTTGTAGAAGTTTAACATGGTTTATTTTTTTTTTATTTAGGTCATTTCTCCATTTATTCATTAACCCTAAAAATAAATTTAAACCTATCTTAGTCTTTGGTTTCACCAAATTTTCCTGGATCAATTTTCTAGATGCGTTCTCTAAACAAAGATTATTTTTTTTTGCGTATTCATGTATCATTTTAATTGAACTATCACCTATTGATCTCTTTGGATTATTAACAATTCTTTCAAAAGCAAGGTCATCTTTTTCTTGATAGATAAGTCTAAGGTAAGCAACACAATCTTTAATTTCAGCTCTTTCATAAAATTTAGTTCCACCTAAAATTCTATAAGGTACACCAATTTTAAGAAATCTTTCTTCAAACTCTCTTGTTTGAAAAATTGCTCTTACAAGAATTGCAATATTGTTAAAAGAAACTTTGTGCTTAAGGTTCTCTATTTCATCTGAAACACCAATAGCTTCATCTTTTCCGTTTTTGAAGCAATTCAATTTAACTAAATTACCTTCATCCTTTGTTGCTTTTAAAGTTTTTCCAATTCTATTTTCATTATTTGCAATTAAATTAGACGCAACATTCAAAATATTTTGAGAAGATCTATAATTTTCCTCTAGCCTAATTATTTTTGTATTTTTATAAACCTTGTCGAATTCCAAAAAATTTCTGATTTCTGCACCCCTCCAACTATAAATAGATTGATCATCATCTCCAACACAGCAAATATTCTTATTTTTTTCAGAAAGTAAATTTAACCATTTACTTTGGATGATGTTTGTGTCCTGATATTCGTCTACAAGAATATATTTAAAATTTTTTGAATAGATATTTCTAATATCTTGATCTTTTTCAAAAATTTTTACAACATGTAGAATCAAATCTCCAAAATCACACGAATTTAAATCGATAAGTTTTTGTTGGTAAATCTTATAAATTGGTAAAATATTTTTTTCGAAAATGTCTTTTTTGTTGATAATAACCTCATTAGGATAATATCCTTTATTTTTCCAACGATCTATTATCGCTAAGATATATCTTGGAGCTAACTGTTTGATGTCAATATTTTCAGCTTTACATATATTCTTAATAAGTCTTAATTGATCATCTGTATCAATTATAGTGAAATTTGAATTGAGATTTACTGCAGAGGCGTGTTTTCTCAAAAGCTTTGCACAGATGGAGTGAAAAGTACCGAGCCAAGATAGTCCAACTGCACCTGAGCCCAGTAACTTACTAACTCTTGTTTGCATTTCTTTTGCAGCTTTATTAGTAAAGGTGACTGATAAAATTTGGTTTGGATAAGCTTTTTTTTCTTTGATTATGTGTGCAATCCTAGAGGTCAAAACCTTGGTTTTCCCTGATCCAGCCCCTGCAACAATCAACAATGGGCCATCTAAATAAATTGTCGCCTCTTTTTGGGCTTTATTTAAATTTTGTAAATAATCGGAGTTTACCATTTCAAATAATTAATTATAAGTGATCAAAATCATTATGAGTAGACATAATTTATTAAATAAAAAGATAAAGAAGCAAATTTTATCTATAAACGAATTATTAGAAAATAATTTTAATAAATTAAAGTATTTTAAGTCCAATTATAAAAAAATCCTTTTAAATAAGAACAATAGAGTTTTTTTGTTCGTAGGAATACTTGTTATTTTGACACTATCTTATTTAAGTTTACCTTCTTTTTATAATAAAGAAACAGTTCGATCTGAAATTATGAATCAACTACTTAAAAATTATAATATTGGATTAAAATTGGAGGAAGAAATTAATTATAGTTTTTTCCCAACCCCTCATTTCTTTATAAGAAATCCCTTAATTATTCGTGAAAAAAAAGAAATAGGTAAAACAAAAAATTTAAGGGTCTTCATTGATGGAGCAAAACTTCTAAAAATTAATGAAATCAATATTAGGAAATTAGTTTTTGAAAAAACTGACTTCAACATTTATTTAGAAGATTTTGTTTTTTTTGAAAACCTTTTAAAGACCGAACCCAATGATAATATTATTTCATTTAAAAAAAGTAATATTTTTTTTAAAAATAAAGATGACGAGATACTTTTTATAAATAAGACGTTAAATAGTAGTTTCTATTATGATTCTAAAAATTTACAAAATGTTTTAGACTCACAAAATGAAGTTTTTAATGTACCATTTAAAATAACTTTAAGAAACGATAAATTTAATAAAGAATTTTCAGCGAAATTTGACTCAAATAAAATAAGATTAAATATTGAAAATAAAATAAATTACGAAAATAAATTAAAAAAGGGATTGTTGGATATCTTATTTATTAATAAAGCAACTACTTTGAAATATGAATTAAATCAAAATTCGTTAAATTTTTTATCTTTTAATAATAAAAATTCGTATAAAGGAACAATTGACTTTAAACCTTTTTACTTTGCTGCTGAATTTAATTATGAAGGTTTAAGTACAAAAAATTTATTTGATGAAAATTTCATATTTATTGATTTGATTAATTCGGAACTATTAAATAATAAAAATTTTAGCGCTAACCTCAATGTAAATATTAAGAACATTACAAATGTAAATGAATTAAATGATTTACAATTAAAAATTTTTATTGAAGATGGTAATATTAATTTTTCAAATTCAAAAATAAAATGGAAAGACAATCTAGAAATTATTCTCGATGAAAGTGTATTATTAATTGATAATGACGGTGCGAATTTAGTTGGAACAACAATATTTAATTTTGATGATGTAAATACTTTTTACACTTCTTTTCAAATATTGAAAAAAAATAGAAAAAAAATAAAACAAATGCAATTAGATTATATCTATAATTTCAATACCAAAAGTATTACTTTTGAAAATCCCCGAATCGATGGTAAACAAAATCAAAAACTAGATGAGTTTTTAAATATATTTAATTCAGAGCAAGATAGAATTTTTAATAAAATTACTTTTAAGAACTTTATGAATAATTTTTTTAATGCTTACGCTGGATAAATCATTTTTTTTGGATTAACAATTTTTTCATAATCTTTTTCATTTATTAATCCAGTTTTAAGAGCTTCAGTTTTAAGTGTAGTTTTATTCTTTAACGCAGATTTAGCAATTTTTGCAGCATTATCATAACCAATCTTAGGAGCTAATGCTGTAACTAACATTAAAGAATTTTCTAAATAAAAATTTATTTTTTCTTTATCTGCTTTTAAGCCCTTAATACAATACAAAGCAAAATTCTTAGAACTATCAGCCAATAAATCTATTGATTGCAATATGTTATGAGCAATTAAAGGCTTAAATACATTTAGTTCAAAATGACCATGAGATCCTGCCATAGTAATCCCATTATGATTTCCTATTACTTTTACACAAACCATAGTGACAGCTTCTGATTGAGTTGGATTCACTTTACCAGGCATTATCGAAGAACCCGGTTCATTTGCTGGTAAAATTAATTCACCATAACCCGCTCTTGGACCAGATCCTAAAAATCTAATATCATTAGCCACTTTCATTAAACAAACTGCTGTCGTATTTAAAGTTCCAGAAAAATTCACAATTTCATCATGAGCCGCGAGTGCAGCAAATTTATTTTTAGTAGGCTTAAAAGGAATTTTAGTTATTTTTCTTATCTCATTTATAATTTTTTTGTCAAAACCTTTTTTACTATTTATTCCTGTTCCTACGGCAGTACCACCTTGTGCTAGCAAATAAATTTCACTCAATGCATTTTTAATTCTTGTGATACAATCTTCTAATTGAGATTGATAACCAGAAAATTCTTGACCTAAAGATAATGGCGTCGCATCTTGTAAATGAGTTCTGCCAACTTTTACTATCTTTTTAAATTGAGATACTTTTTTTTTAAGTTCTTTATTTAATAGTTCTAAAGCTGGTAAAAGTTTATTCCTTGTCTCAATAGCAATTGCTATGTGCATTGCAGTTGGGAATACATCATTTGTTGATTGAGATTTATTGACGTGATCATTAGGATGTACAGGTTTTTTAGAACCTTTTTTACCCCCTAAAATTTCAATTGCTCTATTAGCGATAACCTCATTAACGTTCATATTAGTTTGTGTTCCAGATCCAGTTTGCCAAACTTTAAGAGGAAAGTGCTCATCTAGTTTGCCTGAAATTACCTCATTTGAAGCTTTTATAATTGCTTTTGCAATGTTTGGAGCGATTTGTTTTTCCCTTGAATGAACTATTGCAGCTGCTTTTTTTATTATTGCAATAGATTTAATAAGTATTGGCCTTACTAAAAATTCCCCTATATCAAAATACTTCTTAGATCTTTGAGTTGATGCACCCCAATATTTATCGTTTGGAACACTTATTTTTCCAATGCTATCAAATTCTTTTCTTAATTTCACGAATATTATTTTTTAAGTATATACATAATATATATATATTAATTTTATTTAAACTTATAGGAGCAAAATGACAAATTTCAATAAAGTAGGAACTTTCATGAAAACTTTTGGTCAAGAAGTCAAAACAAAACCCTCATTTAGCACAGACAAAATTAACAAACTAAGGCTTGATTTAATCAAGGAAGAACTTAGTGAGCTTACAGAAGCAATGAACAACAAAGACTTATTAGAAGTTGCTGATGCTTTAACAGATATTCTTTATGTTACTTATGGAGCAGGACATGCATTTGGTATTAATTTAGATAAATGTTTTGAGGAGGTTCAAAATTCTAATATGAGTAAATTAGATGAAAATGGTAAACCTATTTATAACGAGCATGGCAAAGTTATGAAGGGACCAAATTATTTTAAGCCGGATTTATCTAAATTTGTAAATTAAATTTCCAATTTTAAGTCTACTGCTGGAACACTATGTGTAATGCTGCCAACCGAGACTCTGTTCACTCCAGTTTTTGCGACTGATTTTATATTTTTTAAACTTATATTTCCAGATGCTTCAGTTTCATAATATTTTTTTGCAATTTTGACACCTTCTTTTAAATTTTTAATGCTCATGTTATCAAATAATACAGTATTGAATTTAAAACCCATTATTTCATCAAGTTGTTTTAGATTATCCACCTCAACTGTAATTTTTTTTCCTTTTTTATTCTTAATAGCTGATAAAATTAGTTTTTTAATATTTTGATTAGCAATGTGATTGTCTTTGATTAAGAATTCATCACTTAAATTGAATCTATGATTAGTACCTCCCCCAACTTTAACAGCATATTTTTGAATTACCCTATAGTTTGGTAATGTTTTTCTAGTGCAACAAATTTTACACTTTTTTCCTGCAAGTTTAACAAACTGGTTAGTTTTTGTAGCAATGCCTGAAATATGAGATAAAAAATTTAAAGCTACTCTTTCAGCAATTAATATTGAATTCGCCTTTCCTTTTACTAATGCAATAATGGAATTTTTTTTCACTAATGAACCATCTCTTTTTTTTATGATAAATTTGGTTTTTTTGTCCACTTTTTTAAATGCATGTTTTGCGAATAGTAAACCTGCAATAATTGCTTTCTGATTAGATATTAATCTTGCAGTAATAACTTTATTTTTTTTTAACAAGTTAGAAGTTATATCTCCATAAGGATATAGATCTTCTGCTAGAGCAAGTTTAATTCTGTCTTTGACAAAATTTTCAGTTAACTTAACGTTTGACACAAAGTCTTATCTACCAATAGCAACCATTTTTTCTACAGACAATCTAGCTTTATTGATCGTCTCTTGGTCCATGATTATTTCACCTGTTTCTTTTTCTAAGCAATCTAAAATTTTAGGCAAAGTAATTTTTTTCATATGAGGACAAAGGTTACATGGTCTAATAAATTCAACATTAGGATTTTCTACTTGAATGTTATCACTCATAGAACATTCAGTAACCATCATAACTTTTTTAGGTTGATTATCTTTTACATAATTTATCATCCCAGAAGTTGAGCCAGCAAAGTCACTTGCTTTTATTACTTCAGGTGGACACTCTGGGTGTGCAATAATTTTAATCCCAGGATTTTTTTCTCTAATATCGTTTATTTGTTTTTCATTGAATTGATCATGAACAATGCAGATCCCTTTCCAGGAAATAATTTCTACATCTGTTTGTGAAGCAACATATTTTGCAAGATAATCATCAGGTAGAAAAATAACTTTTTTAACTCCAAGTGATTTTACAATCTTAACTGCATTTGCTGATGTACAACAAACATCAGTTTCAGCTTTTACATCAGCTGAAGTATTTACATAAGAAACAACAGGAACCCCAGGATATTTTTCTTTGAGCAATCTCACATCTTTACCCGTAATTGAAGATGAAAGAGAACATCCAGCTTTCATATCTGGTAACAAAACTTTTTTATTTGGACTCATTAATTTTGCTGTCTCTGCCATAAAGTGTACTCCAGCCATTACAATTATGTCTGCTGAAGTTTTTGAAGCTTCAACTGCAAGAGCTAATGAGTCTGCTGAAAAATCCGCTATGCCATGATAAATTTCAGGTGTTTGATAGTTATGAGCAAGAATGACTGCGTTCTTCTCTTTTTTGAGTTTATTAATTTTATGTATATAAGGAGCATGCACTGACCATTCAATCTCAGGCATAACCTTTGATATTTTTTTGTAAATCGGGTCAGTTGCTAGTTTTACTTCTTGGTTAAATTCCATACCAAAATTTATCAATTTGAAACCTACTTGTCATTGATTTATTGTGGGTCATATTTGCGGCCATGCTGAAATTGGTAGACAGGCACGGTTGAGGGCCGTGTGGACCTAGTCCATGAGAGTTCGAGTCTCTCTGGCCGCACCAAAACGAAATTTTTATGGGAATTTTTTAGTCAAAAAATTCAAATTTTAAGCCAATTAGGAATTAAGATTTTAAAGGATCCATTTTTGCTTTTGTATATTTGATCTTTGTTAAAATTTTTATCTAAGTATTTTATTAGTGCATAAGGATATTCTTGATTTATCAAAACTTTACCAATTTCAACATCATTGTTATAAATTTTTTCATCTTCATCAAGTTGACCGTCAATAATTTCTATCGGTAGCAATCTTTTTGAAAGTTTATCTTTTAATTTTATTCTTGCAGTATTTTCTTGACCAACATAACACCCTTTTTTAAAGTCAATTCCATTAAGCTCTTCAAAGTTACACTCAATACCAAATAATTTGTTTTTTAATTTATTAAGATTTTTTGGCACAATCCCTAACTTATGACTGAGCTCATAATAATTATTTATATTATTGTCTTTCAGCTCGAGTTTTTTCAAAGATAAATAAAGCTTTTCTAAATTGATAATTAATCTTGCACCTAAATTTTTATTTCGTGGATCTAAAACAATGGGATCTTCTCTAAATTTTAGAGTGAAACCTTCTACATCCTTTGCACCCTTAATTGATAAAAATTTTTCGTAACTTAGATTAGCTACAACAAATTCATTGCTTAAATTTAATATTTCAACTTTTGATCGAATTTTATACAGATTTAATTGATTAAAAAAATCCTCAGATTGGGATTTTTCACAATCGATTAAATAACCTGTTTTGTGTTTTAATAAAATGAATTCATAAAGAAATTTCCCCTGTGGGGTTAGTAAAGAGGCAAAACAACTTGAATTTTCTGTAACTTTTTCAATATCGTTGCTAACTAAATTTTGTAAAAAACCTTTTGCTTCTTCACCATTTATGTAAAGAACTGCTCTATCTTCTAAAATGTGTACATTGTTGTTCATATTTGCTAGATAACTATTTTTAATATAATAACTTTTTCAATAAATGTTAGATCTAATTATAAAAAATGGAAAGTGTTACATAGATGGCAAGTTAGAGGAAAAAGATATTGCTATTAAAGACGGTAAAATTTTAAAAATCGGTAAAATTTCTGAAGAATGTAAAGATATATACGATGCTAAGGACAAAACGGTTTTACCAGGGTGTATAGACACGCAAACCCATTTTAGAGAACCAGGATCAACCGATACAGAAGATCTTCACTCTGGAAGTAGAGCAGCGATTGTAGGGGGTATCACAGCGGTATTTGAAATGCCAAATACAAATCCTCCAACTGCTACTAAAAAAGAATTTCAAAGAAAATTAGATTTAGCAAAAAATAGAATGTACTGTAACTATGCTTTTTACTTTGGAGCAACAGCTGATAACGCAAATGAATTAGCAGAATTAAAAAATTTAGAAGGATGTTGTGGTATAAAACTTTTTGCAGGCTCTTCGACTGGGAATCTTTTAGTTGCTGAGGAAAAAGATATAGATAAAGTTTTTCAAAATAGTTCAAAGGTTGTTGCAGTGCATTCTGAGGATGAGGAAATTCTTAATCAGAATAAAAAATTAATTAAAAAAGGCGACGTGCATACACATCCAGTTTGGAGAAGTGAAGAATGTGCAATGTCTTCTACAAGAAGAATAGTTAGGCTTGCAGAACGTTACAATAAAAAAGCACATGTGCTACATATTACAACAAAACAAGAAATTGATTTTCTATCACAACATAAGGGCAATATTACTTTTGAAATTACTCCACAACACTTAACTATCTACGCACCAGATTGTTACGATAAGCTAGGTACTTATGCTCAGATGAATCCACCTATAAGGGATAAATCTCACTACGATAGATTGTGGTACGCAGTTAAAAATAACTTAAATGATACTATTGGATCTGACCACGCCCCACATTTAAAAGTTAATAAGGATAAAGAGTATCCAAACTCTCCATCTGGGATGCCAGGTGTGCAAACATTAATGCCTGTAATGCTAAACCATGTGAATGATGGGAAATTAACTTTGAATCAATTAATTAATCTTGTTTGTGAAAATCCAATTAAAATTTTTGGAATAAAAAATAAAGGATTTATTAAAGAAGGCTTTGATGCTGATTTTACAATTGTCGACATGAATAAAAAAATAATTATTAAAAATGAAAACATAGAGAGTAAGTGTGGTTGGTCACCATTTAACGAAACTGAATTTAAAGGAACACCTGTTGCAACAATAATTTCTGGGAAGATTAAAATGAGGGATGGAAAAATTTTGGGTGAACCAGAGGGAAAACCTCTGTTATTTGATTAAAGTTTATTTTAAAAAAATTAAATCAATATTTTTTCCTTTAGTTTTTTTTGATAATTCCATTACCTGATCTTTGCTATAGATATTGCCGTTAAAATCTGTAAATTTTTTATATAAATTTAGGTTTTCTCTATATTTTGAAAAATTTATTTTTTTCTCATTAATGGGAGTGATTTCAATTATTAAAATTTGATTTTTTTTAAGCACACTTTTAGGAATTTCTTGAAATATTATCTCATCATATCCTTGGGTATCAATTTTAATAATATTTTTTTTTAATTTTATGCTTTTAAAAAATTTTTGAGTACTCTCACATTTTATTATTTCATAGTTATCAGGACTATTCATAAATCCTAATTTGTCTCTTTCTACCATTTCATAATAAAAACTTAAATTACCCATATTATTTTTATCTATAAATAATTTTTTATCCTCTTTTTTGGCACTTAAAGCAAAATTAAAAAATTTTATATTTTTGTAATCTTTGAGGTTATTCTTTAAACAAAAATAATTTTCCTGATTAGGCTCAACACAATAAGTATTGGATAATTTTATCTTATTATTTAACAAACATTTTGACATTATCCCAATATTGGCACCGATATCGACAAAATCATATTTTATCTTTTTATTAATTATAGACTTAATCTTTTTAATAAACTCATTTTGATAATTTTGATCATTTATAATATTCCAACTTTGAAAACTATCATTAACAAGATACATTTTTTCATTTTTTTTTCCTAAAATTGTATTTTTTGAAAATTTAACTATTGAAATTGAAGGTGGACAAACCTCATTTGCAAATAAATTATTTTTAATTGTCCAAATGAGTTTTTTTCTATTTTTAAAAAACTTTAAGAAAAAGTTGTATTTAAAATTCTCAAACATGAATAATTAATTTATCTTGGTAACATTAAAACTATTAACCAAAACAACACCAATGACTATAAGAAATAAACCTAATACAGCTTGCCAAGTTAAGCTTTGTTTAAAAAATATATAACCCAAAATAGCAATTGTAAAAATCCCAAGTCCGCTCCAAGTAGCATAAACAATTGCAATTGGCAGTTTATTTACGACAAAAGTTAATAAATAAAAGGCAGTCAAATAGAATACAGCAAGAAATGTTGTAGGAATTAGTTTGGTAAAATTTTGAGAGACTGGCAATAACATTGTTCCTGCGACTTCACAAAAGATTGCGCCAATAAGAAATAGATAAGTTTTAAGCACTTTTTAAAATATTATTTTTGATTAAATCTTCTTTTATCTCATCTAAAATTGCAGGATCATCAATCGTTGGTGGCATTTTATATTCTACATTATCTGCAATTTTTCTTATTGTTCCTCTTAAAATTTTGCCAGATCTTGTTTTAGGTAACCTTTTGATAATAATTGCAACTTTAAATGCTGCGACTGGACCTATCTTATCTCTGACCATTTGAACACATTCTTTTGTTATTGTTTCATTATCTTTTGCAACACCCGCTTTTAATACGATTAAACCTATCGGTAGTTGACCTTTTAATTTATCTGCGATACCGAGCACTGCACACTCAGCTACAGATTGATGTTCAGACAAAACTTCCTCAATCGCTCCAGTTGATAATCTGTGGCCAGCAACATTAATTATGTCATCTGTTCTTGACATAATCCAAATATAACCATCTTCATCAATGTGGCCTGCATCATAGGTTTGATAAAAACCCTCATAGTTTGACATATAATTTTCTTTATATCTTTGATCTGCGTTCCATAAAGTTGGAAACGTTCCAGGAGGCAAGGGTAGTTTAACAACTATGTCCCCCATCTCATTTGGTTTAGCTAAAGTTTGATCGGATTTAATTATTTTAACATCATAGCCAGGAACTGCTTTACAAGCTGAACCATACTTAGTTTTCATCATTTCAATTCCAGTGCAATTTGAACTTATTGCCCAACTAGTTTCGGTTTGCCACCAATGATCGATAACTGGAACTTTTAATAAATTTTCAGCCCATTTAATTGTATCAGGGTCGGCTCTTTCTCCTGCAAGAAAAAGGCTTTCAAATTTTGATAAATCATATTTTGAAAAGAATTTACCTTCAGGATCTTCTTTCTTAATTGCTCTGAAAGCAGTGGGAGCAGTAAAAAGAGATTTAACTTTATAGTCTGAAATAATTTTCCAGAAAGCTCCAGCATCAGGAGTACCTACAGGTTTACCTTCAAACAATACCGTTGTACATCCTTTAAACAATGGAGCATAAACAATGTAAGAATGACCAACAATCCAACCGATGTCACTTGCTGACCACCAAATATCATCTTCATCAATATTATAAATATTTTTCATTGTCCACTTCAAAGCTACGATGTGGCCACCAATATCTCTAACAATTCCTTTTGGGGTTCCTGTTGTTCCTGAGGTATAAAGTATGTAGGCAAATTCATTTGAATTCATCTCAACACAATCAGTATCTTTAGCATTTGCGTGAGCTTCGTCCCAACTTATTTCCATTGGTGCATTTAATTTAACCTCATGACCTTTCCTTTGAAACAGGATCATCTTACTAATTTTGTGTTGAGCTTGTTTTACAGCTTCATCAACAAGAGGCTTGTATTCAACAGTCCTACCAGGTTCAAAACCACATGAAGCAGTAACCAAAAGCTTTGCTTTACTATCATCAATCCTACTTGCAAGTTCATTTGATGCGAAACCACCGAAAACAACAGAGTGTATTGCTCCTATTCTTGCGCATGCTAACATTGCTACAACGGCTTCTGGTATCATTGGCATGTAAATTATAACCCTGTCACCTTTGTTGATACCTTGGTCTTTAAGTGCACCTGCAAATTTTGATACTTTAGATTTTAATTCTTTGTAACTAAAATTACTTTTGTTACCAGTGATAGGACTATCGTAGATTAAAGCAGTTTTATCTCCTTTTCCATGATCGATGTGGATATCTAATGCGTTATAACATGTGTTTGTTACACCATCTTCGTACCATTTGTAGAAAGGTGGGTTAGACTTATTTAAAATTTTAGTAGGTTTTTTAAACCAGAAGACATCCTCTGATGCATTTTTCCAAAATTCCTCAGGATTGTTTATTGATTTTTGGTAAATTTCATTAAACTTGTCAGACATATGAGTTTTTGATTCGATACTGCCTTTTTTTTAGATTTTTAAATTATAAATTGTATTTAATTTTAAAAAGTAAGTAAAATCAATGTAAATTAATGACAATTAAGTCTTCTATAATCTCTCTATATTTGCTATTTAACGCACAACTTTTGCTTAGGGAAGCCTAAGCTTAGTTTATATAAACTAATAAAAACTAACTAAAGAGGGAGTTTTTTATGAAAAAACTTAAACTGTTTGCTCTTACTGTTGCGGCATTGATTGGTGTAACTGGTATAGCAAACGCAGCTTCTGCTACGATGTTAGCTCAAGATGACTTCGTTGGAATATCTTTCTGGATAATTTCAATGGGTATGTTGGCTGCTACAGCGTTTTTCTTTATGGAGAGAAATACTGTTGCACCTGGCTGGAAAACGTCAGTAACTGTTGCAGGGCTAGTAACTGGTATTGCATTCATCCACTACATGTACATGAGAGAAGTATGGGTGATGACTGGCGATTCACCAACAGTATATAGATATATTGACTGGTTAATTACTGTGCCACTACAGATGATAGAATTTTACTTAATTCTAGTAGCTGTAAGAAAAGCAAATTCTGGAATTTTCTGGAGATTGTTAATCGGTTCATTAGTAATGTTAATCGGTGGATATTTAGGAGAAGCAGGATACATCAATGCTACACTTGGTTTTGTAATCGGTATGGCTGGATGGATCTACATTCTTTATGAAATATTCTCAGGTGAAGCTGGAAAAGCTGCTGCTAAGAGCGGAAACAAAGCTCTAGTAACTGCGTTCGGTGCAATGAGAATGATTGTAACTGTAGGTTGGGCTATTTACCCATTAGGTTATGTATTTGGTTACCTAACTGGTGGAGTAGATGCTAACTCATTAAACGTAGTATATAACTTAGCTGACTTTATAAATAAAATTGCATTTGGTCTAGTAATCTGGGCTGCTGCAGTAAGTTCAGCTGGTGCAAGAGCAAGATAATTACGCTTTAAATTAATTTAATAGGGCGAGTATGTTTTACATACTTGCCCTATTTTTTTTTACACCTATATATAATCCAATGGCTAAAATCACTTACATAACTCATGACAATCAAAAACATATAATTGAAGTTCAAAATGGACTTACTGTTATGGAAGGAGCCGTACAAAATGATATTCCAGGAATTGACGCTGATTGTGGTGGTGGAATGGCTTGTGCTACTTGCCATGTTTATGTCAAAGAAGACTGGTTTAATAAACTTCCTAAAAAAGAAGATGGTGAAGAGGATATGTTAGATATGGCATTTGAACCAAAAACAAATAGTAGACTTAGTTGTCAAATAATAGTCTCGGATGAGATTGATGGTCTTGAAGTAAGTATTCCATCCAAACAAGCATAAATGATTAAAACGGATGCATTAATTATTGGAGCAGGACCAACAGGTTTATTTACCGCTCATCAATTAAAATTAATTGGTCTTAGTTGTGAGGTGGTGGACAATTTAGATAAAATTGGCGGCCAATGTATTGAGCTGTATCCAGATAAACCAATTTATGACATTCCTGCAGTACCTGAATGCACTGGTGAAGAATTGACAAATAACTTAATCAACCAGTTAAAACCATTTGATATTAAATTTCATTTAAATGAAAGAGTAGAGGAAGTTAAAAAAGAAAATAATGTTTGGTTAGTCAAAACCAATAAAGGCACCGCTTTTTCTACACCCAATGTTATTATTGCTGGGGGAGTTGGCTCATTTGAACCTAGGAAATTTTCGCCAAAAGAATGTGAAAAATTTGAGGATAAATCATTATTTTATTCAGTAAAAGATAAAAACATATTTAAGAAAAAAGTTGTATCAATATTTGGTGGTGGAGATAGTGCATTAGATTGGGCTGTTGAATTATCCAAAGATTGCAATGTTAATTTAATACATAGAAGAGACGAATTTAGAGGGGCACAAGCAACAATAGATAAGGTACACAGTCTTGTAAAAGCAGGTAAAATAAATTTATTTACTAAATATCAACTAGCTACAGTCACAGGAGATCAACAAATAGAAAGCATTGATATCAAACATGACTCTAATGAAGTGAAATCTTTAAAAACTGATTACGTTTTAGGTTTTTTTGGTTTGATTATGCAATTAGGACCAATTGCTAATTGGGGGCTTAATATTGATAAAAAAACTATTGAGGTTGATACTGAAAAGTTTGAGACCAATCAAAAAGGAATTTATGCAGTGGGAGATATTTGTAATTATCCTGGAAAATTAAAGCTGATTTTATCTGGTTTTCATGAAGGCGCTTTAGCAGCAAGAGCTTGTTTTAAATTAGCAAGACCCAATGAAAAATATAGATTTGAATTTACCACATCGTCAAAAACAATCAAAGAGCGTCTTGGTGTAAAAAGTGATTGAACTTTTTTCTGCTAACACTCCAAACGGAAAAAAAATAAGCATTATGCTTGAGGAGATTGGTTATGAGTACGAGGTTAAAAAAGTTGATCTTGATAAAGGTGAACAGTTTAATTCAGAATTTAAGAAAATAAGTCCTTTTAGTAAAATTCCAGTAATAATAGATCACAAAACTAATCAAACTGTTTTTGAGTCTGGGGCTATTCTTATTTATTTAGCTGAGCAAAGTGGAAAGTTTTATCAGGAAAAAAATCGTTTAGAGATAAATCAATGGTTAATGGCGCAAATGGGTTATGTTGGTCCAATGCTGGGGCAACACCATCAATTTCATCACTATAACCCAGGTAAAAGTCAATTTGGTGAAGAAAGATATTTTAAGATTTCAAAGCGTATATACTCTGAACTAGACGAAAGATTATCTAACCACAGATTTTTATCAGGAGATGATTATACAATTGCTGATATTGGAACATTTCCTTGGATAGCAAGACATGAGTGGCACGATATTGGTCTTAAAAATTTTAAAAATCTAACCAGATGGTATGAGGATATATCCAAAAGAGATGCAGTTAAGAAGGGCTTTGCGTTTATGGATAAAAATGAATTGCCGCCAAAACCTTAATTAATTCATTGAACTTAACAATCTAAATAGTGATGCAAAAATTCCATGTCCTGAAAGTTCAATAGCAACTATTGCTAAAATTATTAATACAAACTTTTTGTTCATCTAGTAAATACAAATAATAGTAAAAGTATCCAAAAAAAGGCGTAATAAAAATAAATGTATTTTTTAGTAAAATTATATGTGATTGGATTGTGAACAGTTTTATTCTTTCTTTTTTTTCTAGTCATCGGCGTGGACTTTTTCATCTTTTTCATGCTTTTCTTGAGCAGCAATAGTATACTTAGCTACTGGTCTGGCCATTAGTCTTTTTAACCCAATTGGTTCCGCAGTGTCTAAACAATAACCATAAGTATCCTCTCTTATTCTTGCAAGCGCCTTATCAATTTCAGAAATTAACTTTATTTGTCGATTAATTGCTTTCATTTCCACATTTTTATCTGTGTATGAATTAGCCTGATCAACAATATCAGCAGAAATACTATTATCATCCATACTACCGTTATATAAAGCTTCATTATTTGATTTGACCAACTCTTTCTTCCATTCTTGAAGTTTAATCCTAAAAAATACTTTATGTTTTTCACACATGTATTTTTCAGTGTCTTTTGGAATATAGGTTTTCGAAATTTTTATAGGTGATTTAGTAGCCTCTTTTATTTTGGGCTTACTAGAGACTTTAGTTTTTGGTTTACTAACAACTTTCGTTTTAGTTTTAGCCCCTTTTTTTTTTGCTTTACTAGTTTTAGGCATGTTTTAAAATTAAATGCGAGGCAGTATATTCAGCAAAATAGGGGTGTCAAGTAACCTTAATTATTGTAAATATTTACTTATGAACGTAACAAACAAAAATATAAATAATATTTTTTTTATTTTTGTTATATCACATTTAATTATTTGGACGTTGACTCCATCATTAACAAATAAAAATTTACCTCTGGACACAATTGAAGCTTTAGCTTGGGGAAGTAATTTAGATTGGGGTTTTAATAAACATCCACCCATGAGTGCTTTTTTTACTGAAGTTCTTTTTCAAATCTTTGGTTCTCAAGATTGGGTTTATTATTTATTAAGTCAAATATTTGTGATAATCGCTTTTTATTACGTATTTAAATTTGCTTTTGAAATTTTTAGAGATTTAAAATTAAGTTTAATTTCTGTTTTATTATTAGTTTCTATCTATTTCTATAATTTCACCACTCCCGAATTTAATGTAAATGTTTGCCAATTACCATTTTGGTCATTAGTTGTTTATTATTCATGGAAAATTTATTCGTCTCAGGAAATAAAATTTTCAGATTGTTTTCTAGTTGGCTTATTTAGTGCTATTGGCTTTTTATCTAAATACTTGTTTCTCTACCTTTTGGTATCAATAGATTTATTGTTCATTTATTTAATTTTTTTTAAAAAAACAAAAAAATTTGATTTTAAATATTTGATAACAATTGAAGTCTTTATAGTTTTACTGGTTCCCCATTTAATCTGGCTCTTTAACAATGATTTTATAACTATAACGTATGGGCTAAATCGAACAGGGTTAGAAAGTTCAAGTATTTTAGATCACATTAGTAATTCAGTATTATTTTTATCAAAACAAATTGGAATACTGATTCCCTTCTTCTTTTTGATTTGGTTACTCGTTAAAAAGATAAAATTTAAACTCAATATAAAAGATAAAAAATTGATGTTTTTACTGTTTATTAATTTTATGCCTATCATTTTAATGTTTTTGACATCATTGATTACTGGTTCAAAAATTAGAACGATGTGGATGACGCCTTTTTATTTATTTTTTGGAGTGTTATTTTTATATCTTCTAAAATCACAAATTAATTTAAAAAAAATTAATTCATTTCTTTATGGATTTCTTTTTCTATTTTTTTTATCACCTGTTCTTTATTCTTATATCTCATTATCACAGACGGATAAAAGAACCGATTATCCAGGAAAAGAAATTTCAATCAAAATTCAATACGTTTGGGATCAAGATTTTGATAAAGAAATTCAATTTGTAACTGGTGATGAATGGAAAGCAGGAAACCTTTCATATCACTTAAAATCTAGACCAAAGTGGGAGGGGTTGAATAATAAAGAGATGCTAAATAACTCATCGCAGTTCATTTGTGTAGGCGATGTTTGTTTGGGAAGATATTGATATTTTGAATGAAAATTAAAATTTTAATACCTGTTTATAACGACTGGCAATCTGCTTCTAAATTGCTGGACGAAATTGATAATAATATTTCGGATTTGAACCACGAAATTTCTGTGATTATTATCAATGACTGCTCAACACACGATCGTCAAGAGGAGCAAAAAGATTTTAACAATCTACATTCAATTAAAATTCTAAACATGAAAATTAATCAAGGTCACGCTCGATGTATTGCAACTGGACTGAAATATATCTTTGAAAAAGAAGACTTTAATTATGTAATTCCAATGGATGGAGATGGAGAGGACAGACCAGAGGAAATTAAAGAATTTATCAATCAAATTGATAATTCAAATAATAATCCAATAGTCGGCGAAAGAGTGAAAAGATCTGAAAAATTAATTTTTAAAATTTGCTATCAATTACATAAATTAATCACACTAACTTTTACTGGTAAATCAATAAAATTTGGAAACTATACATGCCTACCAAAAAGCACAGTTGAAAAAATGATCAAAGAAAAAGCTACGTGGAATAGTTTTTCTGGATCTCTTAAAAAAATTGAAAACAATTTATTGCCAATACCATCTATAAGAGGCAGTAGATATTTTGGTCCATCGAAAATGAGTTTTTTCAATCTGATAAGGCATTCGCTTTCAATCATGAGTGTTTTTAGAAAAACGTTTTTAATTCGTTCAGGTTTGTTTATCATCTTATATATCTTATTTATTAAGAGTAATGCCTCAGTAGTGGCAGCGTTGCCTTTGGTATTTTTATTAATAGCCGTTTACTCAATTTCGAATTTATCTTTAAGAGAAAATATGGATGAGTTTGATAAAGCTTTATCTAATATAAACGATATAGAAAATATTAAATAAGTTTTATGAAAAAAATTTTTGTTACAATTTTTATAAGTATAATTTTTTTAGGATCATCGATTTTTCTAAACAGTGTTGATGCAAAAGAAATTACAAATCTTCAATGGAAAAAAAGTGTAGCAAAAGGTAAGAAGCTTACTAAGTTTAGAGAAACTGTTACTTCTCCAGCTTTAGGTGAAAAAGCTTGGAAGATAACATTATTACCTAGAGACTGTGGCAGAGATCAAGAAGGCGATTATTCCGATTGTACAAATAATGGTAGAGATGCTGTTGTTGGACATGGTGGAGGAGATCGAGCAAGAAGTGAGTATTCTGCAAAACCTAGATATACGGGTGAGAAGTGGATTTCAGTAAGTATTTTTATTCCAAAAGATTTCAAAACAGTCGAGCCTGTTAGTACTTCTCTTTTTCAGATATATGAATGGGGAAACACCAATCAACAAAGACATCCTAGGATGATGCTTAGAGTTAAAAGAGGTAATTTAGAGCCCAGATATTTTGCTGTAAATGGAATGGACTCTCAAGGATTGATTTACAAGCATTTAAAGATTGATGACATGAGGGGTAAGTGGACAACTATTATATTTCATACCAAAATGTCTAAAGATCCAGACAAAGGATTTATCAAGATGTATGTCGATGACGTCCTTTACAACGATTATAAAGGCAGGACAGGTTATGGCGGCAAATTTTTCAATAAATTTGGAATTTATCATAGTTGGATTAGTAGATGGAAAGATGAAGTACATGGAGAATACCCAACACAAGTTGTTTACTATGACAATCTTTTTAGAACTAGCAGTAAAGAAAAGCTTTTAAAATTAATTCAAAATTAATTTTTTAAGCCCTTATCGTTGGCAGACAATAAAAATCAGCTGTATCTATTTTAGAAGAATATTGCCTTCTCATATTCCATTTTTTATGAACCCCAGCACTTGCAAGACTTAAAGTTGATCTTCCATACCTATAGTTCGTATTATCAATTGATTGCATTAAGCTTTTTATCTTTTCATCTTTCTCTGATGAAAATAAATTTTTCCTACCATCATCGTTACGCAATCCTGTAAGCATTACACCTGCTTTTTGATAACGGTAACCATTTCTAAATATACTCTCAAGTATTGAAACTGCAGTTTTAACAGTTTCAAGGCTACTGTTTGTTGCAATAGGAAAATCAATAGTTTTTGAGTTTGAATAATAACCATAATCTCTTTGAAAAGGACTCGTTCGAACAAAAACTGTAATCGCTTTTGCAACTAAAGACTCTGATCTAATTTTTTCAGATGCATTTAAACAGTAGTTTGCAACTGCTTCCTTCAGTTCTTGAAATTTTTCAATTCTTTTACCAAATGATCTTGAGACTACACAGCTTTTTCTTTTGGTTTGTGTAGTTTCCAAATCGATACAAGGTATTCCTCTGAGTTCCATTGCAGTCCTAGAACTTAAAACATTAGAACATTTTTTAATCCAAGTATTAGATTTATTCTTTAGTTGCTTAGCATTATAAATACCGTTTTTTTGATAAAATTTTGTTAACTGTCTGCCAACACCCCATATATCATTTATTTCAACTTTTTCTAAAATAGGGTCTAAATTTTCTATTCCAATTAAACTTGTTACCCCTGATTGCTTTTTTTTTGCGATGTGATTTGCAACTTTACTTAAAGTTTTAGTTTTAGCAATTCCGATACTGGTTGGAATACCTGTCCACTGTAAAACTGTTTTTCTAATTTCTCTACCGACTTTTTCAACTTCAGAATCTGGAAAATTGGATAAATCTATAAATGCTTCATCAATAGAATATACCTCTATTTCAGCATTAAACCTCTTAAGCGTTCTCATTACTCTTCTAGATAAATCTCCATATAAAGAATAATTTGATGAAAAAACTTCAACTTTATTTTTAACAATAATATCTTTTGCTTTGAAATAAGGTTCTCCCATTTTAATACCTAAAGCTTTTGCTTCATTGGATCTAGAAATAATACAACCATCATTATTTGACAGCACAACTACAGGTTTTTTTCTTATTCTTGGATTGAATAATCTTTCACATGAAACATAGAAAGAGTTACAATCAACTAAGCCTATTTTTTTAGTACGTTGAATGGATGACATAAGTCACAACCCCCCAAATAAAGACATCTTCTTCTTCATTGATTAAAATTCTATTAGAAAAATCTTTAGAGCCTGAGGATAGAAATTTTTTATCTCTTTCTTGAACTAGAGTTTTAACCACAAGCTCGTCATGAACATTTGCGATAACAGTTGAGAAGTTTTTTGGCTTTAAACTTTTGTCGACAACTAATAAATCCCCATCATTAATCCCAACATCAACCATAGATTTTCCCTGTACTCGGATGATGAAAGTGGCAGGAACATTTTTGATTAAATGCATGTTTAGATCGATATCTTCTTCGATATAATCAGTGGCAGGCGATGGGAAACCAGCACCAGCTTTATGCAGATAATAAGGAATAGTCAGTTTCATGTTCTTGTTTTGTTCTTATTTGTAGCGCAGTTATACAATGCAGTCAATAGGTTGTATTTTGAGTCCGTAATTGAATCAAAACTGAATCAAAACGTGAACATCGAAACTATATTTTGTATGCTTGTGGATAACTTCAACCAAGGATAGTTTAAAACATCAAATGAAAAAACTAATTTGTCATTGCGGAGCGGTTGAAGCAGAAATTAATTTAGATGGAGATTTAGCTAAAGTAATAAAATGTAATTGTTCTATTTGTAAAAGAAAAGGAGCAATCATGTCGATGGTAAAAAATGAGGATTTTAAAATTGTTAAAGGCAAAGATAAATTAAAACTTTATCAATTTCACTCTAAAGTGGCTAAACATTATTTTTGCTCTGAATGTGGAATTTACACACATCATAACCCAAGGATCAATCCAGCAATGACAGGGTTTAATGTTGGTTGTATTGATGAAATAAATACTTTCGATATGAAAGAAATTCCAGTAAACGATGGTCAAAATCATCCATTGGATAAAAAATAATTTTCATGCAACAATTCAGCTTATGCTTCGGTAAGGTAAAAAAAGATTGTTTAAAGTTCATTAAGTCACAAGAGACAAAAGCCGATAAATTTAAGAACAAAGAGAAAATGATTAAGTCTTTTTTGGTTCCTCTATGTTTTTGGATAAATAAAAAAGCTGTTAAAAAAAGGCCCTATTTTGTAGGTTTAGCAGGTGGTCAGGGAACAGGCAAAACAACAATAAGTTCTTTGATAAGGATTATTTTGACTAAATATTTTAAATTAAATGTCTTTAGAATTTCAATAGATGACTTTTATAAAACTAGAAAAGAGCGAATAAGTTTATCAAAAAAAGTTCACCCCATGCTTTTAACAAGAGGAGTTCCAGGAACGCATGATATAAATATGATATTAAGTTTTTTTAAAAAGGCGAAAAGTAAAAAATTTAAAAGATTGAAATTACCTACATTTAACAAAGCTGTAGATGATAGATTTAGTAAAAAAAAATGGTATGATTTGAAAAAAAGACCAGATGTGATTATCTTTGAGGGATGGTGCGTTGGTGCTAAATCAGAGAACAATATAACTTTAAAAAAAACAATCAATTCAATGGAAAAAGCTAAAGATCAAAAACACATTTGGAGAAAGCATGTTAACGATCAATTGAAGTCAAAGTATAAAACCTTATATTCCCAGTTAAATTGTTTGATTTATCTAAGGGCTAAAAATTTTAGTTTGCTTCAAAAGTGGAGATTAAAACAAGAGAGAAAGCTTTGGATTAAAAGTAAAATTAAATCAAACTTAAAAATAATGAGCAGAGGGGATGTGATCAATTTTATGCAAACGTATCAAAGAATTACACAAAATATGTTTAAATACATGCCCAAGTATGCATCAATAATTTTCAATTTAAATAGTAACCATCAGATTAAATCTGCAGTATATAAAAAGAAATGAAATTATTTCTAAAAATTTTTTTGATTATTAATTTTTTTACTCTGTCTGTTTTTGCGGAGACTTTAAATTCAGCTTTGAAAAGAGCCTATATTACTAATCCAGAGCTAAATGCAGAGAGAGAAAGTTTGAATATCTCTGAACAAGAGCTTAAAGTTTCAAAAAGTTCCTATCTTCCAACAGTCACTTTAGAGGGAAGTAGAAGTCAAGAAGATACTGATAAACTCACCAATAGAGATGGTTCAGATGCAACCATCAGTGACGTCGATCCAAAAACAAAATCAGTTACTATAACGCAAACTTTAATAGATTTTGGAAGAGGAGCAGAGCTAGCAAAAAGTAAAATCGGGATTGACTTAGCAAAAGCGAAACTTTTAAAAAAAGAACAAGAAATTTTGTATAAAGCTGCAGATGCTTATACTGGGTTGATTTCTGCAAGAGAGAAATTTTCTATAAATAGCTCAAATGTTGATTTATTAGAAAGACAAGTAGAAACAGATAAAATTAGATTAGAAAGAGGAAACATATCTTTATCAGATGTTGCGCAATCAGAGTCATCTTTAGCTGGCGCCAGAGCAAATTTAATTCAAGCACAAAATGACCTGTTAACAAGTAAACTGAATTACGAGAATGTGATAGGTCAAATAAATGATATTGAAAGCTTAAATAAAAGTTCAGTTAAAGATTTAAATTTACCAAATCAATTAAATGAGGCTATCGAATTATCAAAAAAAAATAATCCTGACTTGATAATTGCAAAACTTGAATATGAACAATCAAAAAAAGATACTATTAGTGCTAGATCAGATTTAGCTCCAACTGCTAAATTATCTTTCGACAGATCTAAAACAGAGGATTTAAGTTCATCATTTGATGAGAGGGAAAAAGATGTATTAAAAGCCACTGTTACTTGGCCATTTTATTCTGGTGGAAAGAATTATGCAAATTTGAACAAAAATAAAAGTGCAGAATTACAAAAAAGTTTACTTTTTGAAAATTCTATAAAAAAAAATCAAACAGATGTTGCTAGTGCATGGTCATCTTACCAATCAAACCAAAGCTTATTGAAATCTGTTCAAGCACAAGTTGATGCAGCGGAAATAGCAAACGAGGGTATTGTTGCAGAATATAATAGTGGTTCAGATAGAACGACTTTAGAGGTGATTCAATCTAACTCCCTACTATTGAATGCTCAGATTTCTTTAGCTGATTCTGAAAAAAATTATATTTTATCGCAATTCAACCTTTTAAAATCTATTGGATTATTAAACAGCCAATATTTAAAAATTGAGTAATTATTAGGTTTTTTCATCAATTTAAATTTAATCTTGCCAATGAGAACAAAATGTGTACATTTAATTTATGATTCGAGTGTTAAAAAAATTAAAAAAAGAGGCTAAAAATGACGAAAAATAACCTAAAAGTAGTTAAATCTACAAAAGATCAAGAATTGGACATTAAAGAAAAGAATAAAGCACTAGATGCTGCAATCAGCCAGATAACTGACAACTTTGGAAAAGGTTCGGTCATGAAATTGGGTGAAAAAAGAGCAATGGATATCGAGTCGATATCTACAGGTTCTTTAAGTTTGGATCTAGCTTTAGGCATAGGTGGTTTACCTAAAGGAAGAATTATTGAAGTGTATGGACCAGAGTCATCTGGAAAAACAACATTAGCATTACAAGTTGTTGCTGAAGCTCAAAAAGCAGGTGGAATTTGTGCATTTGTTGATGCAGAACATGCTTTAGATCCAGTTTATGCAAAAAAATTAGGAGTTAATACAGAAGAGCTTTTAATTTCTCAACCGGATGCTGGTGAGCAGGCTTTAGAAATCGCCGATACGCTAGTAAAATCAGGCTCTATTTCAGTTATCGTAATCGACTCTGTTGCAGCTTTAACTCCAAAAGCTGAAATTGAAGGTGAGATGGGCGATCATCATGTTGGCCTTCAATCAAGATTAATGAGTCAAGCTCTAAGAAAATTAACTGGTTCAATTTCAAATACAAACACAATGATGATTTTCATTAACCAAATTAGAATGAAGATTGGAGTTATGTTTGGAAGCCCTGAAACAACATCAGGCGGAAATGCACTTAAATTTTATTCATCTGTAAGAATGGATATTAGAAGAATTGGTGCCATCAAAGATAAGGATGAAATTATTGGTAACACTACAAGAGTAAAAGTAGTTAAGAATAAAGTTGCACCACCATTTAAAGTTGTTGAGTTTGACTTAATGTATGGCAGAGGAATTAGTAAAATGGGTGAGTTAGTTGACCTAGGTGCTAAAGCCGACATTATAGAAAAATCAGGAGCATGGTACGCTTATAAGGGTGAAAAAATAGGTCAAGGAAGAGAAAATGCAAAAACTTACCTTGCTCAAAACCCTAAAGTAGCTGCGGAAATAGAAATGGCAATTAGAGAAAAAGCAGGTGTGATTTCAAAGAAAATTGAAGGAAATCCATTAAGTCCTGAAAAAATTGAAAAAGAGAAGAAAGTAGCTGAAAAAGAAGAGGCTGCAAAAGAAGCTACTCCTTCCAAAAAGAACTAAAATTAAAGGTCATCTTTAAATTATAAAAGGCGCTTGTTATAAGCGCCTTCCCCCCCTTTATCCCTAACTAGACATAGAATAAAAAAGCTGTATTTTAAAGTATGGCGGATAAATCATTAAATGAAATAAGAAGTACGTTCTTAAAATATTTTGAAAGGAATGATCATAAGATTGTTGAGTCGAGTAATTTAGTTCCAAATAATGATCCGACATTAATGTTTGCCAATTCTGGAATGGTTCAATTTAAGAATGTATTTACTGGTTTAGAAAAAAGAGATTATCAAAGAGCAACTACATCTCAAAAATGTGTCAGAGCAGGGGGTAAGCATAATGATTTAGAAAATGTTGGTTACACTCCAAGACATCATACTTTTTTTGAAATGTTGGGCAATTTTTCTTTCGGGGACTATTTTAAAGAAAGAGGAATTGAATTAGCATGGAATTTAATCACTAAAGATTTTGGTTTAGATAAAAATAGGCTTTATGTAACGGTTTTTAATGAAGATGATGAAGCTTTTAATTTTTGGAAGAAAATAGCAGGCTTTAACGATGATAAAATAATTAGAATTTCCACTTCAGATAATTTTTGGTCAATGGGTGAAGCAGGCCCTTGTGGTCCTTGCTCAGAAATATTTTATGATCATGGTGATCATTTAAAAGGTGGTTTACCAGGAACGAAAGATCAAGATGGAGATCGTTTTATTGAAATTTGGAATTTAGTATTTATGCAATACGAACAAGTTTCAAAAGATAAAAGAATAGATCTACCCAAGCCATCTGTAGATACAGGAATGGGATTAGAGAGAATAGCAGCACTTTTACAAGGAACTCATGATAATTATCAAACTGACCATTTTAAGAAACTAATAAACTCAATATCAGATGTAACCAAAGTGAAGCAAGCTGATAGCAATATATCGAGTTTTAGAGTAATTGCTGACCATTTAAGAGCAAGCTCGTTTCTTTTGGCAGAGGGTGTTCTGCCATCTAACGAAGGTCGTGGGTATGTCCTTAGAAGAATTATGAGAAGAGGAATGAGACATTCTCATTTACTAGGATCAAAAGAACCAATTTTTTATAAAATTTTTGAGTCTTTGAAGAATGAAATGTCTGGAAATTATCCAGAATTAGAGAGATCAGAGTCTTTGATTACAGAAACATTAAAAATGGAGGAAGAAAAATTTTTAGTTTTATTGGATAGAGGTATCAAAATTTTGAATGATGAAATTTATAAAATTGATAAAGTTTTATCTGGTGAGGTAGCATTTAAGTTATACGATACTTACGGTTTTCCATTAGATCTCACAGAAGATATTTTGAAAAATAAATCGTTAAAAGTTGACCATCAAAAATTTGATGAGTTAATGAAAAAAAGTAAAGAGCTTGCAAAAAAAAATTGGAAAGGATCTGGGGACAGCTCAGAGGAGGCAATTTGGTTTTCAATAAAGGATAAAATCGGGCCCACAGAATTTTTGGGTTACGAGTCTAATTATTCTGAAGGAGTAGTGTTAAATTTAATCAAAAATAATCAAGAAGCTAAATCACTAGCTACGGGAGAGGAGGGAATGATAATAACTAATCAAACTCCTTTTTATGGTGAATCAGGAGGACAACTTGGTGACAAAGGTACAATAGTATCTGGAAATTCTGTTTTTGAAGTTGAGGATACACAAAAAAAACTTGGAGATTTATTTGTTCATTATGGATCAGTAAAAACTGGTGAAATCAAAATTAATAATGTAGTCGAAATGAAAATTGATGTTGAAAGAAGAGATAATCTAAAAGCATATCATTCAGCAACTCATTTACTGCATGAATCTTTAAGAAGAACTTTAGGTAAGCATGTGATGCAAAAAGGATCATTAGTTGCGCCGGATCGATTAAGATTTGACTTCAGTCATATGAAACCAATTACTAATGAGGAACTAGAGACAATAGATAAAATAGTTAATGAGTATGTGAAAAATAGTTCAGAGGTTACTACAAGAATTATGACTCCCAAGGCAGCAATAGAAAAAGGAGCATTAGCTTTCTTTGGTGAAAAATACGGTGAAGAAGTTCGTGTTGTCTCAATGGGTAAGGAAAAAGATGCTTATTTTTCAACAGAATTATGTGGTGGAACACATGTGAAAAATACCGGAGATATTGGAAAATTTAAAACAATTAGCCAATCGTCTATTGCAGCAGGTGTTAGAAGAGTTGAGGCTTTGAGAGACAAACAGTTAGAAGATTTTATTAAGAATAAAGAAAAACTTTCAACCTTGTCTGCTCAAAAAGATGAAGAAAATATAAAAGAGCTATCATCCCAAATAATAAAACTTGGTGGAAAACCTAAACTTGATAGTAAAGATTTAAAAGAAATAATAAAAAATCTTTCAAAACAACTTGAACAATTAAATATAAGTTCAGTTCTGCAAGACAAAACAAAAAACATTATTAATGATCAAAAAATTAATGATATAAAAGTTAGATTTCAAAAAGTCCAAGATTTACCTCCTAAAGATTTAAGAAAATTAGTTGATAATGGAAAAAAAGAATTAGGTGATGGAATTGTAATTGTTTTCGCAAGTAGCGAAGGCAAAGTTGGTTTAGGAGTTGGTGTTACGGATAAGCTAGTTGACAAATATGATGCTGTAAAATTTGCAAAATTAGGTTCTGAAATTATTGGTGGTAAAGGAGGTGGTGGTAGAAAAGATTTTGCTCAAGCAGGGGGACAAGATACCAATAAAATTGACGAAGCTTTTGAAAAAATTAAGTCTTTAATTTAGTTTCTTTTTTAGATTATTATCAATCACATCTAAAAACTGATTGGTTGTTAGATATTTGCTTGAGGGTCCAACCAATATCGCAAGATCTTTTGTCATTGACCCATTTTCAACGCTTTCAATACAAACTTTTTCTATAGTATTGGCGAATTTTATAAGCTCATTATTAGCATCGAGTTTACCTCTGTGTGCCAATCCCCTCGTCCAGGCAAAAATTGATGCAATTGGATTAGTAGATGTTTCTTTTCCTTGTTGATGCATTCTGTAGTGTCTGGTTACTGTTCCATGTGCAGCTTCTGCTTCCATTATTTTTCCATCAGGTGTAAGTAATGTACTAGTCATCAAACCTAATGAACCATATCCCTGAGCCATGGTATCAGATTGAACATCGCCATCATAATTTTTACATGCCCATATATATTTTCCACTCCATTTCATCGCACAAGCAACCATGTCATCAATCAATCTATGCTCATATGTAATATTTATTTTTTCAAATTTATCTTTAAATTCTTTTTTATAAATTTCCTCAAATATATCTTTAAATCTTCCATCATATTTTTTAAGAATTGTATTTTTTGTAGATAAATAAACAGGCCAATTTTTTATTAACCCATAGCTGAAACAAGCTCTTGCAAAATCTTCAATTGATTTGTCTAAATTATACATGGATAGCGCAACTCCTGGACCTGTAAAATTGAACACTTCATATTTGATTTCATCTTTTCCATCCTCTGAGGTCCATTTGACTTCCATTTTACCCTTACCTGGTACTTTAAAATCGGTGGCTCTATATTGATCTCCAAAAGCATGTCTTCCAATCACCACTGGATCAGACCATGATGGAACTAGTTTAGGAATATTAGAACAAATTATTGGTTCCCTAAATACCGTACCACCAATAATGTTTCTTATAGTTCCGTTCGGAGATCTCCACATTTTTTTTAATTTAAATTCTTCTACCCGAGCTTCATCAGGGGTAATTGTTGCACATTTAATACCTACACCAAATTTTTTTATTGCATTTGCTGAGTCAATAGTGATTTGATCATCAGAGTCATCTCTACTTTTCATTCCTAAATCATAATACTCAATGCCAAGATCAAGATATGGAAGTATCAATTTTTTTTTAATAAAATCCCAGATAATTCTGGTCATTTCATCACCATCTAACTCGACTATAGGGTTTTTAACGCTAATTTTGCTCACTTAAATTTTTAATCTTATTAATTGAATTTCGCGTTTTTATATACATATTAATGAAAAATTATCAAATAGAAGAATATGTTTAGTAAAATATTTCCAAAAATTCACGCTGAAGGCTATAAATTTTTAGTTATAGCTGGAATAATCACAATAGTATTTTATGTTTTTAGTGATTTCCTAGGTCTTATTGGTTTGTTACTAACGATTTGGGTTTATTATTTTTTTAGAGACCCTGAGAGAGTAATCATTGAGAATGATGATTACCTTGTAAGTCCTGCTGATGGAGAGGTAATTAAAGTTGAAGAAGTTGATGGTCCAAAAGAATTAGGACTAGAAAGTAAAAAATTTAAAAAAATAAGTATCTTCATGAATGTTTTTGACTGCCATGTAAACAGAACCCCATGTGCTGGAAAGGTAGAGGAAATCTTATATAAACCTGGTAAATTTGTTAATGCATCTCTTGATAAGGCAAGTGAGGATAATGAAAGAAATTATTTTAAAATAAAGGATAATCATAACAACGATATAATTATCGTCCAAATAGCAGGCTTGGTTGCACGAAGAATCGTTTGTGAAACAAACAAAGATCAAGAGTTAAGACAGGGTGAAAGAATTGGAATGATAAGGTTCGGAAGTAGAGCTGATGTTTATTATGAAAATTATGAGCCATTGGTTAAAGTTGGACAAAGAGCTATTTCTGGTGAGACATTACTAGCCAAAAAATAAAATGGAACAAAGAAAAAGTAATTTAAAAATAGTACCTGATAAGAAGAGTGCCAGGATGATATTGCCTAATATGCTCACTTTAATTGGAGTTTGTATTGGTTTAACCTCTATAAGATTTGCTTTAGATGAAAGATATGAAATTGCAATAATTGCAATTTTATTTGCTGCACTGATCGATGGTCTTGATGGAAGAATTGCAAGATTAATAAAAGGAACCTCTAAAGTAGGAAAAGAACTAGATTCATTAACAGACATGATAAGTTTTGGAGTAGCACCAGCGTTTATAATGTATTTTTGGAAATTAAATACTCTTGGAAAATTTGGCTGGTTACTCTGTTTAATATTTGTGGTTTGTGTAGCATTAAGATTGGCTAGGTTTAATATAAATTCAAATCAAGAGCCTTCTTGGAGAGATAATTTTTTTGAGGGTGTGCCCTCACCAGCAGGTGGTATTTTAGTTTTAACGCCTTTAATCATAAGTCTAAGTGGATTTGATTTTATAAATTTGAATTATGAAATAGTTGTCCCAGCTTTTTTCATAGCAACCTCTATTTTATTAATAAGTAAATTTCCAACATATTCATTTAAAAAAATAGTGATACCAAGAAAAACAACAATATTTTTACTTTTTGGTATTGTTTTATTTTTTGGTCTTTTACTTGTTTATACTTTTAATGTAATAGCAATAAGTGCAATTGTATATTTGCTTTTAATACCAATTAGTTTTTTACATTACTCTAGAAAAAAAACACGACTGGAAAATGAAAAAAATCAAGACGATGAAGATGATCTTGAAGATGTATTATAATGAAGAAAAATGTCATTATCTCTTTAGCTGATGCAAATTATTTTTTACTTTTAAATGAATTAATAGACTCAATAAAAAGATTCAAGGAAAGCGAACAGATTGCGATTTGTATTCTTGATGCAGGTCTAACAGATGAACAAAAGAAAGATCTATCAAATAAAGTTGACTCAATCAAAATTGCTGATTGGGATATAGAAGTTCCAGACTCAAAAGTTAAAGGAAAAGAATGGCTTAAAAGTCAAGTTTCAAGGGCTTTCTTACCTAGATACTTTCCAGGTTATGAAAAATATCTTTGGATAGATGCAGATGCATGGGTAAATTCTTGGTATCCAATCGAATTATTCTTAAAAGGATGTGAAAATGGTAAACTCTCAATTGCCTCCTCAGCAGATCGTGCTTACGGAAGAGTTTTGAGAGCAGAGTGGTTTTTAGGAAGTTTCGCCAGAATAAAATCACAAAATTATAAACATGCTAAATCCTCTGGTTTTTCAGAAAAAATTGCAAGACAAGTTGCCTTAAAACCTCATTTAAATATTGGTGTCTTTGCCCTAGAGGCTAATGCTCCACATTGGGAAGTATGGCAAAAAAATCTTAAAAAGGCATTATCAGGTGGAAAAATTTGGGGCTCTGAACAAATAGCAATGAATATAACTATTTATTATGATGGTTTGAATGTAGAAATATTGCCCGCTTATTGTAATTGGACTTTAATTGAGGCTTTAAAGTTTGATACTAAAAAAAATACTTTAGTTGAACCCTACTTACCAAATCATGAAATAGGAATAGTGCATTTTGCTGGAAAAAATAATGATCAAATAAGAAAAGATAAAAATTTTATCTCTAAAATTGAAACTTTGGATGGCGAAGTAATAGATAAAAAACTTAGATTTAATAATTGATTGAAAAAAAATAAAATTTCAAAAAACTGGGTAAATAGACAAAAAAGAGATATTTTTGTTCGTAAATCTAAAATTGAGGGATTTCGAGCAAGATCTGCTTACAAATTAATTGAAATAAATGAAAAATTTAAAATTTTAAAAGGAGGAATGATAGTTGTTGATATTGGTGCTGCACCAGGTAGTTGGTCACAATATGCCTCAAGGATTGTTAAAAATAGCGGTCATGTAATTTCAATAGATTTAAAAAAAATGGATGAGATTAAGAATACGACGCAGATAATTGGAGATTTTACTGAACCAGATATTCAAGAAATTATAAAAACTAATTTAGTTAAAGAGGCAGATCTTGTAATGTCAGATATGGCTATAAATACCACAGGAATAAAAAATATAGACTCTATTCAAACAGGTGAATTATGTAAGGAGGCTATGATTTTTTCTAAAGAAATTATTAATAAAAATGGTTCATTTGTTTCTAAAATATTTATGGGATCATCATTTAATGAAATTGTCGCACTAGGTAAAAAACTTTTTAGAGAAGTTAGGGTTTTTAAACCTCAATCAAGTCGCAAAGATTCCAAAGAAAGTTTTATTATTTGTAAAAAAATTAGATAGTCTCTTTTAATTTTATAGGAATCATATATAAATCATTATGGATCCTATAAAAGAAGCACTCACCTTTGATGATGTTACCCTTGTTCCGAAGTATTCTGAAATACTGCCAGCAGAAGTTGACACAAGTATTAAATTAACACCAAGTTTAAAACTTAAGATACCACTTTTATCATCAGCGATGGATACTGTAACGGAAAGTAAAATGGCCATCGCAATGGCAAAATCTGGTGGAATTGGGATTATTCATAGAAATTTAGACATAAAGAATCAAATTAAAGAAATTAAAAAAGTAAAAAAACACAACTTACTTGTTGGCGCTGCTGTTGGAGCTGGTCCAGATGAATTTAAAAGAGCCAAAGCAATTCTCAAAGAAAATTTGGATATGGTTGTTGTTGATACAGCCCATGGTCATACCAAAAAAGTTTCTGAAATTATCAAATTAATTAAAAAGATAAAAAATAAAAAAACTGCATTATGTGCTGGTAATATTGCAACAACAGACGCAGCAAAATTTCTTGTAAAATTAGGTGTAGATATCATAAAAGTTGGGATAGGACCTGGCTCAATTTGTACTACGAGATTAGTTGCTGGTATTGGGGTACCTCAATTAAGTGCAATATTAAACGTGAGAAAAGGAGTTAAAAATAAAAATATTAAAATAATTTCTGATGGAGGTATAAAATACTCCGGGGATCTTGCTAAAGCTTTTGCAGCTGGAGCAGATGCGGTAATGATTGGTTCTTTATTTGCTGGCACTGATGAAACACCTGGGAAATTGATAAAGAGAAATGGAAAATTTTTTAAAAGTTTTAGAGGCATGGGTTCTGTAGGAGCTATGAACAAAGGATCAGCTGATAGATACTTTCAATCTAAACAAAAAGATTTGTCTAAATATGTACCTGAAGGTGTTGAAGGTTTGGCAAAATATAAAGGCAATGTAGATAAAATAATTTTTAAATTAGTTGGTGGATTAAGATCCTCAATGGGATATCTTGGATCCAAACAAATTAAAAACTTAAGATCTAAACCGCAATTTGTAAAAATAACAAAAGCAGGATTTTATGAAAGTATGGTTCATAACGTTGATGTAGTTAAAAACGACAATAAATATTAATGATCAGATTATCTAATTATACCCTCGTATTTTTCATTATTATAAATTTTCTAAACTCCAGTTTGGGAAATGAAAAATTTTTTAAGGAAGGTTTAGATTTCTATAATGCAAAAAAATATGAAGATGCAAGATTTATGTTTGAGAGAACTATTGTTTTTAATCCAAAAGACTCTAATGCGTACCTATATTTAGCAAAAATTTATAATTTAGAGGAAGATCAAGAAAACGAAAAAAAAAATTTAGAGGCAACACTTTTAATAGAACCCAATAATGAAGAAGCGATTTTAATGTCTATGAAAATAGCCTTAAAACAATCAAATTATTCTGAAGTAAAAGATTTATCTGATACATTTAGTAAAGTTTGTAAAAAACTTTGTGATGAAAATAAAAATATTTTAGAAACTCTGTCTAATATTGAGCCAAAAAATAATGAGTCCTGATCAAAGTCTTAAAAAGATTTTAATTATAGATTTTGGTTCACAATTTACCCAATTAATAGCAAGAAGAATAAGAGAGCTTGGAGTTTTTTCTGAAATTGTAAGTCATAAAAAAATAAGAAACAAAAATATTGATGTTTCTATCAAGGGTATAATTTTATCTGGTGGCCCACTAAACGTTTATGACATTAAAAGATATTCCTTTGATAAAAATATCATTGAAAACAATATACCAGTTCTTGGAATTTGTTTTGGGCATCAAATTTTATCAAAATTAAATGGAGGCCGGGTAAAACAATCAAAACATAGAGAATTTGGGTTAGCAAATATTTACATGAAAAAAAATAGCCCTCTCACTAAAAATTTTTTTAGGAAAAATAAAACAATAAAAGTATGGATGAGCCATGCTGATCAAGTCTCAAAACTACCTAAAAATTTCAGAGTCATTGCCTCAAGTCAAAATTCAAAATTTGCCATGGTAGAAAATCAATCAAAGAATTTCTATGGAGTTCAATTTCATCCTGAAGTTACACATACTGAAAATGGTAAAAAACTTTTAAGTAATTTCATCTTTTTAATTTGTAAAATTAAAAGAAATTGGTCCTCTAGGGATCAAAAGAAAAAATTGATAAGAGATATTAGAAAACAAGTAGGCAAAAGTAGAGTGATTTGTGCTTTATCAGGCGGGGTAGATAGCAGCGTTGTTGCTCAATTACTGAATAAAGCAATTGGAAAAAATCTCTATTGTATATTTGTTAATACAGGTCTTCTTAGAAAAAATGAGGAAAAACAAGTTGTAGAAACATTCAAAAAAAAGTTAAGAATAAATTTAATTTATGTCAATGCTGAGAATGAATTTATTAGAAAATTAAAGAATATTATAGACCCAGAAAAAAAAAGAAAAATTATAGGTAATTTATTTATTAAAATTTTTGAACGTTATGCAAAAAAAATTAAAAGAGTAAAATATTTAGCACAAGGGACCCTTTACCCTGACTTAATTGAGAGTAAATCTGTTACTGGTAGCAAAACCTCTAAAATTAAATCGCATCATAATGTAGGAGGATTACCAAAAAAAATGAAACTTAGTCTTGTTGAGCCATTAAAGTTTTTATTTAAAGATGAGGTAAGAAAATTAGGATTAGAGCTTAACTTAAGTAAAGAAATAATATCTAGGCATCCTTTTCCAGGCCCTGGTTTAGCTATAAGAATGCCAGGTATGATAACTAGAGAAAAAATAAAAATTTTGAAGGAAGCAGATTATTATTTCATTAAGGGTTTAAAAGATCACAAATTATATGACAAAATTTGGCAAGCTTATGCAGCATTACTTCCAGTAAAAACAGTCGGTGTAATGGGGGATAATAGAACATATGAATATCTGTGTTTGCTCAGGGCTATAACTTCCGAAGATGGTATGACAGCTGATTTTTTTCAATTTAAAAAAACATTTATCCAAGAAATTTCAAATAAAATCGTTAATAGCATTAGAGGTATTAATAGAGTAGTTTATGACGTAACTTCTAAGCCACCAAGCACAATTGAACTAGAATGATAAAAAAAATAAAAAAAATTTTAAATAAAAAAAACAGAGCAAAAATAGTTTGTCTTACTGCTTATTCAAAAAATGTTGCAGAAGAAATTGATAAGTACGTTGATATTGTTTTAGTAGGGGATTCACTTGGTTCAGTTTTGTACAATTACAAAACTACAAGAAGTGTCAGTTTAACTGAAATGATAAATCACTCAAAAAGTGTAAGGCTCGGTGTTCAAAAAAGTTTAATGGTTGTAGATATGCCATACAAAACTTACGATACAAGTGTCTCAGCTTTGAAAAATTCTAAAAAAATAATGAAAGAGACAAAATGTGATGCTGTAAAATTAGAAGGGGGAAAGAAAATTATAAAACAAATTAGGGCTCTAACAAAAAATAATATTCCCGTTATGGGTCATCTTGGATTATTACCTCAATCTGCAAAAGGAAAATTTAAATCTAAAGGAAAAACCACTAAAGAAATTAATCAATTAATTAATGATGCTTTGTTACTCCAGAAAAATGGGGTTTTTGCAATTGTACTAGAGTGTATTAAAACACCAATAGCTAAACAAATAACTAAAAGTTTAAAAATTCCAACTATTGGAATTGGGTCCTCTGTTTATTGTGATGGTCAAGTCCTAGTAACTGATGATTTGATTGGTTTAAATCAAACTAATATTAAATTTGTAAAAAAGTTTCTAAATGTAAAAAGATATATTAATTCAGGATTAAGAAAATTTGCTTATGAAGTAAGAACTAGTAAATACCCAACCAAAAAACATTCATATTAAAAATATTTTTTGAATTGTTCATTGATAGATAAAATTTCTAAATCTACAAGTCCCCCAATAACTAACTGAATTGCTACAAGTAGAATAAAACCTAAGCCAACATAAGCAATCCATAAATGTTTCTGAATATAACTCGCAAGGTATGTTGCCATAGCACCAGTCAGAATTACTGATAAAACTAGGCCAAAAATCATAAAACCAAAATTCCCTTTAGCCGCTCCAACAACACCTATGACGTTATCAAAACTAATTGTAATATCTGCAAACAAGACTTTGTAAACACTCTGAATATATGATGGTTCTTTTGATTTTTTCGTCGGTGATTTTACTTTCTTAATTTCAAAAAGATCTTTTCTTAAATCATTTACAATCCAAATTAAAAGCAAGCCACCTAAGATTTTGATAAAGTAAAATTTAAATAAGTAAGTTGCAAATAAAGCAAAAACTACCTTAAATATTAATGCTCCTGCAACGCCCCACAAAATAATTTGTCTTCTATGTTTTGGTGCAAAGTTTGCAGCAATTAAGCCAATGATAATTGCATTATCTGCTGCTAAGATTATATCTATAAAAATAATCTGAACTAATATGAGTGCTTCTTCTAACAAAATGAGCTTATAGTATTAAATATTTAAAATAATTCAATTAAAAGTAGTATTATTTTTTTATTGAAAATTATTTTAATACATAATGAAATACTTTTAATAAAAATGGAGGACAAATGAAATTCTTAAAATATTTATCAACTATTTTAGTTTCATTAATTTTGTCAATTAATCTAGCAATTGCAGAGAAATGGGACATGGCTCTAGCTTATGGAGCAGGGAACTTTCATTCTGCAAATGCAGCTGAATTCGCAAAAAATGTAACTGAAAAAAGTGGCGGCAAATTAACAATTGTAACTCACCCAGGTGGTTCTTTGTTCAAAGGTGGAGAAATTTTTAGAGCAGTAAGAACAGGTCAAGCTCAGATTGGTGAGAGATTTATGTCAGCTCTTGGAAAAGAAGATCCACTTTTAGAGGTTGACTCTCAACCATTCCTAGCAACTTCATACTCTGATGCAATGAAGCTATATAAAGCTTCTAAAGATGAAATTGTTAAAGGATTAGACGAGAAAGGCTTAGTGTTTCTTTACGCTGTGCCGTGGCCAGCCCAAGGCTTATACAGTAAAAAAGAAATTAATTCTGTGGAAGATTTAAAAGGTCTAAAATTTAGAGCTTATAATTCAGCAACAATAAGAATCGCTGAGCTAACAGGAATGGCTCCTACAAAAATAGAGGCAGCCGAAATTAGCCAAGCCTTTTCTACCGGAGCAGTAGAAAGCATGATCACATCACCAACTACTGGTAAAAATTCAAAAATTTGGGAAAATGGTGTGAAATATTTCTATGATATTGCAGCTTGGTTTCCAAAAAATATGATAATTGTAAATAAAGATGCATGGAATAAATTAGATCAAGCGACCAAAGATCTAGTTATGAATCAAGCAGCCTTAGCTGAAAGAAAAGGTTGGCAGTTATCAAAACAAGGAAACGTGGGTGACAAAAAAGCTTTAGCTGACGCTGGTATGGTTGTTGGCAAAGTGAATGCACCTTTGCAAGCTCACTTTGAAAAAGTTGGACAGACTATGGCTAAGGAATGGTCTGAAAAAGCTGGTTCAAGAGGAGCTGCGGTCCTATCAAGTTATAGATAATTCAAATCTTAAAATTAAGGCCACTTATAATTTGAGTGGCCTTAAATTGTTATGCTAAAATCTTTAGATAAAAATTTAAATAAACTTTATAAATTCTCAGGATATATTGCCGCTTTTTTTTTAATTCTAGTAGCAGTTTTTATACTGATTGGTATCTCATCAAGAATATTCAGTTTTTATATAAGAGGTCTTGCAGAATACTCAGGTTATTGCATGGCCGCTGCTTCCTTTTTCGCATTAGCTTACACATTTGTAGAGGGCGGACATATTAGGATTACGCTTTTCTTGGAAAAATTATCAGGTACCAAAAAAAAATTTATTGAGATTTGGTGCTTAAGTATAGCAAGCTTTTTTTCAGGATATTTAGCTTTTTATTTTATAAAAATGTTAATTATTTCATATAAATTTCAAGAACGTAGCGAGGGAGCAGATGAAATTTTGATTTGGATTCCTCAAACAAGTGTAGCTATTGGATCAACAATTTTTTTTATAAGCGTTTTTCATCAATTTATTTTAACAATTAAAAAGCATTAGATGACTGAAATATTTTTAACAATTTTCTTTATCAGTGTTTTATTATTTTTTTTAGGATCTGGAATTTGGGTTGCTTTAAGTATGATTGGTGTGTCGGCTATTGGTATGATGTTATTTACTTCAAGACCAGTTGGCGATGCAATGGCTACAACAATATGGGGGACATCATCTTCTTGGACACTTACTGCATTACCACTATTCGTCTGGATGGGTGAGATTTTGTTTAGGACAAAGCTTTCTGAAAATTTATTCAAAGGATTATCTCCTTGGATGCAAAAACTACCAGGAGGTTTAATCCATGTTAATGTTGTTGGGTGTGCATTATTTGCAGCAATTTCCGGCTCTTCAGCTGCAACTGTTGCAACAGTTGGAAAGATGTCTATTCCCGAATTAAGAAAAAGAAATTATCCAGAAAAAATCTTACTAGGCAGCTTAGCAGGTTCAGGAACACTGGGTCTGCTTATACCACCATCAATTATATTGATTATTTATGGAGTTGCTGTTCAAGAGTCTATAGCAAAATTATTTATTGCCGGAATTATTCCTGGAATAATGATCGCGCTAATATTTATGTCTTACGTAATTATCTGGTCGTTGATTAATAAAAAATTTATGCCTAAAATTATTGAGGAGTACTCATTTTTAGAAAAAATAAAAAGATCAAAACAACTTTTACCAGTGATTATTTTAATATTAGCTGTTATTGGATCGATATATACAGGAATAGCAACGGCTACTGAGGCAGCTTCACTAGGAGTTGTTGGAGCATTAATATTGTCTTACTTTCAAAAGAGTTTGACATTAAAGACTTTTAAGTCTTCTTTGCTTGGAGCAACTAAAACTTCCTGTATGATTGCTTTTATTTTAGCAGGCTCAACATTTTTATCTTTAGCAATGGGATTTACTGGGTTACCGAGAAATCTAGCTCTCTGGATCCAAAACATGGAACTATCTCCATATGTTTTGATTTTTGTTCTGATGATATTTTATATAATTTTAGGAATGTTTCTTGATGGTATTTCAGCTGTAGTTTTAACTATGGCAATCATTGAACCAATGATTAGGCAAGCAGGTTTTGATATGATTTGGTTTGGAATTTTTTTAGTAATTGTTGTTGAGATGGCACAAATCACTCCACCCGTTGGTTTTAATTTATTTGTTCTTCAAGGGATGGCAAAAAAAGATATGGGATATATTGCGAGAAGTGCATTTCCATTATTTTTACTAATGGTTCTTGCAGTTATATTAGTAGTAATTTTTCCAGAAATAGCTTTATGGATGCCTGAACAAATGATTAAAAATATAAATTAATATTTCGATTTTTCACCAGCTATTACAGCTTTGAGCTGATCATATTCCTCACAATTGCAACCTTTTAAAACCTCAAGCCTTTCAACTGCAAGATTATGTCTGTTAGTTGCAACATACAATTCGCCAAGATATTCATTAATACCTTTATGTTTTGGATCAATAGCTAAACCTTGAAGATAATATTTCTCCCCATTTTCAAAATCCCCAAGCTTTCTAGTCGTGAAACCTAAATAATTAAGAGTATCAGCTTTACCAGGTTTTTCCTTATTAGATTTCAATAAAAGTTTTTGAGCTTTTTCATATTGAGAGTTAGCTTTTTCTTTTTTACCTTTTTTCTCATTCTTTTTTGCAAAATTAATCACTTTTACAGCTTTGTCGTAATTAGACTCTGTATCTGAAGAAGCACTACCTGCTGCTAAAACATAGTTACTTGATAGTAAAAAAGTTGCACCGATTAACAAAATTATTTTTTTCATTTATTTAAATTTTTTCATTTTATTTAAAGTTTTAAGTTCTAATCCATTTTTTACTAAATTTAATCTTATTGATTTAGCAGTAGCTAAAGAACTTAAGTTGTCCCCGTGTATACAAACAGAATCGATTTCACAAGGTATTTGCTTTCCACTGTGACAATTAAGCGCCTGAGATTGTACCATTTTTAAAACATGTTTTTTTGCTTCCTCAGGGTTTGTAATCAAAGCATGTGATTTTTTTCTAGAAACAAGATTTCCATCATCCTCGTAATTTCTGTCAGCAAATATTTCGCAAGCAAATTTCATATTTAATTTTTTTGCTGCCTCTTGCATCTTAGACCCGGTAGGCACTAAATAAATTAAGTCTTTATTAATTGTCTTAATAGTCTTGGCTAATATTGTTGCCAATTCAATATCTTCACAAGCCATATTATTTAATGCTCCATGAGGTTTCACATGAGTTACATTTTCTCCGTGTGTTAACGCTATTTTTTGTAAAATTTCATATTGATCAACTATAAGCTTTTTTATTTCTCTTTCTGATAGATTTAATCTTTCTCTTCCAAAATTTTCTGGATCATTAAAAGAGGGGTGCGCGCCAATACTTACACCATTTTTTTTCGAAATTTGCACTACTTGATTCATAGTTTCTTCATCTCCAGCATGATAACCACAAGCAACATTTGCTGAATTGACGATTTCTAATAAATCTGGATCATATTTATTTGAGTGATGTTTTGATTTTTCACCTAAATCACAATTTATATTAATTTCCATAGTCATATTTTGTAAGTATAACATGGCATGATAAAAAATATATCAAATCTTGGTGACGCAGCTTTGTATTGTGATTTTGGGACTGAGGTGAATAAAGAGATAAATACTAAAGTAATACAATATTTCAAAAGTATTCAACAAGAAAATATTGACGGTATAAATAATTTAACTCCATCTTATAATAAATTAATTATTTCATTCGACCTTCGAAAAAAAAATTTTAAAACTTTAAAAAAATTGATCGAAAATTTAGAAGTCATTAATCAAGACAAATTAGTAAGTAATAAGATTAAAATACCTGTTTGTTGCCATGAAAAATTTGCATTGGATATTAAAAGATTAGAAGAAAAGTTAAAAATAAGTCGTGATAAGATTTATGAAAAATTCTTCAGTAAAGAATTTTTTTGTTATATGACTGGCTTCATTGCAGGTATGCCCTTTTTGGGTGATTTAGATCATGAACTACGCGTAAAACGTTTAGAGACTCCAAGAGTTAAAGTACCCAAAGGTTCAGTTGGATTAACAGAACAGTTCGCTAATGTTTATACTTTTGAAAGTCCTGGAGGATGGAATATCATTGGAAACACACCACGTATTATTTTCGATAATTCAAAAGAGAGTGAACCAAATTTAATTAATCCAGGTGATACAATCATTTTTGAACAAATGACACAAGATCAATATAAAGATTATAATGAGTAAAAATTATTTTGAAATAAAAAGAGCTGGAATAAACACTACATTTCAGGACCAAGGCAGAAACAATCTTTATCATATTGGGATTCCATTTAGTGGAGCTATGGATAATAGAAATTTTCAAATTTCTAACAAACTTGTTGGTAATGATTTGAATTCACCAACAATCGAATTTGCTTATCAGGGTCCATTATTAAAGTATTTTGGAGATAATATAAATTTTGCGATTTCGGGAGATGTTAAATTTATGGTTCAGAAAAAAAATAAAGTTATAGAGGGAAATTGTTATCAATCTTTCACATTAGAAAATGGTGATGAAATAGATATTGTTACAACGAACAAATCTGTTTATGGATATTTAGCAGTTAGTGGCCAACTTGATCTAAATTATCAATGGTCAAGTTGCTCTATTAATACAAAAGCAAATATCGGTGCTAATAATGGAAAAAAAATAGAAGATGGAAAAAAAATATATATTTCAAAGATCAATAAAAATTTAAATGATAAAAAATTAAATTACATTAATACAAAAATCGAAAATATAAGAGTTATTCAAGGTACAAATTTTGATTATTTTTCTGATGAGGGCAAAAATATCTTTTTCGAAAGAGAATTTACTGTCTCTAAATTAACAGATCGAATGGGGATGAGATTAGAAGGACCAAAAATAGAAAATATTGTAGATACAAATATAAAATCAGAAGGTTTAATAAAAGGTGTAATTCAAGTACCAGCAGACGGAAATCCAATTATTATGCTTTCAGACCACGGAACTATTGGGGGTTATCCTAAAATAGGAGTTGTTATTAGCGCTGATTATGACAAATTAGTTCAACTAACCCCTGGTTCAAAAATAAAATTTAAAAAAGTTGAATTAGCTGATGCAGAAGTATTATTTAAATTATATGACCTGGAGACGCAAAATTTAATTTCACAAATTTAATGACTTTTATCAGAAACTTACCTGGTCCATTATTAATTTTTTTAGGTGCGTTAAGTTTAAGTTTTGGAGGATTAATTGTAAAATCTTTTGAGGGTGCAACATTGTGGCAAATTTTATTTTGGAGATCTTTATTTTTTTCTTTAACAGTTTTAGCTTTTCTAATCATTAGTTATAAAACAAAAATAGTAGCGTCCTTTTATAATTCTGGATTACCAGGTTTTGTTGGAGGAGTTATTTTATCTTTTGGTTTTTGTGGTTATGTTTTTGCTATGTACAATACTACTGTTGCAAACACTAATTTTATTATCTCACTTCAAATATTATTTCTTGCAATATTTGGGTACTTTTTTCTCAAGGAAAAAATTAATTTAACTACTTTATTTTCTATCTGTCTAGCCATGACAGGTGTTTTAATAATGGTTGGAAATTCATTATCACCAGGAGAATTATCTGGAAACTTAGCAGCTTTTACGATGCCTATTACTTTTGCTGTTCTAATAATGATAGTGAGAAAATTTCCCACTGTAGACATGGTGCCAGCTCAGTTTGTTGCTGGTGTCAGTTCATGTTTAATTGGCTTTTTGTTATCTCCAAAAATAATGATTTCTCCGAATGATATTTTTTTAGGTTTTCTGGCAGGGTTTTTTCAAGTTGGTTTTGGTTTTATATTTATAACTATTGGTGCAAGAACAACACCGTCTGCAATGGTGGGAATCATAATGTTATCCGAATCTGTTTTAGGACCTTTATGGGCATTCCTTTTTGTCAGTGAAAGACCTTCTATATTTGGATTAATAGGGGGTGCAATCGTACTTTTTGCAGTTTTATTACAATTTTACTCGCTTTTGAGTAAACAAAAAAAAATTGTTTCTGATTGACTTTTTTCTATACATATAAGATTATTTAGCCACGGGAGAGACTACAGATTATCGTAGCGCCGAAGGAGCAACCACCCAGGAATCTCTCAGGCAAAAAGGACCGTAACATATTAACTCTGGAAAGAGATTTAATTCTCGCCGAAGGAGCAAAACTCTCAGGCAAATATACAGATGGGTACAAAGAGTTAATATGGAAACAAAAAAAACATCGCTGTACCAATTACACCAAGATTGTAATGCAAAATTTGTTGAATTTGCAGGCTATCAAATGCCGATACAATATTCAGAAGGTATTATAGAAGAGCATAAATTCACAAGAAATCACTCAGGTATCTTTGATGTTTCCCACATGGGTCAGCTATTTATTTATGGTGGTGAAGACTTAATTAAAGATTTAGAAAAAATTTTTCCTTTAAATCTAAAAAATTTAAAATTAAATCATTCAAAATACAGCTTCTTAATGGATAAAGATGCTGGGATACATGACGATTTGATTATTACAAAAACAAATGAGGGTTTTTTAATAATTCTTAATGCAGCATGCAAAGATAATGACTTCAAAATTTTAAAAGAACTTCTTAAAGAGAAGTACAAAATGGTTTTGAATGAAAATAGATCTCTAATTGCCATTCAGGGTCCTAAATCATCAGAAATTCTTAATGATGTTATTAATGGTGTGAAAGATCTTAATTTTATGTCAGGAAACTGGTTTAAATTTGAAAATCAAAAAGTTTATATTACGCGATCTGGTTATACAGGCGAAGATGGTTTTGAGATATCTATTGCTAACGATTTTGTAGACAAACTAACCAGAGAATTAATTAACAAAGGGTCTAAATTGATAGGTCTTGGAGCAAGAGATACATTAAGACTGGAAGCTGGTTTATGTCTTTATGGTCATGATCTTGATAAAGACAAAACTCCAGTGGAAGCAAATTTAAAGTGGGCTATTTCAAAAGAAAGAATTTCTAAAGGAGATTTTATTGGCTCTGATATAATTATTAAACAATTAAATGATGGTGTTAGCAAAATAAGAGTTGGAATTAAACCTGAGGGAAGAATTATTGCTAGAGAAAAAACAAAAATATTTAATCAATCAGATGTTCATATTGGAGAAATCACAAGTGGTACATTTGGACCAAGTGTTAATGGGCCTGTTGCAATGGGTTATGTGGGAAATGAATTTTCGAAAAAAAATACTAAGGTATTTTTAGAAGTAAGAGGTAAAAAACATCCTGCAAGTATTTGCAGCTTACCATTTTATAAAAAAAGTTATGTTAAAGGAGTAAATTAATGAGTGAAGTAAAATATTCAAAAGAACATGAGTGGATTAAGCTAGATGGAGATGTTGCAACAATAGGTATTACACAACATGCAACAGAAATGTTGGGTGATATAGTTTTTGCAGAACTTCCAGAAAAAGGTGCTAACGTAGAGAAAGATGGTACAGCTGGTGTTGTAGAGTCAACCAAAGCCGCTAGTGATGTATATACACCTGTGAGTGGCGAAGTGGTTGATACAAATCAAGCTATAGTAGATGATCCATCAAAAATTAATCAAGATCCAGAAGACTCGGCTTGGTTTTTTAAACTTAAAATAAAAGATCCATCAGAAATGGATACTTTAATGAATAAAGATGATTACGACAAATTTGCAAAGGAGACTTCAGCATAATGTTACCAAATTCAGAAAAAGATTTTTTAAAAAGACATATTGGTCCTTCTAAAGAAGACCAATCAAAAATGTTAAAAGAATTAAATTATCAATCACTAGATGATTTGATTGACAATACTGTTCCAGAAAAAATAAAGTTTAAAGGTGAACTTAATATTGGCGATTCAAACTCGGAGTACGAGGCGTTAAGAAAGTTACGAGCAATTTCGAAAAAAAATCAAGTTTACTCAAATTTTATCGGTATGGGTTACTATGGAACATATACACCCTACGTAATTTTGAGAAATTTATTAGAAAATCCAGGTTGGTATACTTCATATACACCTTATCAGCCTGAGGTAGCTCAAGGAAGACTCGAGATGTTATTGAACTTTCAACAAATGATTGTTGACTTTACGGGAATGGATATTGCCAATGCTTCTTTATTAGATGAAGGCACAGCAGCAGCAGAGGCTATGGGTCTAAGCCATAGATTGAATAAAAAAGATAGTAATTTAGTTTTTGTTTCTGAAGATTGTCATCCTCAAACAATAAATGTAATTCAGACAAGAGCTGAACCAATGGGTTTAAAGGTTTTAGTTGGAAAAGAGGATGAAGTTTTAGACCAGCTAAAAGAGGATTTAGTTTGTGGAATTTTACAATATCCTGGAACTTTAGGAGACATTAAAGACCCAAGTGAAGCAATTAGCAAAATTCACAAAAAAAACGGTAAGGCTGTATTAGCTTGTGATCTGTTAGCCCTAGCAAAATTAAAAACGCCAAGAGAACTTGGCGCCGACATTGCAGTTGGAAGCTCTCAAAGATTTGGTATTCCAATGGGATATGGAGGTCCGCATGCAGCTTTTTTTGCTACAAAAGATGAGTTTAAAAGATCAATGCCCGGAAGGATTGTCGGTGTATCAGTTGATAGACACGGTAATAAGGCATATAGATTATCATTACAAACTAGAGAGCAACATATCAGAAGAGATAAGGCAACAAGTAATATTTGTACTGCCCAAGCTTTATTAGCAATTGTGTCAGCAGCATATGCTATTTATCATGGTCCGGATGGAATTAAAAATATTTCAGAAAGAGTGTCTCAATTGGCAAAAAGTTTTGCTGATAAAATAAAACAATCAGGATACGAGCTTTATTCGAATAATTTTTTTGACACAGTTACTATTATTACTAAAGAAAAGACTGATCAAATTTATAAGAATGCTCTGAACCAGAGAGTTAATATTCGAAAAGTAAATTCTGAAATGCTTGCTGTTTCATTTGATGAAAGAAAAAATGTATATAGAGTAAATCAACTATTAAAAATTTTTAATGCAGCAGAATCTATCAAAAAAGAAGATCCATCAGTAAGTTTACCTAATCTTCCAAAAAACTTATTAAGAACTTCAAAATATTTGGAGCACCCAGTTTTCAACTCATATCACTCTGAAACTGAAATGCTTAGATATTTAAAAAGATTAGAAGATAAAGATATAGCATTGAATAGAACTATGATTGCACTCGGCTCATGCACAATGAAGTTAAACGCTGCTGCCGAAATGATCCCAATATCATGGAAAGAATTTGCAGAACCTCATCCGTTTGTTCCAGTTGAACAAATGGAAGGTTTTAGAGATTTATTTACTGATCTAAAAAATTGGTTGCGTTCAATAACTGGTTTTTCAGGTGTTTCTTTGCAACCTAATGCAGGAGCTCAAGGTGAGTATGCGGGTTTAATGGTTATCAGAAAGTATCATTTAGATAGAGGCGAAGCTAATCGAAATATATGTTTAATTCCAAGTTCAGCACATGGCACTAACCCTGCAAGTGCACAAATGGTTGGAATGAAGGTGGTAGTTGTTAATTGTGATAAAGAAGGAAATGTTGATTTTGATGATTTAAAGAAAAAAGCTGAACAACATTCTGAAAATCTTGGGGCACTAATGGTAACTTATCCATCTACCCATGGAGTATTTGAGGAAAAAATAACTGATATCTGTGAGTTAGTTCATAAACATGGAGGTCAGGTTTACATGGATGGAGCAAATCTAAATGCCTTAGTAGGTGTTGCAAAGCCTGGAAATTTTGGTCCAGATGTTTGTCATATTAATTTGCATAAAACATTTTGTATCCCACACGGTGGGGGAGGACCTGGTATGGGACCAATCGCTTGTAAAAGACATTTGCAAGTTTATTTACCCAATCACCCAGTGATTAAAGATTGTGGACCAACATCTGGTATTGGAGCAGTGTCGGCAGCTCCTTGGGGTAGTTCAAGTATTTTATCAATCTCTTGGATGTATATTAAAATGATGGGATCAGCTGGATTAAAACTTGCTACTGAAGTGGCAATATTAAATGCAAATTATATTGCTCATAGACTAAAAGATCATTTTCCAATTTTATATAAAGGATCAAATGGAAATGTTGCTCATGAATGTATTATTGATATTAGAAATATTAAATCAGAGACAGGAGTGACAGAAGAAGATATTGCAAAAAGATTAATAGATTATGGATTTCATGCACCAACCATGTCATGGCCTGTAGCTGGTACAATGATGATAGAGCCAACCGAAAGTGAAGGTTTGTCAGAACTTGATAGATTTTGTGACACTTTAATTAAGATTAAAGAAGAAATTGAAAAAATTAAATCAGGTGAATTTGATAAAATAGACAATCCAATAAAAAATGCTCCTCACACAGACAGTGAATTAGCTTCTGATGATTGGACACATAAATACTCAAGAGCAGAAGCTGCTTATCCAGCAAAATTCTTAAGATCAAATAAATTTTGGCCTCCAGTTGCAAGAGTGGACAATGTTTATGGTGACAAGAATATATTTTGTACTTGTCCAAGCATAGATGAATTTAAAGAAGATGCAGCTTAAAAATTAATGAAGATTGCTGTTGTCGGTTCAGGCATATCAGGATTAAGCGCTGCATATTACTTATCTAAAAAACATCATGTAGATCTTTTCGAGAAGGAAGATCGTTTCGGTGGTCACTCTCATACTATTGATTTATCTTTTGGTACAAAAAAAGTTCCAGTTGATATAGGTTTTATTGTATTCAACTATGCAACCTATCCACATTTAATAAATTTTTTTGAGGAGAATAATATTGCAATTGAAAAAAGCGATATGTCTTTTTCTGTGTCAGTTGAAAAATCTTCGTTTGAATATTGCGGTAGAGGATTAAGCGGAATTTTTTCGAATAAGAGTAATCTGTTTAATTTAAGATTCCTCAAAATGTTTTATGATATAATTCAGTTTTACAAAAAATGTGATAATATAAAAAAAATTGATCAAGAAACTACACTTGGTGATTATTTGAGTAAGGAAAATCTTTCAAAAGAGTTTATCAATTATCATTTGATACCGATGGTCTCAGCTATATGGTCAATGCCACCAAGTGCTGCTAGTCAAATGCCATTAAGATTTTTTTTAAAGTTTTTCCAAAATCATGGTTTGTTTAAATTAAAAAATAGACCTCAGTGGTACACAGTCTCAAATCGAAGTAGATCCTATGTTCAAAATATTGTTTCAAAAATCAGTGGTGAACATTTTAAAAATTATCCAATCAAAAAAATTAAATCAAAAACAACAGGGATAGATTTATATTATGGCGGAGAAAGTGAATATTTTGGTTATGATAAAGTTGTAATTGCAACGCATGCTGATGAAGCTTTATCAATAATTGATAATCCAACTGATCAGGAAAAAAACATCCTATCAAATTATAAGTATAAAGAGAACACTGCATATATTCATATAGATGAACAAGTTATGCCAAAAAATAAAAAAGCCTGGTGCTCATGGAATTCTTCAATTAAAAAAAACGAAATAGAAAAAAATTCAATTACTTATTGGTTAAATTTATTACAAAATCTTAAATGTGAAGAAAATATTTTTCTTACTTTAAATCCTTATTTTGCAATCGATGAGAAAAAAGTTTTAAAAAAAGTTAAATTTACACATCCTTATTTTGATCAATCGGCATTAAATTTTCAAAACCAGCTTATAAATTTACAAAATAAAAGAAATATGCTTTTTTGTGGTAGTTATTTTGGTTACGGTTTTCATGAAGATGGAATAAAGTCATCTATTGAAATGCTTAAAAACCTTAATGACTAGTTGTATTTATAACGGCACTGTTATTCATAAAAGATTTAAACCAAAAATACATTTTTTTAAATATAAAGTATTTTCACTTTTAATTGACCTTTCCGAATTAGAAAAATTGGATAAAACAATCAGTCTCTTTTCATATAATAAATTTAATTTAGTTAGTTTTTTTGATAAAGACCATGGTGAAAGAGATGGCTCATCTTTAATAAATTGGGTAAAAAAAAATCTTAAACAAAATAATATTAATTGTGAAAATATAACAATTAAACTCTTGTGTTACCCAAGAATATTTGGATATGTTTTTAATCCTCTAAGCGTTTTTTATGTATACAACGATCACAACGATTTAATATCTATACTTTATGAGGTAAAAAATACTTTTGGAGAGCAACACACATATGTTTTTAAAGTAAGTAATAATAATATGATACAGCATAATTGTGAGAAAAAATTTCATGTTTCACCATTTATTGAAATGAATTGTAATTATTTTTTTAGAATTTTAAAACCTGCAGATAAAATTTCAGTAATCATTGATCAATATCAATTAGATGAAAAAATATTGTATGCTTCTCAAGATGGTAAAAGAACAGATTTTACAACTTCAGAGTTAATCAAATCTTATTTAAAACACCCATTAATGACCTTTAAGATTATTACAGCGATACATTTTGAAGCGTTTAAATTATGGACCAAAGGAATAAAGTTTGTACAGAAAAAATTAAAAATAAGAAACAATATATCTTTTGAAAATTAATGGCTTTAAATAAATTTTCAGACAAAATAGTTTTTAGTATATTATCCAAAATTAATGTTGGGTATTTAGAAATTACTAACTATCAAGGTAAAGTTTTTAGATTTGGAAATCCTCAAGATGATTTAAAAGCTCAATTGAAAATAAAAAATCCAAATTTTTCTTTTAACCTTATAAAAAGTGGCAGTATTGGGTTTGCTGAGTCTTACATGAGAGGAGAATTTGAAACTGATAATTTGTCTAATTTAATTGAAATAACTGCTAGAAATATCAAAATTATCTATAAGTTTTCTGGTTTACTTGATTTCCCTATCGTTAATTTTTTTAAGAATATGTTTATAAAAAATACAAAAAATAGAAGTAAAGAAAATATTGCAAAACATTATGATCTGGGAAATGATTTTTTTTCATTATGGCTCGATGACACTTTAACTTATTCAAGTGGAATTTTTAGTGAGACCGCTAAAGATCTTTCAGATGCACAAAATAATAAATATCAAAAAATGATAGATTTAATCAAACCCAGCAACGGTGATAGAGTATTAGAGATTGGATGTGGTTGGGGCGGTTTTGCTGAATATTTAGGTAAAAAATATGATGTGAAACTTGATTGTATTACAATTTCAAAAAAACAATTTGAATATGCAAAACAGAGAATTCATAATTGTGGTTTAAATGAAAAAGTAAATATTGAAATAAAAGATTATAGAGATTTAAAGAATAAATATAATTCAATAGCGTCCATAGAAATGATTGAGGCAGTAGGGCAAAATTATTTGGAAAGTTATTTTAAAACTATTAAGAAAAACCTTTCTACAGATGGCAGGGCAGCCATTCAAGCAATTACGATCGATGATAATTTATTTGATAGATATAAAACTAAACAAGATTTTATTCAGAAATATATTTTTCCAGGTGGATTTCTTCCAAGCAAAAGCAGTTTGAATAGATATGTTTCAGACAATGGCTTAACAATAAAGTCTTACGACTCTTATGCTGATCATTATGCAAATACATTAGCTATCTGGAAAAATGAATTTAATAGAAAATGGGATTTAATTAAAAAACAAGGATTTGATATGACTTTTAAGAGAATGTGGGAATTTTATCTTTCTTATTGCGAAGCTGGATTTAAATCGAAAAATATCGATTTGATACAATTTTCAATTCAAAATAAATAAAAAACAGGAGGATTGTGATTAAAATAGGAAACATAAAATCAATTTTATTGATAATTTTTTTATTCTTAATTACAAACTGCTCAAAAAATAGTGATATGAAACCAGAAGATTTCAAAGGAAAAGAACCAAGACTGATAATAGAAAATTACTTATCAGGAAATGTAAAAGCTTGGGGAATTCTTCAAAATAGATCTGGAAAAGTCACAAGACAGTTTTCAGCAGATTTAGATGGCAAGTGGGATGGTAAACAGTTAATCCTTGATGAAAAATTTAATTGGGATGATGGTGAAGTACAAACCAGACAATGGCAAATCACTAAAATTGATGAAAATAATTATGAAGGTACCGCTGGAGATGTAGTTGGTAAAGCCAGAGGTTACTCATATGGTCCAGCTTTTAAGTTTGAGTATGTTTTGTTAGTCCCAGTAAAAGGTAAAGAAATCAAAATAACTTTTGATGACTGGATTTTTAAACAGGATGATCGAGTAGCTATTAATAGAGCCACGATGACAAAGTTTGGTATCAAAGTAGCAGAACTAACGGTCGTGTTTGTAAAAGATTAATTCTTTTTCTGATATTTTGTCATTTTTCCAACTAAAGCAAAATAAATTTTACTTGGAAGAAAACTTAAGATTTTAAGAGTGATAGTTAATGATTTTGGAAAATGAATTTCAAAAGCTTTTTTGTTAATTAAACCGTCATATATTTTATCAGCAGCATATTCTGTAGTTTTTAAAAAAGGCATTTTAAAATCATTTTTGTCTGTCATAGGAGTTTTGATAAAACCTGGTGATACCAAACATACTCGGACATTCGATCGTCCAAAATCAAAATATAAACTTTCAGCTAAATTATTTAGCGCAGATTTTGAGGGACCATATCCTGTTGAATTTGGTAAACCTCTATAGCCTGCAATTGAGGAAACAATAGTTATAGTTCCACTTTTTTTATTTTTAAAATATTCTTCGACTGCTTTAATACTATTTAATGTTCCAAAAAAATTAATTTTGAATACTTCCTCAATTTGCTCTACATCAATATCCTTTTCTTTTTTTGGATCCCATGTGCCAGTTGAAAAAAAACAAATATCTATATTTTCAAATTTATTTTTAATTTTTTCAAAAACCTCTTTACATTTTGATTTGTCAGTCACATCTAAAGGGAAAGAACTTATATTTTCATGATTATCTGAAATTTCATTTAAAAGGTTTTCACGTCTTGCTGAAACAGCAACATTCCACCCTTCGTTAGCAAATTTTATTGCCAAAGCTTTACCAATACCAGTGCTTCCACCAGTGATCCAAATTGTTTTTTTATTCATTATTTAAGATGTATAATACCAATATGTTAAAAAATAAATTTTTATCATTATTACTTTTTTTTATCATTACATTTTCAGCCTCATTTATTGGTAGTTTAGTGACAATTAGCCTTAAAGAGCCGTGGTATTCACAATTAATAAAATCAAAATTTAATCCACCAGAGTGGATATTTGCCCCTGTTTGGACAACACTTTATTTAATGATGACATTAGCCATATGGTTTTTTTGGCATAGTAAAAATAGGGATATGAATACGATTTATATTTATTTTATCCATATTATTTTTAATACAACTTGGAGTATCGTTTTTTTTGGATTGCACCAAATATTTTTAGCTTTAATTGTTTTAATAATTTTAATTGGTTTAATAATTACTTTGATAATAAGATATAAACGTGTCAATTTTGTAAGTTATTACCTTATGATTCCCTATTTACTTTGGTGTTGCTATGCATTATTTCTGAATATTAACTTACTAATTTTAAATTAATGGATGATGTTGTAATAGTTGGTGGTGGGATAATAGGAGCCGCAACTGCTTACTTTTTGTCAAAAGAGGGCAGAAAAGTTAAAGTTATAGAAAAAGATCCAACTTATAAAACAGCTTCTTTTCCCTTGTCTTTAGGTGGATTTAGAAGACAATTTTTTCAAAAAGAAAATATTTTACTAGGAAAATTTGCTAGAGAATTTATTTTTCAAATTCCTGATTTATTAAAAACTGAAAAAAATCCTAATCCAACTGCTAGTATGGTCACTAATGGGTATCTATTAATGTTTGGACCTGAGCACGCAGAGGAACAATATAAAGCATTAGAAAATCATAAAGCGTGCGATGCAGGAACAAAAAATATCAAAGGTTCTGAGTTAAATAAATTTTTTCCTTATATTAATTGTGAGGGTATTGAAACAGCTACGTTTACTGATAATCAAAGTGAGGGATGGATTGATCCTTTTATGTTTCATAGTGCATTAAAAAGTAAAGCTATTGATCTTGGTGCAGAGTTTGTAAAAGGTGAGGTGAAATCACTTTCTGAAATAAGTGCCAAAACAATTATTTCAGCTGCTGGTTGCTGGACTAAAGAACTTTTGGAAGATATTCCTGTTGAACCTCAAAAACACACTGTCTTTAGAGTTAAATGTCCAAAACATATTCCAGAAATGCCATTAACTGGAGATTTGACCACTGGAGTTTATTGGAGACCTGAAGGTAAAGAATATTTAGCAGGTTCACCAAAATCAATTTTTGATGCTGAAGACCTTGAGCCGGCATGGGATGATTTTGAGGAACTTGTTTGGCCAGCATTAGCTAAAAGAATACCTGCAATGGAAGAATTAAAATTAACTGGAGGTTGGGCAGGATATTATGATTGTAATCGACTAGATAATAATGCGGTTGTTGGAAAACATCCGAAATTTGAAAATGTTTATTTGGCAACAGGTTTTACTGGAAGAGGGCTAATGCAAGCCCCAGGCATTGGTAGAGCATTAACAGAATTGATTACAACTGGAGCTTATCAATCAATTGATATCTCGAACATGGCTGTTGAAAGAGTTTTGGGAAAACAAGCCAGACACGAACCATATGTCCTTTAATTAGGTTCCACAAAAAGTTTGATAATTTTCATCTGATTGAGAGGGTATTTGATATTCAGTGATATGTTTTTGATCAGTATAAGGACTACTTAAAATTTTTAAAAAATTATTTATTGGTTCGAAATTCCCTTGATTTGCTTTTTTTAAGGCATCTTCGACAATGTGATTTCTTGGAATTACAAGAGGGTTAACACTTCTCATTAAGTTTATGTATTTTTCTGAAGAACTATTTTGACTTAATCTTTCCTGCCATCTTTTTTTCCAGTTACTAAATTCATTATTCTCGTAAACAATATCGTTTTGGGTTTGAAAATTCATTAAATGGCAAAATGTATTTGTATAATCAACTTTATTCTTGTGCATCCAAGTAAGTAAGTCTAAAATTAAAAACTTATCTTTCTCATCCTCATCAGCTAAGCCTATCTTATTTCTCATCATGCCCAACCATTTTTCCTCATATTTTTTTTCAAAAGTATCAATTACTTCAGTTGCTAATTTAATAGCTTTATCTTGATCTCCATTTATCAAGGGTATCAAACACTCAGCAAACCTTGAAAGATTCCATTTTGTTATGATTGGCTGATTACAATAAGCATATCTTCCCAACTTATCAATCGAGCTAAATACTGTTTTTGGATCATAAATATCCATAAATGCACATGGCCCGTAATCAATAGTCTCTCCAGCAATACTCATATTATCAGTATTCATTACGCCATGAATAAAACCAACCCTCATCCAGTTTACAACTAGTTCAATTTGTTTATTTAAAACAACATTTAAAAGATCTAAGGCTTGATTTTTTGAACTTTCAATCTCTGGATAATGTCTTTTGATTACATATTCAAATAACATCTCTAACTCACCTTTTTTATTTCTTGCAGCAATATACTGAAAAGTTCCAACTCTAATATGGCTTGATGCTACTCTCGTGAGTATGGCACCTTCTAATTGGGTCTCTCTAATCACTTTTTCACCAGTTTTTGCAACTGCTAAACTTCTTGTCGTTGGTATGTTTAAGAAATGCATCGACTCACTAATTATATATTCCCTCAACATGGGTCCTAAAGCTGCTCTTCCGTCCCCGTTTCTTGAAAAAGCAGTTTTTCCTGAGCCTTTAAATTGAATATCATATCTGTGATTACTTTTAGATATGTGTTCTCCAATTAGAACTGCTCTTCCATCACCAAGCATTGTAAAATGTCCAAATTGATGACCTGCATAAGCTTGAGCTATTGACCTAGAATTATTTGGTAATTCATTACCAGAAAATAGAGCTGATAATTTAGCTTGATCCAAACCTGAAAAGTCCAAATTAAGATCTTCAGCTAAGGATTTATTAAGCATAACTAGTTCAGGATTTTTAACTTTTACTGGATTAATTTTTTCTCTAAATGGGTCTGGCAATCTGGAATAAGTATTATCAAAATTCCAATTAATATTATTCTTCATTAAATCCTACATTTTCCAAATTCTGTTTAAAACTTCTTCCCTTCGACAAGCTTTTTTATATTTTAAATAATTTAACAAATATTCTTTATAGTAGTTTTGATGACGATTCTCTGCAATATAAAATTTTTCAAATTTTCTTACATAGGTAACAATTTTTTTATTAAATTGTTTTTCTAATTTTTTAATGTCTTTTTCAATTAAGTCTTTTTCCTTCTCGTTTGTGAAAAATGCTACAGATCTATAGCTATAACCCTTGTCACAGAATTGTCCGAAAGAGTCAAATGGATCTATATTTTTCCAAAAATTTTCTAGTAACTTCTCAAAAGATATTAAATTTTTATCATAAATCACTTCTATAACTTCAAAATGACCAGTGTTACCATAAGTAACTTCCTTATATGTTGGATTTTCAGTTTTTCCACCTGAGTATCCTGAAATCACTTCTTCAACACCACTCAGTTTTTCAAAAGACTCCTCCATGCACCAAAAACATCCACCTGCAAAATATGCTTTATTCTTTTCTGTTGCCAATACAGAGCTAGAAATTATTAAACTTAATAATATAAATATGAAAGATCTCATTATCATGAGACTTATACAAAAAAGACAGATTGAGTCTATATCATTAAAGGTAGCTACTTAAAGTAGCTTACCTTTAATAATTTAAGAATTTTTTATTTTTTCTTATATTTAGCTGCTTCCTCAGAACCACCAGTAGCAGATCCTTTACTGTAAGAGTGAGCACCCATTCCAGCTAATTGTCCATCTTTTACAATTAAATACTGGTTTCTTATTTCTTTACCTTCAAAAAAACACTCCAAAATTTCTCTTACACCATCTGCATATCTTGCTTGAGCAGATAAAGATGTTCCTGATGTATGTGGTGTCATCCCGTGATTAGGCATACTTCTCCAGATGTGATCATTCGGAGCTGGCTGAGGAAACCAAACATCACCGGCATAACCACTTAGTTGTCCACTTTTTAATGCTTTTGCAATTGCTTCACGATTGCAAATTTTTCCTCTTGCTGTGTTAACAATGTATGCACCTTTTTTCATTTTACTAATCATTGCATCATCAAATAAATTTTCAGTTTCTGGATGAAGTGGACAATTTATTGTCACTACATCACAAACTTTAACCATTGACTCTACAGATTCATGAAATGTAAGATTAAGTTCTTTTTCAACAGCATCAGGTAATTTGTGTCTGTCAAAGTAATGTAAATGAACGTCAAAAGGTTTCATTTTTCTTAACGCATCAAGTCCAATTCGACCTGCAGCTACTGTTCCTATATGCATACCTTCTACATCATATGATCTTTGCACTGCATCTGCGATATTCCAACCACCCTCATTAACAATTCTATGTTGGTTATGGTAATCTCTTACCATAGAAACAATCATCATCACTATATGTTCAGCAACAGATCTTGAGTTACAGAATGTTACCTCTACAACATCAATTTTATTATCCATTGCAGCTTGTAAATCGACATGGTCTGATCCTATCCCTGCTGTAATTGCCATTTTCAAATTTTTAGCTTTAGCTATTCTCTCTTTTGTTAAATAATATGGGAAAAATGGTTGTGAAATCACAATATCAGCATCTACAATATGTTTATCAGCTTCACATCCGTCACCATCTTTACTATTTGTAACAACAAATTCATGGCCATTACTCTCTAAGAATTTTCTTAATCCCAATCCTCCTGAAACACAGCCTAGTAACTCACCAGGCGTGAAGTCTCTACCTTTAGGTGAAGGTAATGTCATTCCATCAGGATACTTATCTAATTTTGGTAAATCTCCCAAAGGATATGATTTTGGCATACCTCCTTTAGGGTCATCGTATAATACACACAATATCTTCATTTACTCTCCTATGTAATTAAAAGTGTTAATTTTAAAACGCATCTAACATTATTTTTAAGGCTCAAGCAAATAAATTATTTCTTAGCAGGATACGTTTTTTTGAGAATAAATCGATTAATTGCAATAGCAGAAATAATAATTATTAAAGACCCGCTTATAACAGGACTCAATAAGTAATCAAAAGAGACGCTACCAATTATGACTATAATGGGATTTCCACCTGCAGGAGGATGGGTTACATTTAATAAAATCATAAAACCAACACCAAACCCAACTGCTAAAGGAATAATAATATAAATTGGAAATGGAACAAAATTTAAAAAGATTAACCCGATAGTGGTTGTTATGAAATGACCAAAAAAAACGTTCTTTGGTTGAGCGAAAGGACTCTCAGGATATCCATAAAGAAGAACCATTGATGAGCCAAAAGAAGCTAATAAAAATACACCATACACAGTTTTATAAGTTAACAAAGTTAATATACTGATAGTAATAAACGAAAATAAACCAGCTAAAAAAGACTTCTTCAAATTTGTCATTTAAATTTTACTCACTAGTATCTTCTTTAAAGCTCTAAATGGAAGTAATATACAGTCTTTTCTCGAAAGGTTTTTTTGTTTGAATAGTTTTTTGAAAGACGAGCACTTATTTTTAGAATTTTTATTATTTCCTTTAAGATATAATTCTACCTCATCACAAAGTTTATTAATTTTCATTTTTTTTTGATTAATTGACATTTTAGAAAGTAAACTTGCAGATGCTTGACAATAAATACAAGCATTTCCTTGATAACCAAAATCAACAATTTTATCTTTTTTTATTATTAATTTAATCTGTATTTCATCCCCACACATTGAATTTTTTAGCTTTGAAAAGTGGGTATGATTTGTAATATTTTTATTATTTTCAGTGAAAGATGCAATTTTTAGTATTTCTAAGTCCATTAAAATCTTTAATTAATCTAATTAACTTACAACCTATCATACAACTGAAGAGAGTAAAATATATTCTATTTTATCTGATCAAAAATATGGATCATACCTCAAGTTTTTTTTCAAATTTAACTGAATAATTTATTTTGTTGTAGTTCAATCTAATTACAATTAAATATTCATTATGGTCGAGCTTAAAAATGAAAAAATTGCTATTCCAGTAGTTCTTTTTGCTGGCTTACTTTGGTCTTTTGGTCCATTAGTTGTTAGATACATGAATGATCCTCACATGGTGCCATGGCAGTATATATTTGGAAGAGGTTTAACAATTTTTATTCTTTTAAATTTGTATTTATATTTTGAGGAAGGAATGAATTTTTACAAAAATTACAAAAAAATTGGAAAATCTGGATTAATTGGTGGTTTGGGTCTTGGTATTGCAATGATTTCTTTCATTTATTCGATAACGAATACAAGTGCAGCTATTACTCTTTTATGTTTAGCGGCCATGCCTTTTTTTACAGCTTTATTAGCCTTCTTGTTTTTGAAAGAAAAAATTTCATTGAGTGTTTGGATTTCAATATTCATTGCAACTATAGGAATTATTATTATGGCGATTGGCAGCACAGAAAAAAACTCTTTGATAGGTTTTATTTTTGGAATAGCTTCGTCAGTTGGGTTTTCAGTATTTTCAGTCACATTAAGATGGAGAAAAGAAACACCTAAATTCACTACTGTAGCAGTTGCAGGCTTATTTTGTTTTGTATTAGCAGCTCTTATGATTTTAATTAAAAATCAACCTTTTTTTTCTACAAGTTATAATAGCACCATGTTTTCTTTACACGGTACTCTAGTGTGTCTTGGATTAATTCTTTATTCGATTGGATCTAAAGCGATTCCTGCAGCAGAATTAACATTATTATCTTTGACAGAGGTTATTGGTGGAATTTTTTGGGTCTGGTTACCTTTATTTGGAATTAATGAAATTCCATCCTCTAACACAATCATTGGTGGATTTTTCCTTTTTGTGTCACTTTTTTATTACAGTCTTATTATGAGATGGAATAAAAGACATATTGCTTTAAATTAGAACTATAAATTTATGGAAAGACCTGATTTTTTTAATTCAAAAATGAAAATAAGATAAATTATAATTTTTCTAAAAGAATATGATTAAAAATTTATATGAGTCATAATAAAATAATTGTTAATAGTTGGAATGAGTGGGATCCATTAAAGCATGTAATCGTCGGTAGGGCTGATGGCACCTGTATTCCAGCGCCAGAGCCTGCATTAGATGCCAAGGTTCCAGAAGATTCAGATATGCGAGGTAAATTTGGTCCAAGAACCAAAGATACTGTAGACAAAGCAAATCAATTACTAGATGATTTTTCTGATATTTTAAAAAAAAGAGGAATTAGAGTAGACCGACCATTACCAATCAATTTTAATCAAAAAACATCTACTCCAGATTGGGAAGCGGAAACAATGTTTGGGTGCATGCCACCAAGAGATGTTTTATTGACAGTAGGAAATGAAATTTTAGAGGCAACAATGAGTTATAGGTGTAGATGGTTTGAATATCTTTGTTATAGGCCTTTATTAAAAGAATATTATAACTCAGATTCTAACATGAGACATGAGTCTGCTCCGAAACCTAGATTAACGGACGCAGATTATAGAAAAGATTATTTGTCTGATAAAATAGGAATTCAAAAAAGACTTCAGTGGACTGAAGATAAATTTTTTGTAACTACAGAAGAAGAGCCATTGTTTGATGCTGCTGATGTATTAAGATTTGGTAAAGACTTAGTAGTGCAACATGGTTTTACAACAAATTTAAAAGGAATTGATTGGTTAAAACGACATTATAAAGATCATAGGGTTCATGCAGTAAATTTTCCTGGAGATCCTTATCCTATACATATTGATGCAACATTTACACCAATTAAAGAAGGTTTGATCATAAACAATCCGCAAAGAAGACTTCCTAAGGAGCAGAGAAAATTATTTGAAAATAATGGTTGGGAAATAATTGATGCAGCACAACCTGCCCATAATGAACCACCGCCACTTTGTTATTCTTCGGTTTGGCTTTCGATGAATGTCTTAGTTTTAGATCCAAAGACAGTGTGTGTTGAAAAAAGTGAAAAGTATCAAGCAGATCAACTTGACAAATTAGGAATGGAAGTAATCCCAGTTGAGTTGAGGGATGCTTATGCATTTGGTGGGGGACTTCACTGTTGCACAGCAGATGTTTATAGAGAAGGTGAACTTAAAGACTATTTCCCTAAACAGTAATTCTAACTTGGATTTTCTTTTAAAAAATTTATATATTCTATGACTTCATTGTATTTCTCGTCTGGAATATCTTTATAACTTTGACTAAATTTAGTTTTTATACAAATTGCAACATGTGCATAAGGATTTCTTACTTTAGGATGATTTGGATGTTCTGGTAATTGTCCTTTTAGGAAATCACCAGCTTCTTGAATTACTTTCCATAATTTGATTGTATTTTCCTTATTCATAAAAAGACTATAATTATTTTGAGCAATAATTGTCTAATTTGTTAAAATTTATAGAATAATTAATTCTCTTTTGATTTATCTATATTAAAATTCTCTAAATTAACTGATGAGCTTGATGGATTTTTTTCAATTTCCTCGAACCTTGCTCTTTTTTCCATTTCCTTTTGAATAAGCCTTTGTTCACGTCTAATTTCTTGTTGTTCTTTTTGTTTTTGCTCCCTATCAAATTTTTCTTCCCATTCTTTAATTTTTACATATTCAAGCTCTTTTTGTTTTTCTTCCTCCTCTTTGAGTAATTTTAACTCTTTATTCTTACGTCTTTGTTCTCTCAATTCCTTGTTTTTTTGCTCTTCCTCTCTTACTTTTAAATCAATATCTTTTCTATTTTGTTCTTCTTCTCTAATTTTAATCTGTTTTTCTTTCTCTCTTAATTCTTTAGCTGCTAAAACCAATTCTTCATCTTTTTTAATCAATCTTTCAGTTTCGGTTTTTTGTTTTTCTTCTCTTAATTTTATTTCTTTTTCTCTAACCCGAAGTTCGTCCTCATTTAATTTAATTTTGTTACTTTCTTTATTTAATCTATCCTCCCAGAGTTTTAATTCTTTCTTTTCTTTCTGAAGAGAGTTTCTTTCTTCAAGTTTTTGTAATTTGATTGCTTTGATCTTATTTAATTCTTTATTTTTTTTGTAATTTGATAACGCGCTACTTATTGAACTGGTTGTAAATTTAGCAATCTTTGCTAACCCAGTAGCTTTTCTTTTTTTTTTAATTTTTTTTTTTTTTAGTGGCATTTTTAACTTTTTTTATTTCACTAGAGAAATGACAATTATTCAATAAAAATCTTAATGAAATTGAGTAATATTGTTTAAATTGGGTTACAACCTGAAAGCGATTATCTTAATAAGCTTGTTCGTCAATTTTATCATCATCAACTTCTTTTTTGTATTTAACACCTTTTCTTTCAAGTATTTCTTTAACTTTTTCTGAGTAGGGTTCCTCTATGTGTTCAGTAGTCGGGTTTAGTTCTATACCAGCTGGAGTAATTGTTTGAGGCATAGCGACAAATTGAGAGTCTGGATTGTCAACTGATTTTCTAACTTTCATTCTGTATATTCCAAACAGACCAATAAAGGTATGAAAAATAAAAAGAAATACAAAAAAACCATTTGGCCCAGTAAGATCCATAAAAATAGAACACAAAAATGGACCACTCATTGCACCTAATCCAAACGCAAACTGAAGCCCAGCACCAGCAGCAACAAATTTATCTTTTGAAATAAAGTCATTTGTGTGAGCTAGTATTAATGAAAACATTGGTAAACTACAAAATGAAAAAAGAATAAAGAAAATGTAAAACCAAGTTTTACTTGTTGCAAGACCACCTGGTAAATACATCTGTCTTGAAACAAATATTGCTACAATTGCAAATATTGCTGCTCCAAAAGTTGAAAAAACAATTACTTTTCTTCGATCATAAATATCTGAAACTTTGCCAACGGGAAATTGAGCGACTGCACCCGACACAGCTAAAAGAAAAGTTACAATTGAAATCTCTAATATTGTAAAGTTCATTGAAGTTGCATAAACGGCTAACAGTGTGAATAGAGCAGATTGAATTGTACCATAAAAAAGAGAGCTGATAATACCAAATGGAGAAGCCTCATATAATTCTTTCAAACTCATTGCTTGTATTTTTTTAAAATTTGGAGGTTTCTTTTTCGTTAGTAATATTGGAATTAGAGCAGCTGATGTAATTACAGAAACCAATATGAAAGGTTGAAAATTTTTAGGACTACTAAAATTCAATAAAAACATTCCTACACCCATGGTTCCGTAAAGTATGACCATATAAATAGAGAGAACACTTCCTCTATTTTTATTACTTGATCTGTCATTTAACCAACTCTCAGCAACTGTATAGATACAAACCATGCTTATACCTGTAAGTATTCTCAACAAAAACCATACAAAAGGATGAATTATAACCGAGTGAATTAAAACAACCAATGAAGCTAAAGATGCAAAAGCTGCAAAAACTCTGATATGACCGACTCTTGAAATTATATTTGGAATAGTTGCTGCACCAATAAAGTATCCTACAAAATAACCAGACATCATGAACCCAGTTGAAGTAAGACTAAATTCTTCTTGAACAGCTCTTACACCAAGGAGTGATCCCTGAAAACCATAGGCCATCATTATAAAGCCCATTCCTAAGAATAATGCCCAAGAATTTTTTAAAACTTTATTCATAAATTTGCGCTAATTATTCGCGATGTATTATTAAATCAAGTCTTAATTAAGACAAAACTACGAATTTTTAAGTTTTAAATATGAGTGAATTGCAATAGTGAAAACGATAATCAAGCCACCCTGTAAGGTTTCCAAACTTGGCTGTTCCTTTATTATTAACCAAACCCAAATTGGACCAATTATAGTTTCTAATAAGAAAAAAAGATTAACCTCAGCAGCAGGAATAAATCTTGGGGCTATAGTTACTAATACAAAAGGTATTGCTACACACAAAATACACATCAATGGAACAATAAGCTGATCTGTTCCAACCAAAGCAAAACTTTCAATAAAAAGTAATGCAAAAGTGGCTACAAATAATTTACCTACTACAGCAGCAGGAACAAGATTTTTATTTTTTGCAGATCTAATTATTACTGCTCCCACAGCTAAACCGATTGCGGTAATAAATCCTAAAATATCTCCATAAAAATTTCCTAGTTTAAGGGAGTCGTAAAAAATATATATTATTGCTAAGAAAGTAATCATTATTGAGATCCATGTTTTTTTGTCAGGTGGTTCTTTAAGAAATATTGCACCAAGTATCGCTGATAACATTGGAGCAGTCGCTATCATCACGAGTGTGTTTGCAACATTTGTATTTTGAATAGAAACTACGAAAGTAATATTGGTTACACTAAATGTTATAACATAGAAAATTCCATGATAACCGCTGGATAAAAGTATCTTGAAAAAACTTAATTTGTAAATAATTAACATCCCCAACAAAACTGTAAGAAAAGGAATAATTCCCCTATAAAAAACTAAACCCCAAGTATCTACATTTGAAAGTCTAATGAATAAAGAGTCTGGTGTAATAAACATTACAGCTACAAAAGCTAACAATGATCCTTTTTGTTGATCTGATAAGTTTTTCACGCCTTCAATTCTTTCCAGAAAGCTAAAGCCAGATTTTTTTTAGAGATATCATAATAAGTTTTTAAACCGGTTGGCGATGTCACATTAATATCACCATTTAGCTGCCCATCAATAAAATCAATCCCTGCAAAGAAAATTTTCTCTTTTTTCAAATTCTTACTAATTAATTTCGATATTTTTAATTCTTTTTTTGTTAATTTAGTGTTTGTTGGTCTAGCACCTTTACTTAGATTACTTAAAAATGAACCTTTTCTTGGAATTCTCGAAATTGCACCAAAGACTTTACCGTTAATCAAAAAAACCCTTTTATCACCAAGGTTTATTTTTGGTAAATATTTTTGACACATAATATAGTCATGCTTTTTAATAAATTTTTTAAAGAATCCATAATCAAATTTAGTTAATAAGTGTATGCTATTTCCACTGTAGCTGTTGATGGGCTTTACAATTATTTTTTTATTTTTTTTTAAAAATTTTTTTATTTCTTCAATATTTTGTGAGAAAATTGTATGAGGCATAAATTTTTGATATTTCGTTGAATAAAGTTTTTCGGATATATTTCTAATTGCGGTTGGATCATTGATAATTTTTACTTTTCCTTTAATTTTATCTAATATCAAAGTCGAACTAATATATTCTAGATTAAATGGTGGATCTTGACGAATAAGCAGAAATTTACACTTATTGAGTTCTAATTTTTGTTTTTTTAATATTTTAAAAAATTTTTTTTTTTTGTAATTAAACTTAATGAAAAAACCTTTTGCAACTACCTTAAAATTGATAACGGACAAATCTTTAGGATTATAATAAAAGATTCTATAATTTTTTTTTTGTATCTCGTGAGCTAAAAAAATAGTTGTGTCTGTTGAAGGGTTCAATTTAGATGGGTGATCCCCTTGAATAGCAACAATTTTATTTATCATATAATTCATTTAAATCTTCATCTTTTGAAAATTTAATAATCATATGATGTGCGTTTGTTGTTTTATTATCAATTACTTTTTGCAAGTGATTTAAAAACAAGGTCTCATTTTTTCCACTTTTATTAGCTACATCTCTTTTTTCTAAGCCTTTTTTTGATAAATCCAATAGTACCGAGGACCAGTGTAAAAGATCTTTGCCCATAAGCTGAGTATTAAATCCTTTTTGTGGTGCTTCTAAATAAGCATTCATTATTTTATTGATATCCCATTTAGATACCAATTCGTAAATTTCATCTAAATTTCCGTACAACATTCCAATATTAAATGCTGGACCCGCACACAAGCAATCCCAGCCACAAGTATCCATAGATCTTAATTCAATATATTTTTTAAGTCTGTTTTCTGTAAAAATTGTACTCAAGTGAATTGATAGATCACTTTCATCAGGCAGACGATTATTTAATTCCTTTATTTTGCCATTCATAAAATCATTAAATGTATAACCTTTACCTGAAAAATAATTATCCTTGTTTTGAATAAACAATATTGGAAAATTTATTATAAAGTCTGCATATTTTTCAAAATTTAAATTTTCCAAAAATAACTTAGGTAGGCCACCCCGAGAAGTGTTTTGCCAAACTTTTGATCGATAAGATAAGTAATTACTTTTTTTTTTTTCAATAATTGAAGAGTTTGCAAACAAAGCGATAGAAATAGGAACAATAGAATTAACTATTTTAAATTTTTTTTTAAAATCTTCTTCAGAGCTATAATCTATATTTAATTGTGTTCCACAGGTTCGATACATCATATCCAGACTTAATTCTCCACCTTCGGGCATATCTTTTGTCATCAGCTTATATCTCTTTTTTGGGTTATTTGAAATTTCAGATAACTTTGATATTGGATCAAAACCAGCGCTAACAATTTTTATATTAAGTTTTTTTGTAACTTGTTTAAGTTCAAATAAATAATCATAAGACTCTGCGCATGCCTCGTGAATATTATTAAGTTTGTCACCTGATAACTCTATTTGATTTCCTGGTTCAAGAGTAATATTTTTGCCCCCTTTATTAAGGCCTATAATATTGTCGTTTTCAAATATTGGGTTCCAATTAAATTCGATAAGCTTAGAAAACATCTCTTTTATTTTTGAATAATTAACTCTTTTATTGTTTTCACTATTAAAAAGAAATTTTTCGTGTTCAATTCCAATTTTAAAATCTTTTTTATTTTTGATTCCAGATTTGAAATATTCTATTATTTGTTCTTTTGTAGTAATCATTAATTTAATTTTACTTATTAATTATTTTTAAGTGAGGAGTATGGTTTTCTGGAAAAGATCTTTTTAACCATTGGTTTAAAAAAATCTAATGACAAAGACTCATAATTTGGATCAAAAGAATTTTGATCATATTTTTCACAAAAATTAATCGTATCTTGAAAATATTTATGATTTTTATATTTATCCCTTGTATTTTTGTCACCACCTAGATGATGAGCATAATAATACATTTGAAACTCACCATGTTTTTCAATAATCCAATGAGTTCTTTCTGAAACATATGGTTTAAGTATTGCAGCCGCATACTCTGAATGATTCATGGGCGCTAATTCATCACCAATATCATGCAATAAACAAGCAACAACCATTTCTTCAGATTCTCCATTTCTATGTGCTCTGGTGGCACTTTGAAGTGAATGTTCAAGTCTAGATATTTGGTAACCCTCTAAGGTTTCAGTAAGTCTAGACATAAACTTTAATATTCTGTCAGCAGTTTTGCTAGCAAAATCTTTTTCGTGTTTATCTAAAAAAAGATAATCTTCTTTAGTGCCATTTTTCATTTCTGTAAAACTTACTTTTTTCATTTAATTATTTGATGCAGTATTTAATAATGATAATTGAGTTATTTTACTATCACCAAGTTCATCTATAGGTTTAACAGGGTAGTCGCCAGTAAAATAATGATCCGTTAGCTGAGGGTAACTCTCATTTCTTTGATCAAAACCAATTGCTCGATACATTCCATTAATTGACAAAAATTTTAATGATTTTGCTCCTATGTATTGACATATCTCTTGGTTGTTTTTATTCGCAGCAAGTAACTCTTTTTTAGTTGGAGTGTCAACTCCATAAAAGTCAGGAAATTTTATTTCTGGACATGCAATTCTAACATGAACTTCTTCCGCTCCAGCATCATATAACATTTTAACTATTTTATGTGAAGTAGTACCTCGAACCAAAGAGTCATCTACTAAGATTATTTTTTTCCCTTTAATAGTTGACTGGTTCGCATTTAATTTTAATTTAACACCTAAACTTCTAATTTTTTGACTGGGCTCAATAAAAGTTCTGCCTACATAATGATTTCTTACCAGACCAAGTTCAAACTTTATTTTTAAATGTTGTGCAAAGCCCAAAGCTGCTGCATTTCCTGAGTCCGGAACAGGCACAACAATATCTGCATTTATATCATTTTCTTTAGCAAGTTCTGAACCAAGGTTTTTTCTATATTCGTAAGCTGTTTTACCATTAAGCATACTGTCAGGTCTTGCAAAATATATGTATTCAAAGACACAAGGCCTTACTTTTTTTAATGGAAAGGGTTTAATACTTTTTAATTCATTTTTTTCAATTAAAACTATTTCTCCATTTTCTACTTCTCTAACAAATTTTGCACCAATAATATCAAGTGCACAAGTTTCAGATGCCAGAACATAACTATCTTTTAATTTCCCAATTACCAAAGGCCGGATACCATATGGATCTCGAACTCCAACTAAAGAAGTTTGGGTAAGCATTACAAGAGCGTATCCTCCTTGAATTTGAAAAATTGCATCAACAATTTTATCAATTGTTTTTGATCTTTTAGATTTTGCAATTAATTGAACAATTGTTTCAGTATCGGAAGTTGTATAAAAAATAGCTCCGTCATCAACCAACTTTTTTCTAAGTGAAATTGAATTAGTTAAATTTCCATTGTGAGCAACTCCAATTCCTCCTGCATTTGTGTCTGCAAAAAAAGGCTGAATATTTCTAAGTGTGTTTTCACCTGTAGTGCTATAGCGATTATGACCAATTGCAAAATCACCCTGAAGTTTTTTGAGTACTTTTTCCCTATTAAAATTATCTCCAACTAACCCAAATCTTTTTTCAGAAAAATATTCTTTACCGTTAAAACTTACGATTCCACAACCTTCCTGGCCCCTATGTTGAAGAGCATGTAAGCCAAGAGCAGTTAATGCTGAAGCATCTTTAGCATTACTTATACCAAATACACCACACTCTTCTTTAATCTTCGGATCAAAGTTCGTTAATCTTTTCTTTAGAGTCTTGATATGTTTTTTCATTAGGAAATTCTTTTAATAAGTAATTACTACCTTTTTGTAAATATGGAAAGACGAATGATTTACTCAAATTTTTTGGCCATTTCTCATAATTATACACCACATGCACAGCTGAAAATAGGCATATGGAGATTATATAAGCCCTAATAAATCCAAAAAAGAATCCAAACACAGTGTCTAAGCTTCCGATTCCTGTATACCTTATTGCCTTACTAAGTCCCTTATTAATTAATAAAACAAAAAATACCACAACTACGAATATTGAGACTCCAAGGCCAATATCCAATACATACTCATTATCTATAATACCTTTTAAATATGGTTTTAATCTCGGAAAAATTAATAAAGTTATGACATAGGCTAATAACCATTTTGCCATAGATAAAATACTCAAGACAAACCCTTTTTTGTAACATTTAATTAAAGAAAAAATTGTAATTATTAAATAAACAAGATCGATAATTGAACTTGCTTTATAAAAATTTGTAAGCAAGTCTTGCATTAAATTATTTTCCAAACGGTTTCATAACCAGTATTAAAGACGGAAGCAATGTTAATACAGAAATCATTGCTAATAGCATTGCTAGTCCTGTAAAAATTCCAAAATAAATAGTAGGAATAAAATTTGATAAAACTAAAATTGAAAACCCAAAAATAATTGTTATTGAGGTATTTAAAATTGCCTTACCTACAGTTGAGTGACACAAAATCAATGTTTTTTTGTAGTCATTAATTTTGCTAAACTCTTCCTTAAATCTATAAATATAATGAATACTATTATCAACAGCTATACCAATTGTAATTGCTGCGATAGTAATTGTCATCATATCAAGTGGAATGTTGAGCAATCCTATAATTCCAAGAATAAAAAAAGCAGCTATAAAGTTTGGTACCAATCCGATCAAGGACAATTTTACATTTCTAAAAAGTATTATAAACATTATAAAAATTCCAATCATTACTAATCCCAGCGTTAAAATTTGTGATTTGAAAAGACTTTGTAGCAAGTTATTAAATAAAATTAATACCCCACTTAACTTAAAACTTTTTTCATCAAGACCAATTTTATTTTTTAAATCGTAATTTATTTTTTTTATCAAATCATTTCTCTTTAAGCCTTCTTGAGAGTCAATTATTCTGAGATTTATTCTTGCTTCATTGTCTTTTATAGATATGTAAGGATCAATTATTTCTGTTTTAATTGTTTCAGGTATTTTAGAGTAAAGAACACCCATTTCCAAAGTACCAAGAGGTTTGTTATTATTTAGCAATGTAGCTACATCAACAATTGAAGAAAAAGATAAAACCTTTCCAACTTGGGGCAATCCATCTAAATAATTATGAACTGATGAAATTGTATCAATCTTATCTTTAGTGAACCAATACTTCTCATCATCTTGGTTATCATCGTCCCAATCATCAAATTCATCATCATTCGCTTCTTTTGAAATATCTTTTTTTGGAAACTTTAAAATAACTTCAAGTGGTGTTGTTCCACCTAGTTTTTCATCAATTAGTTTCATGCCTTGATAAATTTCAGTTTTCTTACTGAAGTAATTTATAAAGCTGTTTTCAACTTCCAAACGACTTATACCAATTAAGCTTAAAAGTATTGCTAAAATGGTGACAGAAAAAATTGTTTTTTGATTATTTAGAGAAATCTTTGAAAAAAAAGATGTTATTCTAGAGTCTTTATCTTCCTTTAAAAAAATTTTACCCTCAGGAACAAACCTGATCAAACTTGGTAACAATGTAAAAGTAATAATTAATGAGGTCATTAAACCTAAAGTCATCATCCACCCAAAATCAATAACAGGTTTAATTTCACTGAATATTAGAGATAGAAATGCAATAATTGTTGTCAACACAGTATATAAAATTGGCCAAAACATTTTACTCGTCGTCAACGTGATTAACTGCATAATATTTTTTTCAGGATTAATTTTTTTTAATTGAAGAAACCTTGTACTAATATGAATATTCATAGCCATTGTTAGAATTAACATTAGTGCGATGAAATTAGAGGATATGACAGTTACTTTCCAGCCCAATACACCTAAAAGGCCAATCATAATAATTACTGAGAACAGACAACTAGAAATCGGAACGAGAATCCAAATAATTTTTCTAAAAACAAACCACAAAGTTGCAATGATAAAAAAAAATACTCCTAAACCAAAGACAATTATGTCATTTTTAATAAATGACATCATATCATCTGCAATCATAGGTATTCCACCTAGATGTATTTTTCCAATATCTTCATAACTTTTAATAACATCTCTTATTTCGAGAATATTTTCATGATTTTGTTTTTTTAATCTATCTTTAAATAATTCAATTTCCTCTTGAGTTTTGTTTTTTTCATCTAAATATTTATTTTTTTTAATATTTACAATTATCCCACTTGTCTTACCATCTTCACTAATTACAAAGTTCCTGAATACTGGGCTACTAAGAATTTCCTTAAAGCCTCTTTCCTTGTTAATACCCTCATCTTTTAAAGTTTTGAAATTTTGTAATCTTTCTTGAAGAGGTGCATCAGAATTATCTAACAAAGGAATATCCAGAAGAGTTATTACACTATGGACCCATTTTAAGCTTTGTATTTTATACTTTAAACTTAAGAGATTATTTATCGAAGTTTCAGATATCATATTCTCGTTTGGGGTATAAGTTAAAATAAGAAATTCTTTTGAACCATACCTTTCAGTAACTTCTTCGAGATACTTCAAGTCTGGATCACCTTCTATCAATAATGTTTCAGAAGAGGCATCTAATCTAAAATCTTTTGAGAAATAACCAAAGCTAAACAATGCTATTAATAAAATTATGAATACAGCTCTTGGGTATTTGAGAATATTATTTTGATAAAATTGGGCGATCATCTCACCCTTTTATATTAAAATTTAATTAGTTTGAGTATCTTTAAATTTAGTGAACATTGCCTCAAACTCAAGGAATACATTTCCTGTTGGACCGTGTCTTTGTTTTCCAATGATTAATTCTGCTAAATTAGAGACCTCATTCATTTTCGCTTGCCATTCAGCATGTTCTGCAGTAGCTGGTGTTGGCTCTTTATTTTCTAGGTAATATGATTCTCTGTAGACGAACATAACCACATCAGCATCTTGTTCAATAGAGCCAGACTCTCTTAGATCCGATAGTTGTGGTTTTTTATTATCTCTTTGTTCCACTTGTCTTGAAAGTTGTGAAAGAGCCACAACAGGGACTGATAATTCTTTGGCAATTGCTTTTAAACCTTGAGTTATTTCAGAAACTTCTTGGACACGTCCATCCTTATAATTAGAAGTTCCTCTCATTAGCTGGATATAATCTACAATTATCATATCAAGACCATGTATTCGTTTAATACGTCTTGCTCTATTACTCATTGCAGCAATTGTGATAGCTGGTGTTTCATCTATATAAAGTGGAAGTTCGGCAATATTTTTTGAAGTTTCAATAAATTTATCAAATTGTTCATCTGTTATCTTGCCTCTTCTGATATCATTTGATTTAACTCTTGATTGCTCAGCTAAAATTCTTGTAGATAATTGTTCAGATGACATTTCTAGTGAAAAAAAAGCAATAGAAGATTTTCTTCCACTTTCATTTAATTTTTGAGCAGCATTAAATGCAATATTAGTAGCCAAAGCTGTTTTACCCATTCCTGGTCTACCTGCTATAATAATTAGGTCAGACTTGTGAAGACCGCCCAATCTATCATCAAGATCTCTTAACCCAGTTGGTACTCCCACAATTCCCTCATCGTTCTTATACGCCGCTGAAGCCATATCAATAGTTTCCTTAAGGGCTTTGTCAAACTTAATAAAAGAAGAACTAAAAGAACCTTTCTCAGCTAACTTAAATAATTCTTTTTCAGAATTTTCAATTATTTTTTGACCACTAGTACTAAGATCTCCTAATTTAGCATCATCAATAGTTTGCTCTGAAATCTTTATAAGTTCCCTACGAACAAACATGTCATAAATAATCTTTGAATATTCAATTGCCTGTCTGATTGAGGTTGAAAATTTTGTGATTTTAACTAAATATTCTGGAACATTTATTTCATCTTTTTCTTCCTCAAAATGATTTTTTAGAGTTATTGGATTTGCCAACAATCCTTTATAAATCAAACTTTCGATTGCTGCAAAAATTTTTTGATGCATTGGATCATAAAAATTATTACTTGTTATAATAATATTTATTTCATCAAAAATCTCATTTGAAACCAGTATTGATCCAATTACTGCTTGCTCTGCCTCGATATTATTTGGTAATTCTTTAAAGTTATTTTTAACTAAAGTTAAATTTTCCATATTAATAATTTACACAAAAAAAACTGAAGCAAAATTTTAAAAATAAGCTGGGGAAAAAATTGTATAATTATTGTATGCTTTCGGCAGACTCAACTTTTATACTAATCTCAGCATCAACTTCTGAGTGCAAAGAGACTTTGACCTTAAATTTTCCTAAAGACTTTATTTCATGTATAGGCTGTATCATTGAAGGTTTAATCTCAATACTCTCTTTTTCTTTCACGAGTTTTGATATTTCAGTTGGTTTAACTGATCCATATAATTCATTATTTTCAGTACAAAGCTTTTTAATTTGATATTCTTTATGATTAATTTTTTCAAACAACGCTCGTGCATTTAGTTTTTTTTCATTATCTTTTTTTGATAATTCAGTTTTTAGCTTTTCTACTTGTGCTATATTTTCTTTTGACGCATACAGAGCTTTTTTATTTGCAATCAGAAAATTTCTGGCGAATCCTCTTTTAACATCAATTATTTCACCAATTGATCCCAATCTTTTAAAATTCTCTAATAAAATTACTTTCATTTTTTTACTATATTAAAGCTAAGTTTCTTGCCCTTTTGATCGACAATGATAGTTCTCTTTGTTTTTTTTGACTTACGTTAGTTATCCTAGAAGGCAAAATTTTACCATTTTCAGATACATATTTTTTTAATAATTTTATATTTTTATAGTCTATTTTTGGGGCTCCCTTTACTGAAAAAGGGCAATTTCTTTTAAATTTATATTTGTTGGGCTGAAATATACTTAGCTTTGCAAAATTATTTTGTTTGTTTCTTTTATTTCCACTTTGTTTTTTTGGCATAATTAGTTTTTGTTATTTTTTTTATTTTCGCTTTCATCTTTTTTAGAAAAATAATTAGTTTCAAGGTCAAACTCTTTAACTTTTACAGTTAAGTATCTTAAAAGCTTTTTATCTATTGCTTCATTTTTTTCCAATTCATGAATCACATTTCCTTTACCTTTGATTTTAAAATGTATGTAACTACCTTTTTTATTTTTTTTAATAAGATAAGATAAGTTTAAAAGGCCCCAATTTTCAGTTTTAACAACTTCACCAGCATTTTTTTCAACAATTTTAGAATATTTTTCAGTCAATTGCCTGATTTCACTTGGTGAAGCATCTTGCCTAGCAATTATTGTATGTTCGTATAAATTCATTTAAATTCTTTAATAAAAAACGAGGATATACTATTATAAATCTTCAATATCAATAGCAAAAAATAAAAAAAATAGGTTTTTTTTGAGATGTTTTCAGTAATTTTTCCGGGTCAAGGATCGCAGATAGTTGGAATGGGAAAAAATTTTTTTGAAAAATATTCTTTAGTTCAAGATTTATTCAAAGAAGCGGATGATGCGCTTGGATTTTCTTTATCTAAAATTATTTTGGATGGACCAAAGGAGAAATTAGATCTCACTGTGAATACACAGCCTGCAATTTTCTTGATAAGTTACTCAATATTTAATGTTATTAAAAAAGAATTTAATATAGATCTAAATAAAGCTAAATATTTTGCAGGACATTCGCTTGGAGAATATTCTGCTTTATCGTGTGCAGGATACTTAAGTTTTTCAGATACAATAAGACTTTTAAGATTAAGAGGTGATGCAATGCAAAATGCTGTTCCAAATGGAGAAGGGGGGATGTTGGCAGTATTGGGTTCAAATGTAGAAAAAATAGAAAAAATTTTAGAGGATAATCAAAATAATTTTAAAGTTGAAATAGCCAATGATAATTCAAATGGTCAATTAGTTTTGAGTGGAAAAAATTTTGATCTTGAAAAATTAATTGTAATTTTTAAATCAAATTCAATTAAAAATATAAAACTTCCTGTTAGTGCACCTTTTCACTGTAAATTAATGAACAAAGCAACTGAAATAATGAAATCAGAAATTGAAAAATTAAATTTTTTGGAGGCAAAGACCCCTTTAATATCAAATGTTACTGCAAAAGAAATTTCTGATTTAGTTGAATTAAAAAGATTATTGATTAATCAAATTGAAAATAGAGTAAGATGGAGAGAGAGCGTAAATTATATGATAAATAATGGTATAAATCATTTTATTGAAATTGGTCCAGGAAAAGTCCTCTCAGGTTTAGTGAAAAGAATAAGTAAAGACGTAAAAATAAATTCAATAAATGAAGAGATTGATATAAAAGAATTAAAAATATGAATGATTTAAAAAATAAAAATATTATCGTTACTGGAGCGACTGGTGGAATAGGAAATTCAATTGTAAAAAAATTGAATGATTGTGAAGCAAATATTTTAGCATCTGGAACCAAAAGTGAAAAATTAGATGAATTAAAATCTCAATTTAAAAACATTAAGATATTAAAATTTGATATTTCACAAATGGACAAAATAGAGGGATTTATTGAAAATGCGGTATCGCATTTTGATGGTAATTTAGATTGTATTGTAAATAATGCTGGTATTACAATTGATAATTTAGCAATAAGAATGGAATTTAATGATTGGAAAAAAGTAATTGATATAAATTTAAATTCAACTTTTTTGTTAAGTAAATTTGCAATTAAAAAGATGTTAAAAAATAAATCTGGAAAAATAATCAATATTACTTCAATAGTTGGCCACACTGGAAATCTTGGACAAGCTAATTATTGTGCTTCAAAAGCTGGAATAGTTGCGATGTCAAAAAGTTTAGCAATTGAATATGCAAAAAAAAATATTAATATAAATTGTATTTCTCCAGGTTTTATTAAAACAGCAATGACGGACAAGATAGATGAAAAGTATAAAGAAATTTTATTATCTAAAATACCTTCCTCTAGATTTGGAGAGCCTGAAGATATTGCAAATGCTGTTCTTTTTTTAGCTTCAAAACAATCAAATTATATAAATGGTGAAACACTTCATGTTAATGGAGGTATGTATATGGCTTGACAAAAGATGTTTTTAAACTATTAAGAATTTAAAACAATAAAGGATCAATATGTCAGAAGATGTTTCAAGCAAAGTAAAAAAAATAGTCGCAGATCATTTAGGAATAGATGAGGCAAAGGTAACTGAGGAGTCAAGCTTTATTGATGATTTAGGAGCAGATAGTTTGGATACAGTTGAATTAGTGATGGCTTTTGAAGAAGAATTTGGATCAGAAATTTCTGATAGCGAAGCTGAAAAAATTTTAACTGTTGGGGACGCTGTAAAATTTATTGAAGGAAAAGCAAATTAAATATCAAGATGCCCACTAATAATGATGGGACTATGATAATTTTATCCTCTCCTTCAGGAGCAGGAAAAACAACACTAGTAAGTTTACTTTCAAAATTAAATAATTTTGAGGTCTCTATTTCTCACACGACAAGGAAACCTAGGCCAAATGAAACGCCTGATAAAGATTATTATTTTGTTTCAGAGCAAGATTTTAAAAGATTAATCAAAAACGAGGAATTACTTGAGTACGCTAAAGTGTTTGATAATTTTTATGGCACAACAAGAACACCTGTAATTGATAAATTGAACAAGGGTAAAAATGTTTTATTTGATATAGATTGGCAGGGTGCAGATCAAATCAAGAATAAAAAACTTGATTATAAATTAATAACTTTTTTTATTTTACCTCCTAGTAAAGAGGTACTTTTCGAGAGATTGTCGAACAGAGATATGAAAGATAAATTAATAGCAACTGAGAGAATGAAACAATTTAGCAGAGATGTATTACATTGGATAAACTATGATTATGTTGTAATTAACGAAAATTTAGAAAAATGTTATTCAAAAATTTTCAATCTTATCCAAGCTGAAATAAATAATGGATCTAAAGATTATGACTCTGATTATATTAGATCACATATTGATAAATTAACTTCTTAATTTTTCATATTCATTAGCTAATTCGTAATAAGTATTATAAGTAAGATTTTGAGGTCTCAAACTAAGATCGATTTTAAGTTTTTTTGCTATTTTAATGTTATTTGAAAATACTTGACTAAATGGTTTTTTAATCATTTTTCTTCTTTGACTAAAAAAAATTCTAGTTATTTTTTCCAAATTTTTAGGATTTTTAATTTTTAAAAAATTTTTTTTTGGGGAAAAAAATAACAAAGAACTATTGATTTTTGGTTTAGGTGAAAAGCTATTTGGTTTTATGTCGATAATCTTTTTAATATCCAACTTCCAATTTGCTATTATTGATAATCGTCCATAATGCGAGGAATTACATTTAGACAAAATTCTATCTGCCACCTCTTTTTGAAACATTAATATAAAATTTCTAAACCATATTTTTTTGTCATTAAGATTTATTATCCATTTACATAATATTTCGGTAGAAATATTATAAGGTAGGTTTCCAAATACTATTAATTTTTCATTAGATAAATTATTTTCATTTACTTTAAGTATATCATCATTTATTACAATAATTTTATCTTTAAATTCTTTTTTCAAAAGATTTGCCAGATTATCATCTTTTTCAATTACATAAAATTTTTTTGGTTTTTTTTTTAATAAAGCATTAGTAAGGTTGCCTGTGCCAGGCCCTACCTCAAGAATATTTTGATCTTCAATTTTTATTAAACTTGAAATTTTATTAATAATATTTTCATCAATCAAAAAATTTTGACCTAAACTCTTTTTTGCAAAAGTCATTTTTTATCAAGAAATTCTAGCGCTCTAAGTAAACTTAGTGGATTTGAGGCATTCTTTTTTATCATTTTTTTATTTGGACCATGATCAGGAGAAATTCTGTAAAAGGGCAATCCTAGCGTAATATTTATTGCATCGTACTCTTTTAATGTCTTAATTGGAGCTAACACTTGATCATGATACATTCCTAAAACAACATCATAATTCCTTCTATTTTGTTTTAAAAAAATTGTATCTGCAGAAAATGGACCAAAAATACTAAAGCCTCTTTTTTTTAAAATTTTAACCGCCGGTGCTATAATTGTTTTATCCTCATTTATTTTTAAAATGCTTTCACAATGAGGATTTAAACCTGTGACTGCAATTTTTGGCTTATATCTAAAATTTTTTTTGAAAAAATCGTCTATCAGCTTAACTTTTTCATTTATGATTTTTTTTGATATTTTTTTTGCAACCATTTTAATTGGTAAATGCGTTGTAATCGGACATACTGATATATCTTTGTTGTAAATAAGCATTGCAGTTTTTGTTGTATTGAATTTCTTTGAAATATATTCAGTTATTCCAGGAAATTTCTTTTTAAGAAAATCATTCTTATTTATTGGTCCATTTATAAATTTATTACTGTATTTGGATTTTATTAATTTGAAAGCAATATCAAATGATCTTTTAATATAATTATAAGATGAATATCTAAGTTTTTGATTGTGATCAATATTGATCAAATTAATTTTTTTATTATCTAATTTATATTTTTTTAAATCACTTAAATAAAGAAACCTAATTTTTTTTTTTAAACCATATTTCTTCATACTAGAAATTAATAATTTATAATTTGATATTAGAATTATTGGGCTCAAAATTTTTTTTGATTTTATTGATTTAATAAAAATTTCAAAAAAAATGCTATCAGGATTCCCTGTTATAATTATAATTGGCTTAGATTTCATTTATTTTAATTTCTTTTTTAACTTTATTAAAATATATATTAGAAAATTGATTTAATTGTTGATTAGTTTCTTTGGCAATTAATTTTTTTAACTCAACCTCTACATTAACTCTATTCTTGATTTTTTTTGTGTTATTTAATTTTAAAATTAAAAAACCACCTTGAATTATTATCGGTTTGGTAATTTCGCCTATATTTAGTTTTAAGATAGCTTTTTGCAATTTAGAATTTAGAGAATTTTCTTCAATCCATCCTAGTTCACCACCAGATTTTGAGGTATTTGATATGCTATGAAGTAATGCAGCATTATCAAAGCCCTTTTCAAATATATCTTCTTTAATTTGATTGTATTTATTCTCAAAATTTAACTTTTCATCGACATTAAAAACTATTTCTGAAAGTAAATATGATTTTATTTCTTTATCTTTTTTTTCAATTATCTGTTTTCTTAGATTATCTTTATCAATTTTAATTTTTTTTTGAAATTTGAAAAAGATTATTTCATTCCAAAGAGAGTCTATAGCTATTTTATTCTTAAAATTTTCAAAACTGATATTATTATTATCTAAATGAACTTTAAAACTCCCCAGATCTTTAAATCCTAATTTTTGATAAGAAGAAGCAATTAATTCTTTCATAAATGTTTGTTCCACCTCTATTGATTTGTAATTTCTCAATATTTCAATTTTTTTTATTTTTTCTTTGATCAGGGAATTAAGTGAAATTTTATATAATTCCTCTTTGGAGATTTTATCAGTATTTTTATTTACTGTAGTTATAAAATTGATTTCATTTAGAACATCTACTGAAGTTATAATTTCATTATCAATTTTTAATAAAATTTTATTTTCTGTTGAAAAAACATTAACTGGAAAAAAAGATATTATTGAAATAATTAAAAAAACTAATTTTTGCTTTAACATTTTTAATTATATAAATTATTATCAACTTTTTGTTCATATTGTGTTAATGGGAACAAAGTGATTGTAAATAGTAAATCTTCTTTAGGTTTGTAATCTCTATCTTGATAATATGTTTTTTTGTACTTAATACCTGCTGTTAGACAATCATTTTTATACTCGTAAACTAAATCATAATATTCAGTTAAATTAATTTTTCTATTTCTTCTCGTTTTAAAAGATAAATAATTATCATTATCAAAATTTAATGTGGTTGTATTCTCTAAAGCGTTTGAGTCTCCCATTTTTCCATTTTCCTCAATAAAATCAAAATTAGAGGTTATTTTTTCAAAATTGAAATTTAAGCCTATTGAATTATATTCAAACGTTTCCATGTCATTATCCAGAGCAAAATTATAATTTAAATTGAAAAATTTTGAAAAATTTGAGTGCGTGGTTCCAAAAATATTTGAACTCTTTTGACCTATGGTGCTACTAGTTGGAATAAATTTTTCGTCAGTATCTCTTAAAACAGATGCCAGTTTAAACTCAAAAAATCTATTTATGTCTTTTAGGGACTCTTTTTTGTAATCAAAACCAAGTGTAAGTGATTTTCCTTCCTCAAATGTATCATCAAGTCCCAATCTATTTATAGAAAAAATATTATTAGTATTTATTTTTCTATTTTCATTTTTATAGTTTTTCATGTCTGTTGGATTTATTCTGAAAGATAATTTTGGAATTAATGAATTGTAATGATTTTCGTCAATTTTTATTAAAGGATACTTACTTTCAAAATTAATTATATTCATCAAATTAACTTGAGGACTATTTTTTAAAGTAGATACTTTTTTTCCTACTTTATTTGTATTTTTAAAATAAAATCCTAAATTATTTATTATTCCATTGAATGAGATGAAATCTTTTGTAATAAAATTTAAATTATTATTTATCAAGGTGGTTAAACTATTTGTATTTTTAAGTTTATTACTTCCACTAGATGAAAAACTCAGATTGCCGTATTCATTAGTTTTGATTTGTGGAATATCTAGTTCGTAATATGGCAAAATATATTGATATTTATCACTATTTAGACCACCAAGAGTTTCATATGATGTCATTCCAGTTTCAAAGTTAAATTTATTATGACTCAAATCTAATTTTACATTCGATGTAAGCTGGCTTTGACTTGATGGTTTAATCTTTTTATCTATATCAATTAAATTTGACTCAAAAACTTTTAAATATGTATCATTTGTAGTTTTTTCCAGAGAAACTTCTAATTTACTCTTAATAAATTTATCCAAACCAAGATCAAAGTTAAAATTTGAAAACATATGAGCTATGCTTTTTTTCTTATTATCTTTAGATGATTTGTAGCCAGCTGTATGACCTATATCAATTATAAATGAGGAATTTTCTTTTTCTTCTCTATATTCGTTTTGTAACATATAAATATCACTATCAAATATTGTGGGTTTAAATGTTATATCTCTGTTATCTGATAAAACATGAAAGTATGGTAAAAGAAATGAAGATCCCAAAGTTTCTGAATTATTTAATCTAGGTTGAAGAAGTCCACTTTGTCTTTTAACAGAAGGGTCTGGATGGAAAAATTTTGGAAAATATAAAACTGGGATATCGTATACTTTTAATAATGCATTTTTATATATAAGCTGTTTTTTAGTATTATCATGTATAATCTTTTGTGCATTTATACTCCACGGGGGACAATCATCATCTTCCCTCAATTTACAACTTGTGAAAGTAGCTTTATTGATCTCAGTAATATCGCCTTCTTTTTTAGATGACACACCCTGAATTCTTGGATCATTATCAGTATTATCAAAAATATTTTTCTTAACATTTATTTTAGTATCTTTTGCAACAAAATTTTTATTTTCAAGATTAAAAAAACCACTCTCGAATTCAAATATGTCTCTTTCATTTTCTGATCCTGAATAATTAGTAGTTATCTTTAAAGCATTTGCTTTAAGAATTTTTTTATCAAGTAGATATTCAAAATCTTTAAATTTATAGAGATTCAAATTTTTATCAGTTAAAGATGATTTATTTTCAGAAGACAAAACCATCTTATTTCTTTGAAATGTAATATCACTTGATAGAAAGTTATAATTTGACTCGATAATAGCTCTAGTTTCACCTTTTGTTATTATTTTTTCTTCGTCTTTTATGTATATTATTTTTTCAGAAAATATTATCTGGTCATTGGCACTATCTTCAATTTTTACATTTCCAGAAGCATTAAGAATATTCATTTTTTTATTATATTCAAAGTTATCAGCTGATATAATTAAACCCTCATTTGAGGTAGCAGTACCTCCTTTAGTACCCTTAAATATATTTCCATCATCTAAAATTTCTGCCTCTGTTACATTAAAATTAAACTGATCAATTGCATTAGCTTGATTTACTAATATTAAAAAGTAGAAAAAGATTATTTTTAAAATTCTCATTTTCATTTTTGATTAACTTTCTTTATCATGCTGAAATTAATCATTGATAATATAATTAAGGGCAACCAAACAGAGGCTATCATTGGCATTTTTTCTGTTTTTCCTAAAACATAAAAAAAATTATTAACATAGTAAATAACAACAGAAAAAAACAGTCCAACTAAAATTTTAAAAGTATTATTATTTAATCCTTTTGTATTAAACATGATTAACGATGCAAAAATTGTCATTAGTGTAAAATAAAATGGGTAGGATAATAGCTTATGTATTTGAAGATCAACTTCAATCGTTGAGTAATTGATTTGTTTATAATTTTTTCTTAGATCAAAAAGCTCTAAAAGTGAGAGCGATGATAAGTCTGAATATAAATCGTTAATTTTTTTTATGTCAAAATTTGAAAAAAAATCATATTTCTCAAATTTTTGTGAATTATTTTTTTCGTAAATTTTACCCTCGATTAATATCCAATTTTTTTTGGAAACATCTACCTTTTTACTCATTATGTTTCTAGTTAAATTATAATTTTGATCAAATTCACTTATAAATACATCATTCAAAGTATTACCATCAATTTTAGATGCATTTATAATTTTAATATTTCCATTGTCTATATCTTTGATCCATAAACCGTTTTTAGTAATTACAGCCAAATATTCACTATCACTTGTATATTTATTTTTTAACTCCAAATATAGATTCTTTAAATTTGAGGAAAAACTGTAGAATACAGTTATTATGATTATTCCCATTATCAACGATAAGACACTAACTATATTTACTATCTTTGAATTTTGCAATCCTGAATATTTAAAAATTTGAATTTGATTATCATTAATTAAATAAATAAAAAAAATTTGAGTAGAGAGTAAAAAAATAAATGGATACATTTCAAATATTAAATCTGCAGAATTTAAAATTGAAATATAAATTGGAAAATATGTTTCTACATTGTAATTTTTAAAATATTCAATTTCACTTAAGATGTTTAAGATGATAATTAGACAAAAAATAATAAAAAAAACAAATAAAAAAGATTTTAGAAAATTATAAATCAGATATTTAATATACGTTTTCATTATAATTCATTATGTTGTAATTTGTGTTTTCTTTAATTTACTCAAAGTATAAATGTATAATATTGAAAAACCTATTATAGGTATTAATATCAATTGAATGTTCCCTATTAAAGTATCCTGCATAAATTTTAAAGTAGTTTCTGAAAAAACGATTGTTATAAAACCACCGAAAAAAATTAAAGTTCTGTATTTAAAATAATTAATATTTTCTTTAGAGTATAAAATCAACAACAACGAAATCAAAATAAGTATTGGAATATAGAATGGTATAATAAATCTTTTGTACAATTCTTTATAAATATTTCCTAACCCACTTATTTCACAATTATGCATATCAATTTTTTCAGAGGTATTTAGAAACTTGAATTTAAAATTATTTAATTGAGCAACACATCTAGTTAATAATGATGTTGATGTTTCTTGTAATTTGTTAAGTGTTACGACATCAGCTTTTAAATTCGATAGACTAAAGTCAGATTTAGAAAAGTTGAAATTTGAGATATTGTTCTTAGAGCCACTTATTGTTTGTCCGTTGTATAATTCTAAAAATTTGACACTACCTTTTTGAACAAATTTTCCATTTTTAGAAATTGTAATTTGAAAAGAATCATCTTTCATATCTTTTTTAAGATAAATATTTTCAAGTAATCCATCATCAGTTTTATTACCAACAAAAATTGTAAAATCTCGAATGGAGTCATTGAATTTTTTTGGTTTTATAAAACTCTCAAAAAAATCAATATTTGAATTTTTCATCAAAGATCTGGATAATTCTTGTGATCTTGGAACTAACAAAGAAGTAAAAATAATTTGAAAAATCATTAATAATAAAGAAATTTTTAAAAAAAAATTTATTAATTGAACTTTATTAATTCCGAAATTCCAAAAAATTATCATTTCATTATTCAACTCATACTTTGTAATGACATATGAAAAGCTAAAAAATAAAGCAAAAGGTAAAATTTTTGAAATTATTTTTGGAAAGTTTAATAATGTATAATTAATATAAATGGCATAATCTCTGCCATCTTCAATCATAATATCTAAAAAGTTAACTGCTTGAAAAACCCATACTATGAGACTTGAACAGATTAGAGAGATAAAAAAGAAAATTAAACAATCGTTTAAAATTTTTCTAAATAGTATTTTTTTCATTGATATTTTATAATATTGAACATATATACCAGAAACACGTATAGAGTGTATTTAAAATTTATGTCTATTCAAATTAATTATAAAAATAAAGGTTCTAAAAACCCAGCAGCTAACTTAGTGCTTTTTGTTGAGGAAAAATTCAATATTAATAGTTTAAAAAAGTTCATTTCAAATACTGAGTACAATTATATATTTGAACTGCTAAAAACCAATGATTTAAAGCAAGACATCCTTGTTTTTGAAATTAACTCAAAAAAGTCGATATTTTTAGTATCTGTTAAAAAAGATATAACAGCATCAGACATAGAAAATTTAGGCGCAAAATTTCATAAACATATAAATTATGAAAAAAAAAATGATTATTTTGTTCATTCCGATACTATTGTTGTTAAAGCCAAAAATTTTTTGGGTCATTTTTTACATGGTTTGAAATTAAAGTCATATGAATTTAATTTATATAAATCAAAAAGGAAGAGGAGAAATGTTTTGGTAAATGTGATTGGATCAAACAATAAGACATCTAATTCTGATCAGATAAAGTTCAAAGCTCTTGAAGAGGGTACATTCTATACAAGAGATTTAGTTTCAGAACCGGGCAATGTTTTACATCCAGATGAATATGCAAAAAGAATTAATTCATTAAAAAAAAATGGTTTAAAAATAAATATTTATGATGAGAAAAAATTAAAAAAATTAGGAATGAATGCATTATTGGGTGTGGGTCAAGGAAGTATTAGAGGTTCATATCTTGTTACAATTGAGTGGAATGGTGCAAAAAATAAATCTGCACCTTTGGCTTTCGTTGGAAAAGGAGTATGCTTTGATACGGGTGGTTATTCTCTAAAACCGGCCAAGTTTATGGAAGATATGACTTATGATATGGCAGGCTCTGCTGCCGTTGTTGGATTAATGAAAAATCTTGCACTAAGAAAAGCAAAAGTTAATGCAGTTGGTGTTGTGGGGCTTGTGGAAAATATGGTTAGTGGAAATGCTCAAAGACCTGGAGATATTGTAAAATCTTATAGTGGAAAAACTATTGAAATTTTAAACACTGATGCAGAGGGTAGACTAGTTTTAGCTGACGCATTAACATTTACTGAAAAAAAATTTAAACCAAAATTTATTGTTGATTTAGCAACTTTAACTGGAGCAATTATAGTTTCTTTAGGTTCAGAGTATGCTGGACTGTTTTCTAATGATGATAAATTATCTAAACAATTATTAGATGCTGGTGAAAAAGTTCAAGAAAAGTTATGGAGAATGCCATTACATAAAAATTTTGATAAACTTATAAACTCTAAAAATGCTGACATGCAAAATATAAATTATGTTGGGGGTGCAGGATCTACAACAGCAGCACAATTTTTACAGAGATTTATTCTTAATAAAACACCTTGGGCTCATTTAGATATCGCCGGGATGGCGTTTTCAAAATATGGTGGTGCGTTAAATTCAGGTGGAGCAACAGGTTATGGTGTAAGATTATTAAATCAACTAATAGAGGACAATTACGAATAATATGGAACAAACTCTGTCAATAATAAAACCAGATGCTGTTGAAAGACATTTAGAAGATGAAATAAAACAAATGTTTTTAGAAAAAGGTTTTAAAATTATAAAAGAAAAAAAAATTCAAATAGAAAAAACTGAAGCAGAGCTTTTTTATCAAGTGCATCAGACTAAGCCATTTTATAATGATTTATGTACTTACCTTTCATCAGGACCAATAGTGGCAATGATCATTGAGAAAGAAAATGCTATTAAGGAAAATAGAAATTTAATGGGTGCAACAAATCCAAAAGATGCTGAAGAAGGTACAATAAGAAAAAAATATGGAATTTCAATTGATAAAAATTCTGTTCACGGCTCAGACAGTGTTGAAAATGCAAAAAAAGAAATTAATTTTTTTTTCAAAGATTAAAGAATAATTTACTTATAGCTTTTGGGTACAATTTATATTCTTGTTTCTGAACTCTTTTTTTTAATTTATAAACTGTATCTTTTTTAAATATCTTTATCTTTTTTTGGAGAATTATTTTTCCAGAATCTAACTTCTCATTTACCAAATGGACAGTACAACCTGAGTATTTATCTTTATTTTTAATTGCACGTGCGTGCGTATTTAACCCCTTATATTTCGGAAGAAGTGATGGATGAATGTTCAGTATTTTGCCCTTAAATTTCTTAATAAAATCAAGTGACAAGATTTTCATAAAACCAGCTAAGCAAATTAGATCTATTCTATTTTTTTTTAAATCTTCAAGAATGAGAAATTCAGCTTTTTTTTTGTTTGTAAAATTGTAAATTTTCCTTTTAATCAAATATTTTTTTGCGTAATTAAGTCCTTTCGCTAACTTATTATTTGAAAATACTAAACAAATTTTTATTGGTGATTTTTTTAATTTAGAAAATTTGATTAAATTTCTTAAATTAGTGCCTTTTCCTGAAATAAAAACAGCTGTTTTAATTTTTTTATTCCCAATTGATTTTACCATTTAGTTTCACCTTATATGGTTTTTTAACTATTTTACCAATTAAATATGGTTTGAAGTCTTTTGAAAAATAACTAATAATTTTTTTTTGATTTTTTGGTTTAGTTATTAAACAAAAACCAACACCACAATTAAATGTTTTTAACATTTCTTTATCTTTAATCTTATTTTTTTTTAACCATTTAAAAATCTTAAGTGGTTTAATATTATTTAAATTTATATTAGCACAATAACCACTTGGAATTACTCTTCCAATATTTCCAGGTAAACCACCGCCTGTAATATTTGCACATCCATTTATAAGGTTTTTATTGATTAAACTTAAAATTTCTTTGACGTAAATTTTTGTTGGTTTGATTAATTCTTTTTTCAAATATCTATTTTTTTTTATATTAATTTTTTTCTTAGCAATAATACTTCTTACTAAAGAATATCCATTTGAATGTAAACCACTTGAAGGAACTGCTAAAATTAAATCATTATTTTTTATTTTGTTTTTTTTTAGTATCTTACTTTCATCAACTAGTCCTACTGCAAAACCCGCAATATCAAATTTGCCTTTTTCATATGTTCCTGGCATTTCTGCTGTTTCACCACCAACTAATTCACAATTAGATATTTTGCAACCTTTAACAATCCCTTTTATTATCGACTTTAACTTTGATAAATTAATTTTATTTATTGAGATATAATCAAGAAAAAAAAGTGGTTTGGCACCTTGCACAATAAGATCATTTACACTCATTGCAACAAGGTCAATTCCTATTGTATTAAATTTATTAAGATGATTTGCAATCTCAATTTTTGTTCCAACACCATCAGTACACGCAACAATCTTAGGGTTTTTAAAATTTTTAGGAAGATTTGTTAATGATCCAAATCCCCCAATGCTACTTAACTTTTTTTTGCCGTTATTTTTTGATGATATTTTGGAAATGTACTTAATAAATTTATCAGCGGCCTTAATATTAACGCCACTTTTTTTGTATGTAAATAAATTTTTTTTCATTACTATATAGTATGTTAGGTATTAAAATAATATATTCAAAAAACTTATATAAAATTTTTATATTACTATCTCTAACTTTATTTTTTTTTTCCACAGCTAAATTTCAAAGCATAGCATTCGATATTGAGAATATAGAAATATCGAGACCCTTTGAGTTAAATTTTGACAAAAATAAAGTAATCGATGATGGTTTTGATAAAGCTTTTTCTGAATTAATGTCTTCAATTTTAAATTCTACAGATCAAAAAAAGATAAATCAAATTGAGATAAATCAAATTAAGGGAATGATTGACTCTTTTTCAATAAAAGAAGAAAAATTTATAGATGAAGTTTATTCTATGAATATAGATGTTTCGTTCAATAAAAAAGCAATTTATAGATTTCTTGAAAAAAAAAATATTTTTCCATCAGCAGCTTTTAAAAAAAAATTTTTATTTATTCCAGTTATTATAGACGAAAATACGAATGAATTATTTATTTTCTACAAAAATGATATTTTAAGTCAGTGGAACGAAAATAAAAAAAACTCTGACTTAATTGAATATATTTTACCAACCGAAGATCTTGAGGATATTAATTTAATTAAAAATAATTTTGAAAACATCGAAAAGTACGACTTTAATGAGGTTTTTTCAAAATATTCTATAGAAGATTATATTATTGTTTTAATTTTTAAGAATAATAATGAATTAAGAATTTTATCACGGATTAATGTAAATAATCAGATAATTTTAAAAAATAAATCATTTTCAAATTTAGATATTGAGAAAAATGATGATATAAAAAATTTAATTGAGGATTTAAAAGTAATTTATGAGGATTATTGGAAGAACTTTAATTTAATTAATACCTCAATTAAACTTCCCATAAATATTAAAGTTCAAAGTTTAGAGTCTGAAAAAATTTCCGATTTTGAAAAAAAACTTAGAGAGACTGATCTAGTTTATGATTTTTTTGTTTATAAAATTGATAAAAATTTTGTTTATTATAAGTTAACTTTTAATGGCACTGCAACTGTCTTTTTAAAAGTGATGAGTAGTCATAATTATAATTTTGATACTCAAAATAAATTATGGATCTTAAAATGATAGACGATAAACAACAAATAATAAAGTTTGATCAAAGATTAAATTTTGAAAACGATAATTTTTTTATTTCAAAAAGTAATCGCCATATCTTAAATTTGTTTGATAACTGGCCAAATTGGGAAAAGAATTTTTTAAATATAAGTGGCGAAAGGTTTTCCGGCAAAACTCATTTAATAAATATTTTTTTAAAAAAATTTAAGGGTATTAAATTTGAGAAAGAGGATTTCACAAACGAAAATTTAAAAAGTATTAAAGATCATAAAAATATAATTCTAGAAAATTTAGATAATAATGTTGATGAAAAATTTTTTTTTGCACTATTAAATATTATTGATCAAGACAATAAGTTTTTGATTGTTACTACAAAAAAACCAATTGTTAATTTAAAATTTGAATTGACTGATTTAAACTCGAGGCTAAATAATTTTCTTTTATTCAATATAGAAAAACCAGATGATGATTTAGTCTTTGCTTTGGTAATCAAAAATTTATCAGATCGACAAATCTCTTTGGATAATAAGTTATTAAATTATATAACAAAAAGAATTGATAGATCATATGACAAAATATTTGATTTCATATATAAAATTGATCAAATGAGTTTAAAAAAAAGGAAATCAATAGATTTAAAAATTATCAAAGAAGTTTTAGGAGAATAATTGAACAGGTATAGATCTCATAATTGTAATCAACTCAGAAAAGGGGATATCGGAAAAAAAATAAATCTATCAGGTTGGATAAATAAAAAACGAGATCATGGAAATATTTTGTTCGTTGATTTAAGAGATAATTATGGAATTACGCAATGTATAATAAATAAAGATAACAAAAATTTTAATGAATTAGAAAAGATTCAACTAGAGTCAGTTGTTCAAATTAATGGAGAAGTTGTAGATAGATCAAAAGATACAATAAATAAAGATATTGAGACAGGTGAAATTGAAATTAAAATTGAGAGTTTTAAAGTTTTGGGTTCTTGTAAAGAGTTGCCTATGCCAGTTTTTAGTGATCAAGAATATGCTGAAGAAATAAGATTAAAATATAGATTTTTAGATTTAAGGAGAAAGAAAATTCATGAGAATATAATTTTAAGATCTAAGATTATTTCATTCATAAGAGAAGAAATGAATAAATTAGGTTTTTTAGAATTTCAAACACCCATTTTAACTTCTTCAAGCCCTGAGGGCGCAAGAGATTTTCTCGTTCCTAGTAGATTAAATCCAGGAAAATTTTATGCACTACCGCAAGCTCCTCAACAATTCAAACAGATGATAATGGTTTCTGGTTTTGACAAATATTTTCAAATTGCACCATGTTTTAGAGACGAAGATGCAAGATCCGATAGAAGTCCAGGGGAATTTTATCAGTTAGATTTAGAAATGTCATTTGTTGAACAAGATGATGTGTTTAAGGTGGTTGAAAAGTTGCTGGTTAATACATTCAAAAAATTTTCAAATAAAAAATTATTATTTGAAAAATTTCCAAAAATAACCTTTTCAGAAAGTATGTTAAGGTATGGAACTGATAAACCCGATTTAAGAAACCCCTTAGTTATTCAAGATATAACTGAAATTTTTTTAAGAGATGACGTATCATTTGAAATTTTTAAGAAACTTATAAAATCTGGTTCTAAAGCAAGATGCATTGTCACAAAAGGTACGAAAAATAGACCTAGAAGTTTTTTTGATAGTATAGATAAATGGGCTAAAGACCAGGGATCATCAGGTTTAGCTTATTTTACGATTGAAAAAGATAAAGATTTTTATGCTAAAGGTCCAATAGGAAAATTTTTTTCTTTAGATGCAATTAAAGAAATAATGAAAAAAACTGGTGCGAAAGAGGGAGACAGTGTCTTTTTATCATGTGGAAAAAAATCTGATTTAGAAAAAATTACATCATTAGCTAGAACTAAAATTGCAGAAGATTTAGGTTTAATAGATGAAAATGTTTTTGCTTTTTGTTGGATTGTTGATTATCCAATGTTTGAGGAAGACGCACAGGATAATAAGATTAAATTTAGCCATAACCCGTTTTCAATGCCTCAAGGAGATCTAAATAAACTTAATTACGAAAAACCTCTGGAAATATTAGCATACCAATACGATATAGTTTGCAACGGTATTGAACTTTCCTCTGGAGCAATTAGAAATCATATCCCAGAATTAATGTATAAACTTTTCTCAATTGCTGGTTACGATAGAAAACAAGTTGATGAAAAATTCAGTGGAATGATAAATGCACTAAGTTTTGGAGCTCCACCACATGGTGGAATTGCACCAGGTATAGATAGAATTGTAATGCTTCTCGCTAATGAAAAAAATATTAGAGAGGTTACTATGTTTCCAATGAACCAAAATGCTCAAGATTTGATGATGAATGCTCCATCAGAAGTTAAAGAAGAACAGTTGAAAGAGTTAAATTTGACCCTTAAGCTAAAAAAATAATTATTTTTTACCTTTTAAATTTATTTTTACATCAGACAAATCAACTAGATTCTTTTTATAATTATTTCTGACAAATCCTTTGCTTGTAATATCTTTCACTATTTTCAATAATTGATTTTGATCCTCAGAGTTTTGATCATCTATATTTGAGTTATCAGAAACTCCTATCGCTGGAGTATGTGCCAAATCTTCTCTGTTTTGGTAAGAAATAGCTAATTCTCTAAAAATATAATCTAAAATCGATGAAGCTGACAAAATTCTATCGTTTCCATAAACTTTACCAGATGGCTCAAATTTTGTTCCAATAAATGCATTGATAAATTCGTCTAAAGGGACTCCATATTGAAGACCAAGTGAAACCGCAATTGCAAAGTTATTCATTAATGCCTTAACCAATTCACCCTCTTTGCTTGTATCAATAAATATTTCACCAATTTTTCCATCTTCATACTCACCTGTATGTAAATAAACTTTGTGATCCCCTATGGTTGCTTTTTGAATATATCCTTTTCTTCGGTCAGGCATACTAAGTCTCTTTTCATTTTTATCAGTGCTTATATTTTTATTTTGAATTAAATTTTCAATTTTTTGTTTATTAACCTTTTTATTTTCTGCAATTACATTGATCTTGTTTTTTTCTAAAACTTGGTTGTTTTTTGAGTCTAAACTTTTAGTTTTTCTATTATCCAGCTTGACTTCAAGAACTTCAAATTTGCCATCGTCTCTCTTCTCGAGATTTTTAATTTCTGTTTCATTTATATCGTCTAGATAATGATTAACTTTAAACGTACATGTGTAATAAGTTTCAACTAAGTATTTAGCCATTTGACCTCTTTTTAAATTAATTTGATTGTTGGTTAATTTTATTTATATACAAATTCAAATTTTAGTCTAATTTAATTTATACAATTATTAAGTGAAAAAATTATTTTTTTAATGTTGACAATTTTTAACAAAATTTTTACTTGGTGGAATCAAGATACTTTTGGTACTAGAATAAAAACAATATTATCTGGAAAATTTGTTGGAAAGGACTCGTTTGGCAATAAATATTATGAGAGTAAAAAGGGAAAAAGATGGGTTATTTATAATGGTGAAGTAGATGCATCAAAAATACCAGTTGAGTGGTATTCTTGGATGCATTTTACACCTAACAAGATAGAGAAAGATCATAATCCTAAAAAATATCAATGGCAAAAATCTCATCAAGCAAATCTTACTGGAACAGACGAAGCTTATTTTCCGAATAAAAATAAAAATGCAAATAAAAAAAAATATAAAACCTGGAAAAGTTAACTACTTAATTTTTTTTTTAATTTTGTTTCTATCTTTTTTTTTAAACCTAAATTCTAATTCAAAGAATATAAATGAAGGTAACTATACTGATATCAAGGTTTTAGATAAGATTAGTTCAAAAAATATTCTTATAAAACTTAAAAATGGTGAGGTTAAAAAATATAAAGATTTAATGATCAAGAGTATGAAATGTAAAAATTCTGAATTTGATGATAATCCTGAGATCACTGCTTATCTACAAGTACAAGACTTGACTAATAAAGATAAAGATGACGTCTATGTTTTTAATGGCTGGATGTTTTCTTCAAGTCCTTCAATAAGGCCATTCGATCACCCTGTTTATGATATTTGGCTTGTAAATTGTTATTAAATAAGTTTTTCTTTATCAAGCCAACTTACGTTGAAATCAGAGTCTATAAATTTTTTATGATTTAATAGTTTTTTATGTAAAGGTATTGTTGTTATTATACCTTCAATAACAAATTCATCTAAAGATCTATTCATTCTCTGAATAGCTTCCATTCTATTTCTCCCATGGCATATGAGTTTACAAATCATACTATCATAGTAGGGTGTAACTTTATAACCTTGGAAAATTGCACCATCAACTCTTGTTCTGAATCCTGATGGCTGATGACACATTCCAATAACCCCGGGTGATGGTTGAAAATTTTTACTTGGATCTTCTGCGTTTATTCTACATTCAATAGCATGCCCTCTAGGGTTAATATCAGTTTGTTTTAAAGCTGTTTCACCCGTGTATGCAATCCAAATTTGTTCTTTTATAATGTCTATACCTGTTACCATTTCAGTGACAGGGTGTTCTACTTGTACTCTAGTATTCATTTCTAAAAAATAAAATTTTCCATCTTCATAAATAAATTCAACTGTCCCAGCACCCTCATAACCAATTTTTTGAACCATGTTTACAGTTTTTTGAAATAAATCTTTTCTAATTTCATCATTTAAAACTGGGCTCGGAGTTTCTTCTATAAGTTTTTGGTGTCGTCTTTGAATAGAACAATCTCTTTCATGCAAATGAACCACTCTATTTTTTCCTGCTAAAATTTGTACTTCTATATGTCTTGGATTTTGAAAATATTTCTCTATGTAAACCTCATCATTTCCAAAGTATTTTTTTGCCTCAGATTTAGCAGTAGAAAATAAGTTTTCAAATTCCTCTTCTTTATTAACTATTTTCATTCCTTTTCCACCTCCTCCTCCTGAAGCTTTTATCAAAACAGGAAAACCAATCTTATTACAAAGAATTTTTGCCTCTGAGACATCTCTAATTCCACCCTGGGAACCTTCTATTACTGGTAAACCATTTTCTTTTGCAATTTTTTTTGCTTGAATCTTGTCACCCATCATTTCAATATGTTTTGATGATGCGCCAATAAATTTTATATTATTTTCTTCCAATATTTTTGCAAAACTTGCATTTTCAGAAAGAAATCCATAGCCTGGATGAACAGCCTCTGCGTCAGTAAGTTCAATAGCTGACATTAGAGCAGGTATATTTAAATAACTATTAGCAGGTTGATGTGATCCAATACAAACACTTTCATCAGCTAATCTTACATGCATACTGTCTCTATCAACATCAGAGTGAACTGCTACAGTCGAGATACCCCATTCTTTACAGGCTCTTATAACTCTAACTGCAATTTCCCCACGGTTTGCAATTAAAATTTTTTTAAACATTAATCAAGAATTATCAAAGTTTGACCAAATTCTACAGGCTGACCATCTTCAACACATATTTCTTTGACTACACCATCTTTTGTAGAAGGAACATGATTCATGGTTTTCATTGCCTCAACAATCATGATTGTGTCACCTTTTTTAATTTTTTTTCCAACATCAACAAATTTTTTAGCACCTGGTTCAGGAGCGTGGTAAGCTGTTCCAATAATTGGAGATGTTATTTGAGTTCCAGATACTATTTTTTTCGAAGCACTTGTTGCATCAGTTTCTGAGCTAAAATTACTTATTTGAGTATTTGGTTGATT
>CABYLY010000004.1 GCA_902519945.1 uncultured Pelagibacteraceae bacterium
ATATGCAATATGACAATTGAAGGTGGTGCGAGAGCAGGATTAATTGCACCAGATGAAAAAGTATTTAAATATCTAAAAGGACGGCCAATGTCCCCCCAGGGTGAAAAATGGGATAAAGCACTGGAATATTGGCAAAGTTTAAAATCAGATCAGAGTGCAACTTTTGATAAAGAGGTGAATTTAAAAGCAAGTGAAATTTTACCCATGATTACTTGGGGAACATCACCTCAAGATGTAATTACTATTGATGGCAAAATACCAAATCCAAGTAATGAGAAAGATGAAGATAAAAAAAATTCTATTGAAAGAGCTTTAAAGTACATGGGTTTAAAACCAGATATGGCAGCAAGAGATATCAAGATTGATAAAGTTTTTATAGGTAGTTGTACAAATGGAAGAATTGAGGATTTAAGAGAAGCTGCAAAGATTTTAAAAGATAAAAAAATAGCACCCCATGTTCATGGGATGGTAGTACCAGGATCTGGGTTAGTAAAAGAGCAAGCAGAGCAAGAAGGTTTAGATAAAATATTTACGAAATCAGGATTTGAGTGGAGAGAACCAGGTTGTTCAATGTGTTTAGCAATGAATGCAGACAAATTAAAACCTGAAGAAAGATGCGCATCAACATCTAATAGAAATTTTGAGGGAAGACAAGGAAGAGGTGGCAGAACTCACCTTGTCAGTCCTGGAATGGCAGCGGCGGCAGCAATTTCAGGAAATTTAGATGATGTGAGAAAGTATCAAAATTAATGCAAAAGTTTACAACATTAAAAAGTATTCCAGCATATTTACCAATAGTAAATATAGATACAGACATGATTATTCCAAAGCAATTTTTAAAAACTATAAAGAGAACAGGTCTTGGTAAAAGCTTATTTTTTGAGATGAGATATGATGAAAATGGAAAAATAATAGATGATTTTATATTGAACAAAGATCCATTTAATAATTCCAAAATATTAATTGCTGGAAAAAATTTTGGTTGTGGGTCATCAAGGGAGCATGCTCCATGGGCTTTATTAGATTTTGGCATTACATGTGTTATTAGTTCTAGTTTTGCAGATATTTTTTACAATAATTGTTTTAAAAACGGAATTTTGCCAATAATTCTTAATGAAGAAAAAATAAAAGAATTATCCGAGTATGCGAATAGAAAAGAATCTATTTCCGTAGATCTTAATGATGAAAAAATAGTTTATGGTAATAATGAGGTAAAATTCAAAGTAGACTCTTTCAAAAAAAAATGTCTTTTAGAGGGATTAGACGACATAGCCTTGTCTTTAAAAAAATCTAATAAAATTGAGAAATTTGAAGAGGATTTAAAAAGAATAAAGCCTTGGATTATCAATGATTAAAGTAAAAAAAAGAAAAATCTTACTACTTCCAGGAGATGGAATAGGTCCAGAAGTAATAGCCGAGGTTAGAAAAATTATAAATTGGTTCAATGATAAAAAATCATTAGATTTTGAAATAGATGAAGATTTAGCAGGTGGCTGTTCTTATGACAAACATGGTAGTCCAATTACTGATGAGGTTTTTTATAAAGCCTTAGAAAGCGCAGTTGTAATGCTTGGAGCAGTTGGCGGTCCGAAGTGGGACAATGTAGAGTTCTCAAAAAAACCTGAGAGAGCACTTTTAAAATTAAGGAAAGAATTAAAACTTTTTGCAAATTTAAGGCCAGCAATATGCTTTAAACAACTAGTAGATGCCTCAACCTTAAAACCAGAAATTGTATCAGGTTTAGATATAATGATCGTCAGAGAGTTGACAGGAGGAATTTACTTTGGTGAGCCAAGGGGAATTAAACCAATTGAAAATGGAGAAAGAAAAGGAATAAACACTCATACTTATACGAGTAACGAAATTATTAGAGTTGCTAGAGTAGCTTTTGATTTAGCAAAAAAAAGATCTAATAAAGTTACATCTTGTGAGAAATCAAATGTTATGGAAGCAGGTCAACTTTGGAAAGAGGAAGTACAATCTCTTCATGAAAAAGAATATAAAGATGTAGAATTAAGCCACATGCTTGCAGATAATTGCGCAATGCAACTACTAAGAAACCCTAAACAATTTGATGTAATCGTGACAGACAATCTTTTTGGAGATATGTTATCTGATCAGGCATCAATGCTAACAGGATCCTTAGGACTTTTGCCCTCAGCATCATTGGGAGCAAAAAACAAAGCTGGAGAAATGAGAGCAATGTATGAGCCCATACATGGATCTGCTCCAGACATTGCTGGAAAAGGAATAGCAAATCCAATAGCCACAATCTTAAGCTTTGCTATGGCCTTGAGATATTCTTTAGACCTAGATAAGGAAGCAGAAGCACTTGAAAAAGCTGTTCAAATTGTATTGAATGAGGGTTTAAGAACGAAAGATATCTTATCAAAGGGGACGAGGGAGGTATCTACATCAGAAATGGGTGATGCGATAATTTCAAAATTGCAATAATCAACTAATTATCTTAAACTTACAATATGCCAAGCTATACAGCACCTGTTGAAGATATGATGTTTCTCTTTGAAAAATTGAGAAATAATAAAAAATATAATGAGTTAGAAAAATATAAAGAAGTTACATCAGACTTGGTTAAAGATATTTTACAAGAAGCAGCAAAAATAAATCAAAATCTTATTTTACCATTAGCAAAAGTTGGAGATGAAAATCCTGCAGTTTTAGAAAATGGAGTGGTGAGAACTCCCCCAGGTTATAAAGAGGCATATAAAAAATATATCGAGGATGGATGGACATCTTTATCCTGTGATCCCAAATATGGAGGACAAGGGATGCCGAAAACTGTAAGTGCTTTTTTTGATGAAATGTTGTCATCTGCAAGCTTATCTTTCAAACTTTATAGTGAGCTAAGTATTGGTGCTTATAATTGTATAAACCATCATGCAACAGACGATATTAAAAATAAGTACTTACCAAAAATTGTTGAGGGAAAATGGAGTGGCACTATGTGTTTAACTGAACCGGTATGTGGCACTGATCTAGGGCTTCTTAAAACTAAAGCAAAAAAACAAACAGATGGAACTTATAAATTAACTGGTCAAAAAATTTTCATAACATCGGGAGATCACGACCTCACAGAAAATATTATTCATTTAGTTTTAGCAAGAGCTGATGACTCTCCAGCTGGCACTAAGGGAATAAGTTTGTTTTTAGTTCCAAAATTTATAGTTAAAGATGACGGTTCGATTGGACCTAGAAATGGAATATCTACAGGATCTATTGAAACTAAAATGGGCATTAAAGGATCGGCCACTTGTGTTTTGGATTTTGATGATGCTACGGGTTATATGATTGGTGCTAAAGAAAAGGGTTTGAGCGCAATGTTTACTATGATGAATCTTGAAAGAATAGTGGTTGGTATTCAAGGTTTAGGCATTTCAGAAATTGCTTATCAGAATTCTCTTGCATATGCAAAAGAGAGAAAGCAGGGAAAAACAAATAATTCAAAGTCTAAAAATGGTGCTGATTTAATAATTGAACACGCAGATATCAGAAGATCTTTATTGAACATGAAATCAATAATTGAGGGTGAGAGAGCTTTGTGTTTTTGGTTATCTCAGCAAACAGAAGTTAGTTTGTATCATCCAGATGAAAAAACTCGCCAAGAGGCATCTGATTATGTGTCTTTAATGACACCAGTTGTAAAATCATTATTTACTGATTTGGCAATGGAAATAACTAGTGATGCAATGCAAATTTATGGGGGTTACGGTTACACGAAAGATCAAGGAATAGAACAACTTTACAGAGACAATAGAATCACACCTATCTATGAGGGTACTAACTCAGTACAAGCTGCTGACTTAGTTTTTAGAAAATTATCAAATAAAAATGGCAATATAATAGACAAGTTTTTAGATCAGCTAAAAGCTGAATGTAATTCTGATAACGAAAAAATTAAATCATTTATCTCTGATTTTAATAATCATTTGAATATTCTGAAAAAATTTAGTGATTGGATGATTGATAGAGCAAAAACTGAAAAAGATGATGTTAGCGCAGCAGCAAATGATTATCTTAAAACTCTTGGTTATGTCTCTATTGCATATGCATGGATTAAGGTTCTGGAGGTCAGTTTTAAAGATTATAATGAAAACAAGAATTTTTATGATGAGAAAATAGATACAGCAAGATTTTATTTTGATAAAGTATTACCAAGAGCTGAGCATCATTACAAATCCGCAATTTCTGGTAGCTCTAACATCATGAATTTTAAATTTAATTAGAATGAGTCTTTACGATACTAACTTAGATAAAAATAAGGCAAATTATGTTCCACTAACACCGTTAACCTTTTTAAAAAGAGCTAAAGAAATTTATCCAAATTATGAAGCTCTTATTTATGAGGATAGAAAATTTACATGGAATCAGGTCTACAAACGGACTGTAAAATTCGCAAGCGCTTTAAATAAAATTGGTGTAAGGAAAGGTGATACTGTTTCATTTTTAGCCTTTAATACTCCCGAAATTTTTGAGGGTCATTATTCAGTTCCAATGACTGGTGCAGTATTGAATACAATTAATATTAGATTGGATGCAAAAACTATCGCTTATATTTTAGATCATAGTGAAGCTAAAGTCTTAGTTGTAGATAGACAACTTCATGTCGAGGTTAAGAAAGCACTAAACACTTTAAAAAAAAAAATCACAATAATTGATATAAATGATAAATTTGCAGATCAATCGAAGTGTGAAAAAATTGGTGATCTAGAATATGAGAGTTTCTTAAATACCGGTGATGAAAATTATAACTGGAAAATGCCAGATGATGAATGGCAGGCAATATCACTGAGTTATACATCTGGCACCACAGGAAATCCAAAAGGTGTTGTCTATCATCACAGGGGATCATATTTGATGTCAACTGGAAGTGCTGTTGCATGGAATATGCCAAATAGATTAAATTTTTTGACTATAGTCCCAATGTTTCATTGTAATGGATGGGGCTATCCTTGGACTGTTCCTATGTTAAATGGAAGGACAATTTGTCTTAGAAACATTGATGTTAAAAAAATATTTGATTTAATAGAAAAGTATAACGTGACTCATTTTGGAGGTGCTCCTATTGTGTTGAATATGATTACAGGGGCACCGGATTCACATAAAAAAAAATTGAGACAAAAAGTTTATGTGCTTACAGCAGGAGCTCCACCACCCAGTATTATTTTTAAAAAAATGAAAGAACTTGGGTTCGAAGTAATGCATGTTTATGGTTTAACAGAAACATATGGCCATGTAACTCAGTGTGCTTGGAATGATGCTTGGAACGAATTTGATGAGGAAAGACAAAATGAAATTAAAGCAAGACAAGGAGTTAGGTACCCGAATACTGAGGGCATAGCAGTTATGGATCCAGAAACTATGAAAGAAGTGCCGTCTGATGGAAAAACTATTGGGGAAATTATGATTAAAGGGAATATTGTGATGAAAGGATATTTCAAAGACAAAGATGCAACCGATAAAGCCATGGACGGTGGCTGGTTTCATTCTGGTGATTTGGCAGTGATGCATCCAGATGGATATGTTAAAATTCAAGACAGATCAAAAGATATTATTATTTCTGGGGGTGAGAACATATCTTCAATTGAAATAGAGAACACTCTAGCTAAACACCCTTCAGTCTCTATTGCTGCCGTTGTTGCTAAACCTGACGAAAAATGGGGAGAAGTGCCTTGCGCGTTTATTGAGGCAGTTAAAGATAAACCAGTATCAGAAAAAGAATTAATCAGTTTTTGTAAGGAAACTCTTGCCGGCTTTAAAGTACCAAAACAGGTTGTTTTTTGTGAATTGCCAAAAACTTCAACTGGCAAGATTCAAAAGTTTGAGCTTAGAAAAAAATTTTAGGTAATTGATTGATATTTCAAATTGATAATAAGAATATTCACGCATCTGATGCTGGACAAGGTGTAGATCCCAAAAAAGATACTATTATATTTCTTCATGGTAGTGGTCTATCCCATATTGTCTGGTCTTTGACTGAGCAGTTTTTTTCAAACAAAAATTTTAATGTATTGTCGATTGACCTTCCTGGACACGGGCAATCAGATGGTCCTTGTCTAGAGAGTATCGAAAAAATATCTGATTGGTTAGAGGGGGTATTTAATTTTTTAGATCTCAATGATTTAATTTTAGTTGGTCATTCTCAAGGCTGTCTAGAGATACTTGAATATTCTCATAAATTCAAAAATAGAGTTAAAAAATCAGTTTTTGTAGGAGGCTCAGATAAAATGCCAGTTCATCCTGATTTGATTAATCTTGCGCAAAATGGTGACTCGGACGCAGTCAAATTGATGATGAAATGGGGCTATGAAGGTTCAAAAAAATTTATAGGTGGAAATCCAGTAGAAAAAATTATTCAATCACCTCGAGATATAAGTGAAATACTAGCGGTTGATTTGGTTGCGTGCAATAATTATTCAAATGGCTCTGAAGCTGCAAAAAACATAGGATTTCCTACATTGTTAATTTTTGGAGAATTTGACAAGATGGTTAACTTGGATGCAGGAAAAAAATTTTCAAACTTGATAGACAACTCAATAACTCATGTAATTAAAGGATGTGGACACATGATTATGATTGAAAAAGCTTTTGAAATGCGAGAAAAGATTTTAGAATTTTTAAAATCATGAAAAATTATTCAATAGCAAAATCTAGAAGAATTAGAAGCTCACCATATACCTCAAGAATAGAGAGACAAGGAGTTACCGCTTATACAGTTTACAATCACATGTTGTTACCAGCTGCTTTTGGGTCAATAGAAGACTCTTGTGATCATCTTAAAAAAGATGTTCAAGTTTGGGATGTAGCAGCTGAAAGACAAGTTGAAATTTCAGGTGTCGATGCAGCGAAACTCGTTCAGTTAATGACTTGTAGAGATTTGTCTAAATCAAAAATTGGAAGATGTTATTACTGTCCAATAATTGACGATGATGGTAATTTAGTAAATGACCCTGTGATTTTAAAAATAGCCGATGATAAATGGTGGATTTCAATCGCAGACTCTGATGTTATTTTTTTTGCAAAAGGTCTCGCCTCTGGAAATAATTTTCGAGTAAAAATATTTGAACCTAATGTAGACATAATTGCTATACAAGGGCCAAAATCATTTAGTTTGATGGAAAAAGTTTTTGGAAAAAAAATTACAGAATTAAAATTTTTTGGTTTTGATTATTATGAATTCAAAGGTGTAAAGCATTTGATTGCACGATCTGGATGGTCAAAGCAAGGTGGGTTTGAGATATATGTAGAAAATACGCAATCAGGCTTAGATTTATACGATCATTTTTTTGAAATAGGCAAAGAATTCAACTTAAAACCTGGTTGCCCCAATCTTATTGAAAGAATTGAGAGTGGTTTATTATCCTACGGAAATGATTTTGACAATAATGATAATCCTTTTGAATGTGGTTTTGAAAAGTATGTGAATTTAGACTCAGAAGTACAATTTTTAGGCAAGCAAAAACTAAAAGAAATAAAAGCTGCTGGAATAAAAAGAAAATTAATGGGTATTTATATTGAAACTGATAAAATTAGTTTAACCAAATCGTTAAAAATTAAAGATGATAAAGGAAATTTCATTGGAGAGTTAAGATCTGCTTGTTATTCACCACATTTTAAAAAGGTTATAGGAATAGCAATGATAAATGAGCCATATTGCAAACCATTAGCAACGGGTGTTATTGAAATTGAAGGAAATTCCTTAAGTGTTAAAGTTTGCGATTTACCTTTCATCTAGTATAAAAGCTACATCATGAATATTGCAATTGTTGGAGCAACTGGTAACGTTGGAAGAAAAACCCTTGAAGTAATTCAAAAGAAAAAACTATCTTTTAATGAATTATATCTTGTTGCATCCTCAAAAAGTGCCGGTGCTAGAATTAACTTTAACGGTAAGGATTATGAAGTTTTAAATTTAGAAAATTTTGATTTTTCTAAAGTAAAAATCGCCTTTTTTGCTGCAGGTGGAAAAGTTTCAGAAAAATTTGCCGAAAAAGCAGCAAAGAGTTGTTTGGTAATTGACAATTCAAGTTATTTTAGAATGGATCCAGATGTGCCACTAATAGTACCACAAGTAAATTCAAATCATTTAAAAAATATAAAAAAGAATATTATCTCAAATCCTAATTGTTCAACTGCTCAATTAGTAATCGCATTGAAACCATTACATGATCTTTTTGTCATTAAGAGGGTTGTTGTCTCAACATATCAATCAGTCTCGGGAGGTGGAAAAGCACCAATGGATGAGATGATTGAACAAACAAAATTAGTTTTGGAGGGAAAAAATGTAAAATCAAAAAATTTTACAAAACAAATAGCCTTTAACGCTATTCCTCATATCGATATATTTTCTGAAAATGGTTATACAAAAGAAGAGCTTAAAATAACTTATGAAACAAAAAAAATTCTTGATGAAAAAATTGAGTTAACAGCAACATGTGTAAGACTTCCAATATCAGTTTCACATTGTGAGTCAGTCAATTTACAATTTGAAAAACCTTTTACTCTTGAAAAAGTAAGAGAGGCATTGAATAGTTTTGATGGATGTAAAGTATTTGATGAGCGAGTTGATGGTGGATATTTTACCCCAATAGAGGCCGAAGGCAAAAATGAGACATTCATATCAAGGATAAGAGAGGATAAAACTATTAAAAATGGATTAAATTTGTGGATTGTTTCAGATAATCTTTTAAGAGGCGCGGCTTTGAACGCAGTAGAAATAGCCGATACACTAATTAAAAATAATTATTATGGAAAATAAAACCCCTTTATCTCCACATATTCAAATTTATAAATGGCATATTTCCTCATTAGTTTCTATTTCACATAGAATAACAGGGATAATCAATATAATTGCAATTACATTTATTTGCTTATTTGCTTCATTGCTAGTTCTTGGTGAAAATAGTTATGAAATGGCATATTTATTCTTGAACTCAATGTTTGGTAAATTTTTAATTTTAGGACTCACATGGTCTTTTTTATTTCAAGTCTTAAGTGAGATTAGACATTTAATAATGGACTTAGGTTATGGATTTGAGATTAAAACGACAAGAATAACTGGTTTAATGGTTATATTTGGATCAGTTGTCTTAACGATAATTTTTTATTTGATCGGAAAAAGTTTTATCTAATATGATTAATGCTACAAAAAAATGGATTTTTTTGAAAATTAGTGGAGTATTACTTATTCCATTAATGACGTGGTTTATCATCAATTTTATAGCAATTTATGATCAAGATTATTTTACTTTGGTAAATTTTTTTACAGATACATTATCTAAATTATTATTTTGTGTTTTTGTCATTAACGCTTATTTTTTTTCAGCTCTAAGTATTAGTGAGGTTTTTGAGGATTATATCAAAAATGATCAAATCAAAAGTGTCGCAAACAGACTTTTATATACATCTGCAGTGGTAATTCCATTAATTACAATTATATTATTATCTAGGTTATGAGTTCATATAAAATAATAGATCATGAATATGATGTTGTAGTTTTAGGAGCTGGAGGCTCTGGATTAAGAGCTGCGGTTGGATTGAGTGAGGCTGGCTTGAAAACTGCTTGTATTTCAAAAGTTTTTCCAACAAGAAGCCATACTTCAGCTGCGCAAGGTGGAATATCTGCTGCTTTAGGTAATATGGGTGAAGATGATTGGCGTTGGCACATGTATGATACTGTAAAAGGTGCTGATTGGTTGGGTGACCAAGATAGTATTGAGTATCTTTGTAAAGAAGCCCCAAAGGCAGTAATTGAGTTAGAAAAATACGGTGTCCCTTTTAGTAGAACTGAGGATGGCAAGATATATCAAAGACCATTTGGGGGTATGACAAAAAATTATGGTAATGGAATTGTTCAGAGAACATGTGCTGCTGCTGATAGGACAGGTCATGCAATCTTACATACGTTGTATGGACAAGCATTAAAACATAAAACAGAATTTTTTATCGAGTATTTTGCATTAGATTTATTAATGAAGGATGGTGCATGTAAGGGATTAATTGCTTGGAATTTAAATGATGGGACTATTCATAGATTTAGAGCTCATTCGGTAATTATAGCAACAGGAGGCTATGGTAAGGTTTACTATTCAGCAACATCAGCCCACACTTGTACTGGTGATGGTAATGCAATGGTTTTGAGAGCGGGTTTGCCTTTACAAGATATGGAGTTTGTTCAATTTCATCCAACAGGAATTTATGGTCATGGAACTTTAATAACAGAGGGTGCACGAGGTGAAGGCGGATACCTAACTAATTCTAAAGGTGAAAGATTTATGGAAAGATATGCACCTAAGGCGAAAGATTTAGCATCTAGAGATGTTGTCAGTAGATCAATGTCAATTGAAATTAATGAAGGCAGAGGTGTTGGAAAAGATCAAGATCATGTCCATCTGAACTTAAATCATTTAGATAAAGAAATAATTGAAAGCAGATTACCAGGTATCACTGATGCAGCAAGACTGTTTGCAAATGTAGATGTAACTAAGGAACCTATTCCAGTCGTACCAACTGTACATTATAATATGGGAGGAATTCCAACAAACTATAAGGCGGAGGTATTGACAGTTAACGGTTCAGAAAAAACAGTACCAGGATTAATGGCAATCGGTGAAGCTGCATGCGTATCAGTTCATGGTGCAAATAGGTTAGGTTCAAACTCTTTAATTGACCTAGTAGTTTTTGGAAGAGCAGCCGCAAAGAGAGCTGCTGAGCTTATTAAACCAGGAACCCCTCACGAGGAAATTAGTGAGACAGAAACCCAAAAATGTTTAGATCGTTTTGATAAGATAAGAAATGCTGATGGTGATATAGGAACATCAGAGTTGAGACTTTCAATGCAAAAAACTATGCAATCTAAATGTGCAGTCTTTAGGACTGAAAAAACTCTTAAAGAGGGCGTTGATGAAATAAGAAAAACTTTTGATGGCCTAAAGTCTGTATCAGTAAAAGACAGGTCTTTAATATTTAATACTGATTTAGTTGAAACTTTAGAGTTTGATAATTTAATTAGACAAGCTGTTGTTACCGTAGATTCCGCTTATAATAGAAGAGAAAGTAGAGGAGCACATGCAAGAGAGGATTTCCCAAAGAGAGATGATGAAAAATTTATGCAGCATACTCTTGCTTGGTGTGATGGCAAGGATACAAAAATAAGTTATAGAGAAGTTCATAAATCTACTTTGACAAATGAAGTTCAATATTTTCCACCTCAGGAAAGAGTCTATTAATGGTACAAATCAATTTACCAGACAATTCTAAGGTAAAAAAAGGTAAATACTTCAAAGATAAAACAGGTTCAAAAAATTTAAGGAAAGTAAATATTTACAGATGGGATCCATCTGTGGGTGAAAATCCTAGAATAGACACTTATGAAGTAGATATGGATAACTGTCCGTCAAAAGTTTTAGATATTTTAAATAAAATTAAAAATGAAATAGATCCTACCTTAGCTTATAGGAGATCTTGTGCTCATGGAGTTTGTGGTTCTTGTGCGATGAATATGGGTGGAAAAAATGGTTTGGCATGTACAACTCCACATTCTGAAATTAATGGTGACATAGATATTTATCCTTTACCTCATTTAAAGGTTAAAAAAGATTTAATAGGTGATTTAGACGGCTTATACAAACAGTACCAGTCTATAGAACCATGGTTAAAATCTAACTCTAAATCAGAAACTAAAGAAATTTTTCAATCTAAAGAAGATAGAGCAAAATTAGATGGTGCCTATGAATGTATTATGTGTGCGTGTTGTTCAACGTCATGCCCTAGTTATTGGTGGAACGGTGATAAATATTTAGGACCGGCAGTTTTATTACAAGCTTACAGATGGATTATAGACAGTAGAGATGAAGAAAGGCAGTCGAGATTAAAAAAGGTTGCTGATGAGCTAAAACTTTATCGTTGTCATACAATACTAAACTGTACAAGTGCATGTCCGAAAGGTTTGAATCCTGCTAAAGCAATAGCCGAAATAAAAAAAATGTTAGCAACCGCTAATATTTAAACAATAGACTAATAAGAGTTTTTAATCTAAAAGATCGTATTCATGAAATTAATAGAACATTTTGTAAGTGGAAAAATAATTCCTGGCACTTCAAATAAAAAAGGTAAAGTTTTTAATCCTGCTACAGGTGAACAAGAAAAAGAGGTAAGACTTGCCTCTAAAAAAGATTTAGATCAAGCAGTCGAAGTTGCTAAAAAGGCTTTTGAAGATTGGTCGCTAAAACCATCTCTACAGAGAGCCAGAATTATGTTTAAATTTAAAGAGTTAATTGAAAAAAATTCAGATGAACTTACTCAATTAATTGTTTCAGAACATGGAAAAGTTTATGAGGATGCCAAAGGATCTTTAACACGTGGTTTAGAAGTTGTTGAGTTTGCATGTGGAATTCCCCATTTACTTAAAGGTGAGTTTTCAGAAAATGTTGGTACTAATGTTGACAGCTGGTCAATGAGACAGCCCTTGGGAGTCGTTGCAGGAGTCACACCTTTCAATTTTCCAGCGATGGTACCAATGTGGATGTTTCCAATTGCGATTGCCTGTGGAAATACTTTCATCTTAAAACCATCAGAAAAAGATCCATCATGTTCGATCAAATTAGCTGAATTACTGAAAGAAGCAGGTCTTCCTGATGGTGTTTTTAATGTAATTAATGGAGATAAAGAAGCAGTAGATGCAATTTTAACAAACAAAGATATTAAAGCCGTAAGTTTTGTTGGTTCAACTCCAATCGCTAAATATATTTACGAAAATTCAGCAAAAAATGAAAAAAGAGTTCAAGCATTGGGAGGTGCAAAAAATCACTTAGTTGTTATGCCAGATTGTGATTTAGATGGTGCAGTTAATGGTTTAATGGGGGCCGCTTATGGTTCTGCCGGTGAAAGATGCATGGCACAATCAGTAGCTGTTGCTGTTGGAGAAATTGCAGATGAATTAGTATCGAGATTGTCAAAAAAAGCAGAGGCTTTAAAAGTTGGCCCAGGCATGGATAAGAACTCTGAGATGGGACCGCTTGTAACAAAAGAACATTTGGAAAAGGTAAAAAGTTATGTCGACTTAGGTGTAAAAGAAGGTGCAAAATTACTAGTGGACGGAAGAAAATTAAAATTACAAGGATATGAGAATGGATTTTATATTGGTGGTTGTTTATTTGATAATGTAACCAAAGAAATGAGAATTTATAAAGAGGAAATATTTGGGCCAGTTTTATCTGTAGTTAGAGTAAAAACTTTTGAAGATGCAGCAAAACTTATAAACGATCATGAGTATGGAAATGGGGTCAGTATTTATACGAGGGATGGAGATGCCGGAAGAACATTTGCAAGTAAAATTCAGGTTGGGATGGTTGGTATAAATGTACCAATACCTGTTCCAATGGCTTTTCATAGTTTTGGTGGATGGAAAAGATCTTTATTTGGAGATAGTGCAATGCACGGTATGGAAGGAATAAAATTTTATACTAAATTAAAAACTATAACTTCTAGATGGCCCTCAGGAATTCGATCTAACGCAGAATTTGTGATGCCTACAATGAAATAAAGGAGAAAATGAGTAAAATATCTTTAATTGGAGCAGGTCAAATTGGTGGAACTTTAGCTCATCTGATAGGAATAAAAGAATTAGTAAACGAAGTAGTTTTATTTGATGTTGCTAGTGGTATTGCAAAAGGAAAAGCGCTTGATATCGCACAATCTTCATCTGTAGATGGTTTTAACGTCAAATTTTCTGGAACTGACGATTACAAAGATATTAAAAATTCTGACGTAATAATCATTACTGCAGGAGTTCCGAGAAAACCTGGTATGAGCAGGGATGATTTACTTGGTATTAATCTCAAAATAATTAAACAAGTTGCTGAAGGAGTAAAACTAAATGCACCCAATGCTTTTGTAATATGTATAACAAATCCATTAGATGTAATGGTAATGGCATTTCAAAAGTTTTCTGGTTTATCACCAAATAGAGTTGTCGGCATGGCAGGTATATTAGATAGTTCAAGATTTAAATTATTTTTATCTGAAGAATTCAATGTTCCAGTAAGAGAGGTTGAGGCAATGGTAATGGGAGGACATGGAGACACTATGGTGCCTCTACCAAGATTTACTAAAGTTTCTGGAAAACCTTTGCTTAATTTAGTTAAAGAGGGAAAAATTTCTGAAAAAAGATTAGAGGAAATAAATCAAAGAACCAGAGATGGTGGAGCTGAAATTGTTAAATTTTTGGAAAAAGGTTCAGCTTTTTATGCTCCTGCTGCATCAGGGGTTGAAATGGCAAAAGCATATTTAATGGATGAGAAAAAAAAACTACCATGTGCGGCATACTTAAGTGGTGAATATGGAATTAAAAATATTTACGCTGGTGTTCCAGTTGTGATCGGCAAAGATGGAGTTGAAAAAATTGAGGAAATAAATCTTGATGAAAAAGAAAAATCTGAATTTCTCCATTCTGTTGAAGCTGTTAAAAAACTTTGGGATGCTGCATCCAAAATAGATCCAGATTTAACTAAATAATAATGAATATACACGAGCATCAAGCTAAGCAAATTTTAAAACAATTTGGTGCAACAATACCTGAGGGTGTTTTTGGTTTTACAGTTGAAGAGCTTTTAGAAAAATGTAAGTCATTAAAAACAGAAAAATATGTTTTAAAGGCTCAAATACATGCAGGTGGAAGAGGAAAAGCAGGTGGTGTCAAAATTTTAGATAATTTAGATGAGCTTGAAAAATCAGCTAAAGAGCTTCTAGGAAAAAAACTTGTAACACATCAAACAGGGCCAGAGGGAAGAGAAGTAAAAAGACTTTATGTAGAAGCATCCTCAAATATTGAAAATGAATTTTATTTATCATGTTTAGTAGATAGAGCTACATCAAAAATAGCATTTATTACTAGTGACCAGGGTGGAATGGATATTGAAGAAGTTGCCATAAAATCACCAGATAAAATATTAACAAATAAAGTTGAACTTAATGATGAGATTTCAAGTGAGGAGTGTGAAAAAATTATAAAGATATTTAATTTAGATGGTAACTCCAAAATTGAAGCTATTTCTCTAATTAAATCAATCTATAAAATGTTTTTAAAAACAGATGCAAACATGGTTGAAATAAATCCTCTCATATTAACAAAAGAGAAGAAAATTGTTTGCTTAGATGCAAAAGTTAATTTTGATAGTAACGCTTTGTTTAGACATCCAGAAATTCAAGAGCTCAGAGATTTAAATGAGGAAGATCCTGCAGAAATTGAAGCTAGTAAGCATGATCTTGCTTACATAAAACTAGATGGAAATATCGGGTGTATGGTTAATGGTGCTGGTTTAGCAATGGCTACAATGGATATAATTAAATTATATGGTGAAGAACCAGCAAATTTTTTAGATGTTGGGGGTGGAGCTTCTAAAGAAAAAGTTTCTGCAGCTTTCAAGATTATTTTATCAGATAAAAATGTTAAGGGAATTTTGATTAATATTTTTGGTGGAATAATGAGATGTGATGTTCTTGCTCAAGGTGTAGTAGATGCAGCAAAGGAAATAAATATCGAGGTACCGTTAGTTGTCAGATTGGCAGGTACAAATTTTAAAGAAGGAAAAGAAATATTGGATAATTCTGGTCTTAAATTGATTTCTGCTGAAAACCTTGATGATGCAGCAAAAAAAATTGTTGAGGCTATTAAATAAATGTCAGTTTTAGTAAACAAGGACACCAGATTAATTTGCCAAGGATTTACAGGATCTCATGGTTCTTTTCATTCTGAACAAGCCATAAAGTATGGAACGAAACTAGTTGGTGGTGTTACACCAAAAAAAGGTGGTCAAAAACATTTGGGATTACCAGTTTTTAATTCTGTTAAAGAGGCAAAAGATGCTGAGGGTGCAAATGCTACTATGATATATGTACCAGCTAAATTTGCTGCTTCAGCAATTTTAGAGGCTATAGAAGCATCTATTGAACTTATTGTGTGTATAACTGAAGGTATTCCAATTCAGGATATGTTAAGGGTAAAACAAAAATTATCAAAATCAAAATGCAGGTTGATAGGTCCAAATTGCCCAGGAATAATAACTCCAGAGGAATGTAAGATTGGTATAATGCCAGGTAATATTCACAAAAGAGGAAGTGTAGGTATAGTATCGAGATCAGGTACTTTAACTTATGAAGCAGTTGCTCAAACTACTGAAAATGGTTTAGGACAATCAACTTGCATAGGTATAGGTGGCGACCCAATTAATGGCACTAATTTTATTGATTGCTTAGAATTATTTTTAAATGATGAGGAAACTCAGTCTATCCTAATGATCGGTGAGATAGGAGGGACTGCGGAAGAGGAAGCTGCAGACTTTATTAAAAGTCATAAAATAAAAAAACCAATTGTCGGATTTATTGCTGGTATTACAGCCCCACCAGGGCGAAGAATGGGTCATGCAGGAGCAATTATTTCTGGAGGCAAAGGGGGAGCAAAAGATAAGATGAAAAAGATGGAAGATTGTGGAATTACAATGGCGAATTCCCCGTCAAAAATTGGAAAAACATTATTCGATAAATTGTCTGATTGAAAAATTTCTTCGTAGGTTTATATTGATCAGAACATAATGTCTTCTACTAAAAATTTTGAATTAAAAGAAACTGCTTTTCTAAGTAAATCAAATAGTAACTTTATTGAGGAAATGTATTTAAAGTTCGTAAATAATGATCCAGAACTTCCTGATAGTTGGAGGAATTATTTTAGCGAAATTGGTGATGATGAAGATATAATTGTAAAAGAAATTAATGGCCCGTCATGGAGCCCTTCAAAAAAAGTCTCAATTAATAAGCACCTAAATTTTAAAAATGAAAATTCAGAACAAAGTAGTATTGACCTAATAAAGTCCAACGCTAATTCTATTAAAGCTGTTGCAATGATAAGGTCATATAGACAAAGGGGTCATTTAATTGCAAAACTAGATCCGTTAGGTTTGCTTAAGAGCGATTATTTGGATGAGCTTCACCCAGAGTCTTATGGATTTAAAAAAGAAGACTATCAAAAAAATATTTTTCTAGATGGTGTCATTAATAAAAAAAATTCAAATATTAACGAAATACTCAAATTTTTAAAAGAAAAGTATTGTGGTTCATTAGGTTATGAATACATGCATATTTCAAATCCCTCTGAAAGAAAATGGTTTAGAGATCGTGTTGAAAAAACAGATGATTTCAAGTTTACGCAAAATGGTAAAGAGGCAATTCTTAATAAACTCATCCAAGCAGAAGGTTTTGAAAAATTTCTTCATACTAAATATGTTGGAACTAAAAGATTTGGTCTTGATGGAGGTGAAAGCTTAATTCCTGCACTTGAGCAAATAATTAAGATTGGTGGTCAGTCAAAAGTTAAAGAAGTTAAGATTGGTATGTCTCATAGGGGTCGACTTAATGTGTTGGCTAATGTTCTTCAAAAATCTTACAAAAGAATATTTAATGAGTTTGCTGGAGAAATAAGTTCAAAATCAAAAGATGATACTGGAGATGTTAAATATCATTTAGGTGCATCCTCTAATAGAGAGTTTGATGGAAATTCAGTTCACGTAAGTTTAACAGATAATCCTTCACATTTAGAGGCGGTTAATCCAGTTGTTTTAGGGCAAACAAGAGCAAAGCAATTTTTTCACAAAGATAAAGAAAGAAAAAAAGTAATTCCAATTTTGATTCATGGAGATGCAGCTTTCGCTGGACAAGGAGTGGTCGCTGAATGTTTTGCAATGTCTGGTTTACCCGGGCATAATACTGGTGGCACAATTCATATAATTATAAACAACCAAATAGGTTTTACAACAAGCCCAAGATTTGCAAGATCCTCACCTTACCCTTCTGATGTTGCTAAAATGGTCGAGGCTCCAATTATTCATGTAAATGGTGATGATCCTGAGGCTGTAGTTTATGCTGCAAGGATCGCAACAGATTTTAGGTTAAAATTTAATAGAGATGTTGTTATTGACTTAATTTGTTATAGAAGATTTGGCCACAACGAAGGAGACGAACCTTCTTTCACGCAGCCGCTTATGTATAAAAAGATAAGATCTCACCCTTCAACAATTAAAGTTTATGGTGAAAAATTAGTCAATGAGGGCTCAATAACTAAAGATTATTTAAATAACAGTATTAAGGGATTTAAGGATTTATTAGATGATCAGTTCAAAAATGCAAAAAATTATAAGCCAAAGATAGAGTGGTTTGAGGGAACCTGGTCTAGATATAAGCCAGAGCGAGGAAAAGATAAGAGAGGAGTAACAGGATCTGATACTAAAAAGTTGAGAAATATTTCTGATAAAATAAATACAATACCATCAGAAATAAATATTCATAAAACTATTACGAAAGTTTTAGACAATCGAAAATTGATGGTATCTAAAGGCAAAGGAATAGATTGGTCTACAGCTGAAGCACTTGCTTTTGGATCATTGCTGGAAGAGGGTTATCCTGTAAGACTTGTAGGCCAAGACTCAGGTAGAGGAACATTTAGTCAAAGACATTCTGTTCTAAGAAATCAAATTGATAACTCAAGATATGTCCCTTTAAATAATATTTCAAATAAACAAAAAAATTTTGAAATAGTTGACAGTTTTTTGTCAGAACTAGCTGTTTTAGGATTTGAATATGGATATAGTTTAGTTGAACCAAATACTCTTACTATCTGGGAAGCGCAATTTGGAGATTTTGCCAATGGTGCGCAAGTGGTCATCGATCAATTTATAGCTTCTGGAGAGAGAAAGTGGTCTAGAGCATCGGGTTTGGTCATGTTACTACCCCATGGGTATGAAGGTCAGGGACCTGAACACTCATCAGCAAGATTAGAGAGGTTTTTGCAGCTGTGTTCAAACGATAACATGCAAGTAATGAATTGTACAACACCTGCAAATTATTTTCATGCCCTGAGAAGACAAATGCATAGAGATTTTAGGAAACCTTTAATAATTATGACGCCCAAATCTTTATTAAGACACAAACATTGTATTTCTGATTTGGATGATTTTAATAAAAAGAATTCTTTTCATAGAGTTTTATGGGATCACGCTATAGATCCAAAAACTAAAGGATTTATAAAATTAAAAAAAGCTAAAAAAATTGAAAAAGTGATTCTCTGTTCTGGTAAAGTTTACTTTGATTTACTTGAAGCAAGAGAAAAAATAAAAAAAAATGATGTTGTAATTTTTAGAATTGAACAACTTTACCCTTTTCCAGCAAAAGCACTTGCAACAGAGTTAAAACCTTATGCGAAAAATGCAAAATTTTATTGGTGCCAAGAAGAACCAAAAAATATGGGTGCTTGGTTTTCAGTCAGAGATTATATCCAATGGACATTAGATAATATAAAGGCTAAGAATAATAAGATTTCTTATATTGGAAGAAGTCCAGACGCATCACCTGCTACAGGATATGCTAAAAGACATATTGCACAACAACAAGAAATTATAAAGAAAGTTTTTGAGTAAATATTGATGACTGAAAAAATATTAGTTCCAGTGCTTGGGGAAAGTATTACGGAAGCCACTGTTTCTAAATGGCTTAAAAATGAAGGTGATACCGTTGAGGCTGATGAGCCGATTGTCGAATTAGAAACAGATAAAGTAAATTTAGAGGTTCCATCACCAGTGTCAGGTACTCTCACAAAAATTAATTCTAAGAGTGGATCAGTAGTGGAAGTGGGGGCTGATTTAGGATCTGTTTCTGAAAGTGAGACAGCGTCTGAAAAAACTGTAGAGATAAAAAAAATTAAACCAACAACTAAAATTGAAAAAGATAATGAAGTAAATACGAATGATAAAGATGAAGATATTGAGGTTTTTGATGAAATTATTGAAGAAGAAAAGCCATTAGTTCTAACTCAAGAGGTTAAAGATAAACCTGCTGAAATTAAGACAAAAATTGATCAAACATTATCTCCAGCAGTAAGAAAAATTGTAACTGAAAATAAAATTGATATTAGCTCAGTTAAAGGATCTGGAAAAGATGGAAGAGTATTAAAAGGTGATTTAATTAACTTAATGGGAGTAAGCCCACCTCCTTCTGAAAGAAAAATTAAATATGGTCAAGAAGAAAGAATTAAAATGACTAGATTAAGACAAACCATTGCAAAAAGATTAAAACAAGCACAAGATAATGCAGCGCTACTCACAACTTTTAATGAAGTTGATATGTCCAATGTTATTGAAATGAGAAAAGAAAACCAAGATGATTTTCAAAATCGTTATGGAATTAAATTAGGTTTTATGTCTTTTTTTGTAAAAGCATCCATAGTAGCATTAAAAAACTTTCCAGCAATTAATGCTGAAATTGAAAACGATACAATTGTTTATAAAAACTATTATAATATAAGTTTTGCAGTTGGTACTGAAAAAGGGTTAGTCGTGCCTGTACTAAAAAATGCTGATGAATTATCATTTGCAGATATTGAAAAAAATATTAAAGACATTTCAGATAAAGCAAAAAATGGAAAGCTTACAATTGAAGATCTTCAAGGAGGAACTTTTACTATAAGTAATGGTGGTGTGTACGGTTCAATGCTTTCAACTCCTATTCTTAATTTACCACAATCAGGTGTTCTAGGAATGCACAACATAGTTGATAGGCCAGTTGTAGTTGATGGGGAGATTAAGGTCAGACCTGTTATGTATTTGGCTTTATCTTATGACCATAGAATCGTTGATGGCAAAGAATCTGTATCTTTTTTGAAAATGATTAAAGAAAATTTAGAGGAACCAAGAAGACTATTTTTAGATATTTAAATGACAGACAAATTTCAAGTAGTGGTAATTGGTGGTGGACCTGGAGGCTATGTTTGTGCAATTAGACTGGCGCAATTAGGTCTTAAAACTGCATGCATAGAGTCTAGAGGTTCATTAGGTGGTACTTGTTTAAATGTTGGATGTATACCCTCTAAGAGTTTGTTAAACTTATCAGAGGAGTTTCATAACGCACAAAACCTATCAAATAAAGGAATTGAAATAGGTGAAGTAAAGTTAAATTTACCTAAAATGATGAAAAATAAAGATAAAGCAGTCACGATTTTAACTAAAGGCGTGGAATTTCTTTTAAAAAAAAATAAAGTTACTTATTTTAAAGGCATTGGTAGTTTTAAATCTAAAAATGATATCTTAATCAAGGATCACGAGAATAAAGAAAAAGTAATTCAAACAGAAAATACAGTAATTGCAACTGGATCAGTTTCAGTATCTCTACCAGGTGTCGAAATAGATGAAAAGATAATTGTTTCTTCAACAGGGGCATTAAAATTAGAAAAAGTGCCAAAAAAATTAGTTGTTGTTGGTGGAGGATATATAGGATTAGAGATGGGCTCTGTTTGGTCTAGACTTGGGTCAGAAGTTCACGTGATTGAGTATTTAGATCATATTACTCCTGGTATGGATAAAGAAATTTCAAATGAGTTTATGAAAATTTTAAAAAAGCAGGGAATAAATTTTCATATGCAGCACAAAGTTGAAAAGATTAAGAAGAATAACAATAATGCAGTAGTCTCGACTATAAGTAGCGAAGGTACTAAAAAAGATTTTGAATGTGACGTTGTACTAATCTCTGTTGGAAGAAAACCAAATACTGAGGGACTCAATCTTCAAAAAATTGGTGTAGAGTTAGATGAAAAAAAGAGGATAAAAACAGATAAAAATTTTAAAACTAATCAAGATAATATTTATGCTATTGGAGATGTAATTAGTGGACCAATGTTAGCCCATAAAGCTGAGGATGAGGGGATAGCAGCTGCAGAAAATATAGCAGGTCAATCAGGTCATGTTAATTATGATACTATCCCAGGGGTTATTTATACTAGTCCAGAAGTTGCATCTATTGGAAAAACAGAGGAACAATTAAAAGAATTAAATGTAAAATATAAAATAGGAAAATTTTCTTTTATGGCAAATTCAAGAGCTAAGGCTATTGACGACACAGATGGTTTTGTAAAAATTCTTGCAGATGAAAAAACTGATAAGGTATTAGGAGCACACCTAATTGGTCCTCACGCAGGTGAATTGATAGGAGAAATTGGGATTGCAATGGAGTTTGGTGGAAGTTCTGAGGATATTGCAAGAACTTGTCATGCTCACCCTACCTTTTCAGAAGCAGTCAAAGAAGCAGCATTATCTGTTGATAAAAGGGCAATTCACTCTTAATTATATTTTAGAAATTTAAAGTATATTCTAATATTTTACTAATGAAGTTTCCGATTCTTTTACCTAATATATTTAATTATCCCTTCACATATGAGAGTGACTTTCAACTGAAAATTGGTGATTTTGTTGAAGTTCCTTTTGGTAAATCAAAATCAATTGGCGTAGTTTGGAATGAGTTTGAGAAAAGTAATAATAAACATTTTAAAACGAAAAAGATAATCAAGAAATTAGACATTCCTACTTTAAAAAAAAATATAATTGAATTTTTAAATTGGTTTTCTGATTATAATATAGTTCCAAAAGGAATGGCCCTTAAGTTAGTTTTATTAGGGGGTAAGCCAGTAAAAATTTTTGAAAAGAAATTTTACCAAAATTTCCATTCTAAGATAAAAAAAAATTCTATTAAATTTACCTCAGAACAAAAAGAGGCTTTAAATCAAATGAATTTATCTAATAAAAAATTTAAAGTGCATGTTTTGCAGGGTATAACTGGATCAGGTAAGACAATAGTTTATTTTGAGGTCTTAAAAAAAATTTTAAAAGAGGGATACCAAGGTTTAATTTTACTTCCAGAAATTGGTTTGACGGGTCAGTTTGAAAAAAAATTTATTGAGTTTTTTGGATTTAAGCCAGCAATTTGGCATTCTGGAATTACAAAAAAGAATAAAGAAATTATTTGGAGTGGTGTTATTAATGAGAAAATCAAAATTGTAATTGGTGCAAGATCATCGTTATTTCTACCATTCAAAAATTTAGGTTTGATAATAGTTGATGAGGAGCATGACCAATCCTATAAACAAGATGAGGGAATTATTTATAATGCAAGAGATATGGCGATATCTAGAGCTTCGTTTGAAAATATTCCAATTAATTTGATAACCTCAGTACCATCAGTCGAGACCTACACAAATATAAAAAAAAATAAATATAATCTCTCAAAGTTAGAAAAAAGATATCAAAATGCCTCTTTACCAAATTATGAAATTATTAACATGAATAATGTTAAATTAGAAAAACAATCTTGGATTTCAAAGGAGATAATTAATAAGGTAAGTTTCCATTTAGAAAAGAAACATCAGGTCTTATTTTTTTTAAACAGAAGAGGTTTTTCACCAAACGTTTTCTGTAAAAAATGCTTGAGTGTATTTTCCTGTCCCCATTGTTCTATAAATCTTGTTTATCATAAAAATAAAGATAACCTACTTTGTCATTACTGTGGTTTCAAAACTTCTCTTAAAAGAAGTTGTGCTCAAGAAGGGAGCTGTAATTTTATATTTAGTGGACCTGGTGTTGAGAGGATTTCAGATGAAGTCAAAAAAAATTTCCCATCTAAAAAGATTGAAATTTTTTCGAGTGATACGATGAATAAAAAAAGCTCTAAATTTAAATTGGAAAAAATAATAAATAATGAAGTTGATATATTAGTTGGAACTCAATTAATTTCTAAAGGATTTCACTTTCCTAATTTAAATTGTATTGTAGTAATTGATATTGATTTATCATCTCATGGACATGATTTGAGAGGTGCAGAAAAAAATCTGCAGTTATATCACCAACTTTCTGGAAGAGCAGGGCGAACTGGTGAACCTTCAACAGTTTATTTTCAAACTTACAATACAAATGAAAAAATGATTTTAGATATAACAAATAAAAATCCAGATATTTTTTTAGATAAAGAGGTTGAAATCAGAAAAAAAAACAATCTACCTCCCTTTCAAAGGTTTATTTCATTAATTTTAACAGGTGAGAATGAAAACAAATTAGAGAAAGAAGCGATACGATTTAAATTATTCTTAAAAAACAAGATCGATGGTAAAATCTTAGGTCCTGTAATTGCTCCAATTTTTAGATTAAAAAAAAAATATCGTATAAGACTTTTAATTAGAGGCTCTAAAACTTTAAAATTACAGAACTCGTTAGCCTCAATAATTCCAAAATTTAAATTTTTACCAGGAATAAAACTTTCAGTTGATGTTGATCCAATTAGCTTCAATTAAAGCCCAAAAAAAAACTGTTTTTAGCCAATGAGTTACTTGAAGACTATAATGGCATATGCTAATTAAATCCTGATTTTAAAAAATTCATTTACATTTAGAGGTAAAAATTGAGTAAAAATAAAGGATTTTCCGATACTACTGCTAACAGATATTCATTAGCTCTATATGAACTGGCTGAAGAAGCAAATGTGCTAATTAAGGTTGAGGAAAATTCTAATATTTTTTTAAAACTAATTGTAACAAACAATGATTTTATAAGCTTAATAAAAAATCCTACAATTACCCAAGAAGTTTTAAACAATATAATTAATAAAATACAAGAAAACTTTCAATTCGATGCTTTATTTAAAAACTTTTTAAATTTTCTAATTCTAAAAAGAAGATTTTTTTATATTGAACAAATTCTTAAAAGCTTTAACGAAATTTGCTCAAAAAAAAGAGGTGAATTGAAAGCAGAAATTAATTCTGCAAAAAAACTATCACAAGATGAAGTTAATAAAATTTCAAGTGAATTATCTAATAGTTTTAAATCAAAAATTAAATTGAATTATAATCATGATGAAAGTTTGATTGGTGGACTGGTTGTTCAAGTTGGAAGTATAATGATTGACACATCCATTAAAAATAAATTACAACAAATTGAAAACGAAATGATAGAGGCATAATATGGAAATTAATCCTTCGGAAGTGACAAAAATCTTAAAAGAACAAATAAAAAACTTTGGGGAGAAAGCTGAAATATCTGAGGTTGGACAAGTGCTTTCAGTTGGTGATGGTATTGCAAGAATTTATGGTTTGGACAACGTACAAGCTGGAGAAATGGTCGAATTTTCAGATGGTTCAAAAGGCATGGCATTAAATCTTGAAAGCGAAAATGTTGGAGTTGTGATATTTGGAGATGATAGAAATATAAAAGAAGGTGATGTTGTGAAACGGACAGGTAGTATTGTCGATACTCCTGTTGGCAAAGAACTATTGGGAAGAGTTGTTGATGGCTTAGGAAATCCTATTGATGGAAAAGGTGCTTTAGATAAAGGTATAAAAAAAAGTAGAGTAGAGGTAAAAGCTCCAGGAATTATTCCAAGACAATCAGTGAGTGAACCAATGCAAACTGGCTTGAAATCAATTGATAGCCTTGTTCCAATAGGGAGAGGACAAAGAGAATTAATCATTGGAGATAGGCAAACAGGAAAAACAGCGGTTGCAATTGATGCGATTATAAATCAAAAAAAAATTAATGAAACTGGTGACGAAAAACAAAAACTTTATTGTATTTACGTAGCAGTTGGACAAAAAAGATCAACAGTAAGACAAATTCAAAAAACTCTTGAGGAGGCTGGCGCAATGGAATACACAACTATTGTCGCTGCAACAGCATCAGACTCAGCGCCTTTACAATTTTTAGCACCATACACAGGATGTGCTATGGGTGAATATTTTAGAGATAATGGTATGCATGCACTGATAATTTATGACGATTTGTCAAAACAAGCTGTAGCTTACAGACAAATGTCTCTTATACTTAGAAGACCTCCTGGAAGAGAGGCATATCCTGGTGATGTATTTTATCTTCACAGTAGATTACTAGAAAGAGCGGCAAAATTAAGTGATGAACATGGTGGAGGTTCCCTCACAGCTCTTCCAATAATAGAAACTCAAGGTGGAGATGTTTCGGCATATATTCCAACCAACGTGATTTCAATTACAGACGGACAAATTTTTTTAGAAACGGAACTATTTAATCAAGGAATTAGACCTGCAATTAATGTTGGATTATCAGTCTCAAGGGTCGGATCAGCAGCTCAAACTAAGGCAATGAAAAAGGTATCAGGTTCGATGAAACTTGAATTAGCACAATATAGAGAAATGGCTGCTTTTGCCCAATTTGGTTCTGATTTAGATGCTTCAACACAACAACTTTTAAACAGAGGTTCTAAATTAACTGAACTTCTAAAACAAAAACAATACACTCCAATGACTGTTGCAGAACAGGTGATATCGATATTTTGTGGAGTAAAAGGCTATTTAGATAATATTGATTTAAAGGATATTTCAGATTTTGAAAATAAAATAATTGATAGATGTAAATCTGAAAAACCTCAAATAATAGAGTCTATTTTAAGCTCAGGTAAACTAGAGGAACAAACTGAAAAAGACTTAATCGAAGTTATTACTAATTTAAAGGAAACATTTAAATCTCAATAAAATTATGGCAAGTTTAGACGACCTAAAAAAGAGGATAATGAGTGTAAAATCTACTCAAAAGATTACTAAGGCTATGAAAATGGTTGCGGCAGCTAAATTAAAAAGAGCACAGGAGAGTGCGGAAAAAGGGCGACCATATTCTGAGAAAATGAACAATATAATTTTGAATTTATCACTTGGTATAGCAGATAAAGAAAGTGCCCCTAAACTATTATCTGGTTCAGGGAAAAATCAAATTCATCTGTGCGTTGTAATGACTTCAGATAGAGGGTTATGTGGTGGTTTTAATGCCAACATCATCAAAAAGGCTAAAAATTATTTTAGTGATGTAACAAAAGAGGGAAAAGAAATTAAAATTATCACTGTTGGCTCAAAAGGAAATGATCAGTTAAAAAGGTTATATGGAGATAAAATAATAGAAAATATTTCTTTTAAAGAGTCAAAAAATGCCAATTTTTTCGATGCAGAAAAAGTAGGTAAAATTATAATTGAAAAGTTTGATAAAGAGGAATTTGATATATGTACAATTTTTTTTAATCAATTTAAAAATGTAATTACTCAAATACCTCAAGCACAACAAATTATTCCATTAAGCGCAGTTAATGAAAATCAGGAAAATTTAAATGAAAGTTATGAATTTGAACCTGACGAAGATGAAATTTTAAACAATTTATTGCCAAAAAATATTTCAACGCAAATATTCAAAGCGATGTTAGAAAATTCAGCTAGCGAGCAAGGTGCAAGAATGAGCGCAATGGATAATGCTACTCGTAACGCGGGTGAAATGGTTGACAAACTCACTATAGAGTATAATAGAAGTCGACAAGCGGCAATTACCAAAGAACTAATAGAAATTATATCAGGAGCAGAAAGTTTATAGTCATGAACAAAGGAATTATCACACAAGTTATAGGAGCAGTAGTTGATGTAAAATTTGAGGGAGATTTACCCGAAATTCTAACAGCATTAGAGTGTAAGAATGGAGATAACAGACTAGTTTTAGAAGTTGCACAGCATTTAGGTGAGTCAACTGCTAGGACAATCGCTATGGATGCAACAGAGGGACTAAAAAGGGGTGATGAGGTTGTAAACACAAATGCTCCGATCAAAGTTCCAGTTGGACCAGAAACATTAGGTAGAATTATCAATGTTGTTGGTGAACCTATTGACGAAAGAGGAAAAGTTGAGACTAAAGAGAGTTGGCCTATTCATAGACCAGCCCCAGAATTTAATGATCAGTCTACTGAAACTGAAATTCTTGTGACTGGTATTAAAGTAATTGATTTATTGGCGCCTTATGCAAAAGGTGGGAAAATTGGATTATTTGGAGGTGCTGGTGTTGGTAAAACAGTTTTAATTATGGAGTTAATAAATAACGTAGCAAAAGCACACGGAGGATTTTCTGTTTTTGCAGGAGTTGGAGAAAGAACAAGAGAAGGAAATGATCTTTACCACGAAATGATGGAATCAGGAGTAATTAAATCTGAAGGCCCTGGTTCAAAAGCAGCCTTAGTTTATGGTCAAATGAATGAACCACCAGGTGCAAGAGCAAGAGTAGCGCTGACAGGTCTAACAGTAGCTGAGTATTTTAGAGATCAAGAAGGACAAGACGTGTTATTTTTTGTAGATAACATTTTTAGATTTACACAAGCTGGATCAGAAGTTTCAGCTTTGTTGGGTCGTATTCCATCAGCAGTTGGGTATCAACCAACACTTGCAACTGATATGGGAAATTTACAGGAGAGAATTACAACTACTAACAAAGGATCAATCACATCCGTGCAGGCAATATATGTGCCAGCCGACGATTTGACTGATCCAGCACCAGCAACTTCATTTGCCCATTTAGATGCAACAACCGTGCTTTCTAGACAAATTGCTGAAATCGGAATTTATCCAGCAGTTGATCCACTTGATTCAACTTCAAGAATTCTTGATCCAAGAATAGTTGGAGATGAACACTATAGAGTAGCACGTGAGGTTCAAAAAATTTTACAAACTTATAAATCATTACAAGATATTATTGCTATTTTAGGTATGGATGAGTTATCTGAAGATGATAAATTGATTGTTGCTAGAGCTAGAAAAATCCAAAGATTTCTTTCTCAACCTTTTTTTGTTGCTGAAGTATTTACAGGTTCTCCTGGAAAATTAGTTGATCTAGAGTCGACTATAAAAGGTTTTGATGCAATTTGTAAAGGAGAGTATGATCATCTTCCCGAAGCAGCATTCTACATGGTTGGAACGATAGAGGAAGCAATTGAAAAAGCTGAAAAAATGAAGAAAGATGCTGCAGCCTGATGAGCGAAGAGTTTAAAATTGATATTGTAAATCCTGAAAAATATTTTTTAACCAAAGATGATGTGATTGAAGTTATAGTCCCTGCTTTTGAGGGTGAAATGGGAATTTTAAAAGATCATATCTCAATTATATCTTTTCTGAAACCAGGAATTATTACTGTACGTTCAAAGTCAAATGATGAGAAATTTTATGTTGAAGATGGAATCGTAGAATTTAAAAACAATAATCTGTCAGTTTTGACTAGTAATATAATAAATATAAAAGATTTAGAAAAATCAAAACTACAAGATCTAATTAAAATAGCTGAGGCTGAGGCAAATAAATCAGACATTAATGATCAAGTTAAATTTTTAGCAGATCAAAAGATAGACACTTTGAGGTCAATTAATTAATAATTTTTTTTATTTTTTCTTGTAATTCTTTATAAACTTCTAGTTTAAAATCTACAACTACTTCAGTTATTCTGCTTATATCAATCCATTTCCATTCCAGAAACTCTGGTTTTTTTGTATTGATGTTAATATCTTCATCTTTACCAATATACCGCATCAAAAACCATTTTTGTTTTTGGCCTTTATATTTTCCTTTCCAAATTATGCCCAACAAGTTGTCTGGTAGCTCATAACTCGTGGTTCCTTCAATCTCCTTGATTAATTTTACGTTTTTCACACTTGTTTCTTCCTCTAACTCCCTAAAAGCTGCACTTAAATAATCTTCTCCATCATCCACACCACCTTGAGGCATTTGCCAAAAATTTTTTGGATTATCTATTCTTTTTGCAACAAAAACTTTATTTTCTTTATTTAAAAGGACGATACCTACACCAGATCTAAGAGGTAATCTTTTAAATTTTTCCTCCATTTTAGCCGTTTAATAATTTTATTGCATAATTTAATTGATTGTCAGTTTCAGTTCTTATTCTGAAATTATCTGCTTCTTCCTCTATTTCAATATCGGGCGAAACACCCACTTCAGAAATAGATTTTCCAGATGGAAGATAGTATTTTGCAACTGTCAATCTAATTGCTCCTCTATTTTTAAGTGGAATAATTGATTGCACAGAACCTTTTCCATAACTGTTTTCTCCTAATAAAATAGCTCTTTTATGGTCTTTTAATGCTCCAGCAACAATTTCAGATGCCGATGCTGAGCCATAATTTATTAATACAATTAGTGTTTTACCTTTAGTCAAATCACCCTTTTTAGCAAACCATTTTCGATTTTCAGAATTTTTTCTGCTTTTGGTAGAAACTATCTCACCATTATCTAAAAAAAAGTCTGAAATTTTAATTGCTTGCGAAAGCAAACCACCGGGATTATTTCTTAGATCTAAAATGTAAGCATTTACCTTTTTATTATTTTCTAATTCATTTATTTTTTTATTTATCTGATTACTGCTATTTTCGTTGAATGAGGTAAGCCTGATATATCCAATATTATCTTTTAAAACGTCAACTTTTACAGATTGAATTTCAATTATTTCTCTAACTATGTTGAAAATAAGTGCTTTTTTTTCTCCTCTTCTTCTAACAGTTAATTCAATGCCAGATCCGACTGGTCCTCTCATTAAATCAACTGCCTCACTCAAAGTTTTTCCTTGAACCTGAATATCATTAATCTTTACAATGAAATCCCCAGCTTTAATACCAGCTTTAGATGCAGGCGTATCATCAATAGGTGAAATAACCTTTACCACTCCAGACTCCATACTCACTTCAATGCCTAATCCTCCAAATTCTCCACTAGTTTCAGTTTGCATTTCATCAAATATTTCTGGTGACATGTATGACGAATATGGATCCAGAGACTGAAGCAGACCATTTATTGCTGAATCCATACTTTCTGATTGATTTATCTCATCTACATACTCTTTATTAATTTTTTCAAGAACTTCTCCAAATAAATCAATTTTTTTATAAATTTCATTTTCAGACGAATTAACTATTTGAATTAAACTTATATAAAAAATAATAAATGTTGCTAAAATTTTTTTCATTATATAATTAATTTCTCTTTTGGTATTAATTCTGACCACATTTTTTCTAGTTCGTAAAATTTTCTTTTTTCTGGATGAAAAATATGAACTATAAGATCTATTCCATCAACAAGCTTCCATTCTTGACTATCTTTACCCTCAATTTTACAATTTTTAATACCATTATCTATTAATTTATCTAAAACTTGCTCAGACAATGATTGAATATGTCTAGAAGATGTCCCACTAGCAATAATCATATAATCTGCCATTGAGCTTTTATCTTTCAAATCTATACTAACAATATCTTGAGCTTTATTTATATCGAGAGTTTTAATGATGATTTTTTTTAAATCTGAAATTTTATCCATTAATTAAATTAAGATTATCAAATTTTTCTTAATTGAGAAGATGAAATATTGACTTTATTAAAGTTAACAAACTTTAAATTTCGTTTATTTAAGCTCTTATAAGTCTTTGAATTTAAGGATTTTTTTTTATACCCATATCGATCAAAAACAATAATGTTGCATTTTTTTAAAATCATTTTCCACTGTCTCCATCGATGGAAAGAGATTAGATTATCTGCACCCATTAAAAAATGAATTTCATTTTTTTTATTTTTTGAAAAATGGTTAATTAAATCGATAGTTTTGTTAGATTTAATTTTATCTTCATAAAATTTGACCTCAATAAAATTAATTTTCTTAGTTAGTTTTTTACAGTATCTCATTCTAATTAAAAGGTTTTCTTTACTTTTTTTTTTAAATGGATTTTTTTTTGTTATTGCCCAAATTATTTTATTTAACCTAAATCTTTTCTTTGCTTCTTTGGATATCGCTAAATGACCTTTATGAGCAGGATCAAAAGTTCCACCAAGAATCCCAATTTTATTTTTTTTCAAAATCAAATTATTTCCTTATTTTGCCCTTACTTGTAACTTGATACTTATAAGAAACTAGTTGATTTAAACCAACAGGACCTCTCGGAGGCATTTTACTTGTAGAAATACCAACCTCTCCTCCAAAACCAAATTCACCTCCATCGGCAAACTGTGTAGATGTATTATGCATAGCAATAGAACTTTTTACGTCATTTAAAAATTTCTTTGCAGCTTTTTTATTTTGGGTAACAATACAATCAGTATGCATCGTTCCATACTTATTAATATGTTGTATTGCCTGATCAATATTTTTAACAGATTTGACAGAAACAATAGGTGCTAGATATTCTGTAGACCAATCTTTGTTGGAAGCTTTTTGAATTTTGCCATTATAAAATTTTCTTATTTTTTCATCAGCTTTAATTTGACATCCATTTTTCTCTAAGTTCTTTAAAACTTCGATTCCAAATTTTTTAATTATTTTTTCGTGTAAAAGAATTGTTTCAGTGGCTCCACAAATAGCTGTATTCCTTAGTTTAGCGTTATGAATAATTTTTTTTGCTATGCTTGGGTTTGCATCTTTATCTAAATACGAATGACAAATACCTTCCAAATGTCCAATCGTAGGCACCGATGATAATTGTTGAACTTTTTTAACCAAATTTTTTCCTCCTCTAGGAATAATTATGTCTATAAATTTAGACATGCTTGTTAATAAGAAATCAACTACGCTTCTTTTTTTTATATTTATAAACTGAACAAAATTTTCATTTAATTTATTTTTTTTAAGAGATTTTCTAAATAATTTTGAAAGAATTTGATTTGAATAAAATGCCTCTGATCCACCTTTTAAAATTACACAATTACCTGATTTAAAACACAATGACGCCACGTCTGATGTAACATTTGGTCTACTCTCATAAATTACCCCAATGACGCCTATAGGTATTGATATTTTTGAAATCCTTAAACCATTAGGTCGCTTCCATTTCTCTAATATAATATTTGTTGGATCTTTTAACTTTATAATTTTCTTTATTGATTGAATAATAGATGAAATCTTTTTATCATTAAGGACAAGTCTTTGAATTAAATTAGGTCTTATTTTTTTTTTATAAGCAATTTTTATATCTTTTTTATTCTCATTAATTATTAATTTTCTATTTCTATCAATTAGATTGTAATAATCTTTTAAAACTTTATCCTTTTTTTTTGAGTTAATTTGTACTGCGAAAGCTTCTTTAGATTTCTTACCGATTTTTGTTAGTAATTGTCTCATTAAACTTCAACCATATCATCTTTGTGAACTACCTCGGATTTAGAAACATAACCAAGTATTTTTTGAATTTCATTTGAGTGACAACCAATAATTTTATGTACTTCTTCAGAAGAAAAAGAACTTAAACCTCTAGCAAATTCTTTTCTTTTAATATCTAATATTTTTATATGGTCACCTTTACTAAATTTTCCTGAGACTTTTTTAATACCCGCTGCCAATAAGCTTTTACCATTTACTAGAGCCTTTTTAGCCCCATCATCAATTACAATCTCTCCTTTGGGAGACACAGAGCTAATTATCCATTTTTTTCTAGCATGTAATTTTGATATTTTTGAAATAAACAAAGTGCAGTTATTTTTTTTTATAATTTTATCAATCGGGTTTAGGTGTAATCCATTTGCAATAATCATGTTACAACCTGACAAGTTACAAATTTTGGCTGCTTCAATTTTTGTGATCATTCCACCTTTTCCAAATTCTGTTATTCCTTTCATATTTATATTTTTGATATCTTTGTCAAAATTATTTATTTTTTTTATTAATTTAGCATCTTTGAATAACTTAGGGTTTTTTGTAAAGAGTCCATCTACATCAGATAAAAGTATTAAAGTATCTGCATTTGTTATTTGAGCTACTCGCGATGCTAATCTATCATTATCACCATATTTTATTTCTGATGTTGCTATAGTGTCATTCTCGTTGACCACTGGTATGAAATTAAGTTGAAACAAATTTTCAAAAGTTCTTTTGGCATTAATTGACCTTCTTCTTTCCTCAGTATCGTCTAAAGTCAAAAGAATTTGTGAAATATTTAATTTAAATTTTGAGAATGATTGAGAAAATAGGTTCATTAATTCTATCTGACCAATAGATGCAACTGCCTGACTTTTATCAAGTTTTAAATTTGTTTTTTTATAATTCATTTTCTTACAACCAAGTGCTATTGCACCTGAACTTACAATTATAATCTTTTTATTTTTAGATTTTAATTTATGTATATCTTTCGCAAAACTTGATAACCATTTTCTTCTAATATTTTGTTTGTTATCAACCAATAAAGAAGAACCAATTTTGATAACAATAACTTTTGAGTTTTTAAGATGCATAAGATATCAATTTTGCTTTTACTTTCGAAATAGAATTCTTTTTTAAAGTTGACAGCGTCATTATTTCTGATTTTGTATTTTTTGAAAAATTATCAACTATTTGTTTTAATTTATTTTTGCTAATTAAATCAATCTTATTCAAAACAATAATTTCCTTTTTTTTAGATAGCTTTGAACTATAATTTTTTAGTTCTGTTTTTACCTGTTTATAGCTTTTCTTGATGTCCTCGTTAGTTATATCAATCATATGAAGAAGAGATTTACATCTTTCAACATGTTTTAAAAACTGTATACCAAGACCTGTTCCTTTATGAGCGCCTTCTATCAAACCAGGAATATCTGCTAAGGTAATTTCCTTGTTGTCATAACTTGCAACGCCAAGATTAGGATTTAATGTGGTGAATTGATAGTTAGCAATTTTTGGGTTAGCATTTGTTATCGCTGCAAGTAAACTTGATTTTCCAGCGTTAGGCAATCCAATTATTCCGATATCAGCAATTGTTTTTAATTGAAGATAAATTGTGAATTCTTCTCCAGACGTTCCTTTTGTAAATTTTCTTGGAGCTCTGTTTGTTGAACTTTTAAATCTAGTGTTTCCAAGACCACCTTTGCCACCTTTAGCAACAACAAATTCATCTCCTACTTTATCGAAATCATATATTAAAGTTTTATTATCTTCTTCAAAAACCTGTGTCCCTAATGGAACATTTAAAATTAAATCCTCTCCACTTTTTCCAGTACGATTTTGACCAGATCCGTTATCACCTCTTTTTGCTTTATGATGTTGTTGATATCTAAAATCTATTAAAGTATTTAAATTTCTTTCTGCTTTAAAAATAACTGAACCTCCTTTTCCACCATCACCTCCATCTGGTCCACCAAATTCGATAAATTTTTCTCTTCTAAAGCTTGGCGATCCATCACCCCCATCACCTGCCTTAACATAAATTTTTACTTGATCTAAGAATTTCATAATACAACGCTAATTATAAGTTGTACTATTAATTGGGTTTTACTGAAACAAAAGTTCTATCTGATCTAGTTTTTTTAAAAACCACTTTACCTTTTACAACTGAAAAAATCGAATGATCCTTGCCCATACCAACATTTTCTCCTGGGAAAATTTTTGTACCTCTCTGTCTTACAATTATGTTTCCAGGCACTACAGTCTGTCCACCATACTTTTTCACACCAAGTCTTCTACCAGCACTATCTCTTCCGTTTCTTGATGATCCACCTGCTTTTTTTGTTGCCATAACTATATCCTACTTATTTACTTACTTCCTTTTCAGTAACCTCTTTTTTTTGAGGTTTAGGTTTTTTTTCAGCTTCAGATAAAACTTTACCATCTTTTGAAAAAATTTTATTTATTCTTATGAGAGAAAATTGTTGTCTGTGACCATTCTTTCTTCTTGAATTTTGTCTTCTTCTTTTTTTGAAAATTAAAACAGTTCTATTTTTACTGTTCTTTATAATATTTGCCTCTACTTTTGCCCCTTGAATAGTTGGTGAACCAACCTCTATAATCTTATTATCACCATAAGCTAAAATTTCTTTAAATTCTATTTTCGCATCAGGTTTTGAATCTGATAATTTTTCTACTTTTAGGATTTCACCAGATTTTACTTTGTATTGTTTTCCACCTGTTTGTATTACTGCATAAGACATATCTAAACACCAAATTTTAATAAGCGCAATATAGTATGAGCTATTATTTAGTCAAGCTTAGAAACTAAAAATTATCCTTTAAATCTCTTAATTTTGAAAAACTTTTAAGATCTTTTGCTTTGAGAAATATATTACACTTTAATTCATCGCCCAGTAAACTTGGAATAGACGGTAAATTATCTGCAAGTTTTTTTTTAATTTCAAGAATTTTTTCTTTAAGCCTTATGTTATCTGGATCCTGAGAAATACAAAAATTTGAATTTTGTAATGTGTACTCATGGCCACAATAAATTTCTGTTTCTTTAGGAAGTTCTTTTATCTTTTTTAAAGAATTAAACATTTGTTCGTAGGTACCTTCAAAAAGTTTTCCACATCCAAGTGAAAATAAAGTATCACCAGTAAAAATTTTTTTTTCCTTAAAAAAATAAAAAGCAATATGACCTGTTGTGTGTCCTGGAACATGAAAGATCTTAGCCTCAAAATTATCTTTTTTCCAAATTTGGTCATCATCAACTAAAGTATCAATTTCTGGAATTCGTTTTTTATCCCCCTTAAAGCCAATTATTTCACAATTGTACTTTTTTTTTAGCTCTATATTCCCACCAACATGATCATAATGATGATGAGTATTTAGAATATACCTTAAAACTATTTTATTATTTTCAAGGAACTTTAGTATCGGTTTTGCTTCGCTAGGATCAATTACACATGCCGTATTATTTGTTTCGTCAATAATTAAATAACTATAATTATCTTGTAGACATTTTATGATTTCAATTTTCATTTACTTTTCAATTAAAAATATTCCAAGTTCCCCAAACAAATTTTTAATAAACAAATTAGATTTGTTTATGTTGGTAACTTTTTTGTTCATTAGTGCCAAAGATTGAAAAATTTTAAAATTCATTATCTTTGAAAATTCTACAAAATCTTTGATAGTGCACATATGAATATTAGGCGTATTATACCATTCATTAGGTAACGAGCTAGTTATTGGCATAGTTCCTTTAATTAAAAGATTTAATCTTACCTTCCAATGTCCAAAATTTGGAATAGTAACTATTGCTTTTTTTCCGACTCTTAAAAGCTCTGTGATTACTTTTTCTGGATTTATAAAGGCCTGTAAAGTTTGTCCTAGAACCACATAATCAAATGAGTTTTCTGGAAATTGTTTTAAATCATACTCTGCGTTTCCCTCAATCACAGTTAATCCCTTTGAAATACATAGCTGAACTTTATTCTTAGAAATTTCTATTCCTCTTATGTCAGCTTCTTTATTTTCTTTAAGAAATTCCATTAAAATTCCGTCATCACATCCTACGTCAAGAACACTTGCATTTTTTTCAATTAAATCTGAAATTATCTTGAATTCTGGTTTCATGAAATTTTTTCTGTATAAGATTTATCTAAAAAATTTTTTAAAGCTTTTAAAAAATCTGGAACGTTGAGTAAAAAAGAATCGTGACCTTTGTCAGACTCAATCTCAACAAAACCCACATTTGCACCTACAGCGTTTAAAGCAATTACAATGTCTTTATTTTCTTGAGTTGGATAAAGCCAATCAGAGGTAAAGGATATTATAAAAAATTTTGCTTTAGTATTTTTAAAAGCATCAGAAAGATTACCATTAAATTGTTTTACTAAATCAAAATAATCCATGGCTCTAGTTATGTACAAGTAACTATTCGCATCAAATCGATCTACAAATACTGAACCTTGGTATCTAAGATAACTTTCAATTTGAAAGTCAGCATCAAAACCAAATTTTAGGTCATCTCTTTCTTGAAGTTTTCTTCCAAATTTTTCTTGAAGTCCTTTTTTAGATAAATAAGTAATGTGTGCAGCCATTCTAGCTACAGCCAATCCTTTATCAGGCACAATATTTTTTGAATTATAGTTTCCATCTGACCAATTATGGTCTGCTGCAATGGCTTGTCTTCCAAGTTCATTAAAAGCAATATTTTGAGCTGAATGACTTGAGGTGCAAGCAATTGGTATCGCTGTTTTTGCTTTATCAGGATAATTACTGATAAATTGCAAGACTTGCATTCCGCCCATTGAACCACCCACTACTGAGAAAAGTTTTTCAATTCCAAAAAAATCTAACAAATTTACTTGAGCATTTACCATGTCATTAATTGTAATAACTGGAAAATCAGTACCATAGATTTTTTTTGTTTTGGGATTTTCGTGACTAGGTCCAAAAGATCCCATACATCCACCGATTACATTTGCACAGATTACAAAATATTTATCTGTATCTATAGATTTGCCAGGACCTACTGCATAAGACCACCAACCATCTTTTTTAGTTATAGGGTTTATACCAGTCACAAATTGATCACCGGTTAAAGCATGAAATACTAAAATTGCATTATCTTTATCATTATTGAGTGAACCATAAGTTTCATATGCCAAAGGAAAATTATTAATAGTTTGACCACAATCTAATTTAAGTGGTTTTTCAACAATCAGAGTTTTTATGTTTTGTTTTATATTCATTATTAAAGCTGATTATTGAATTGTGAGAAAAAAAACTTTTTTAGCGGTTTTTTTAGAGCGCTCGCAATTCAGTTAAATCAGCGCACAAATTTTGTACTAGATGTTATTTAGTATGTCAATTTTTAAAATAATTACACTTAAACTATATAAAAAAATGTTTTTTTATTTATAAAGAGCATAAACTTTATAAAAGTTAGTTAGTATGAGATTTAAGAGATTTAATATTGAAAGCTATGAACCCGGCAAATCTAGCATTAAGAGATTTAATAAGGTTATAAAACTATCTGCAAATGAATCGGCCCTAGGCATGAGTCCAAAAGTTAAAAAGATTTTGTCTGATAGGAATTTAAGTTTTTTTAGATATCCAGATGGTAAGTCCAAAGCTTTAAGAAGACAGATATCAAAGAAGTTTAAATGTGATGAGGAGAGAATTATTTGTGGTGCTGGATCTGATGAGGTTATTCAAATGCTATGTCAATTATTTTTGAACCCTAAAGATGAAGTTATTGTTCCTCAATATAGTTTTTTGATGTACAGAATATATGCCAAAATAGTTGGCGCGAAGGTAATTTTCGCTAAAGAAAAAAATTTTAAAGTATCAATCTCTGAAATTATTAAGAATGTTTCAAAAAAAACAAAAATTGTTTTTTTAGCAAATCCTAATAATCCAACAGGCACATATTTAACAAATTTTGAACTTTTAGAGCTTAGGAAAAAATTGAGAAAAAATATTCTTCTAGTTGTAGATGATGCATACGCTGAATATATGAAAAATGATGACTATGAAAGCGGGTTAAAATTATTTAAAAATAAACAAAATGTATTTATTTTAAGAACATTCTCGAAAATATATGGTTTGTCTTCTTTAAGAGTAGGATGGGGTTATGGCTCAAAAAAAATTATTACAGCTCTAAATATTATTAAGCCACCTTTTAATGTTAATGAGGTGGCACAAAAAGCTGCAATTGAGTCTCTAAAAGATACTAAGTTTATAACTCGTTCAGTCAAACATAATATTATTTACTCAAAAAAATTAAAAAATTTCCTTAATCAATTTGGAATTAATTCAAATAATGTTTCAGCAAATTTTTTACTATTAAATTTTGAGAAATGTAAATTTAAAGCAAAATATTTTTATGAAAAATTAAAGACCAAAGGAATTATTCTAAGATCAACTGAGAATGGCTACAACATAAAAAATATGCTACGATTAACCATTGGATCAAAAACAGATAATTTAAAATTTATGCGAGCAGTAAAAGGAATATTTAATTCATGAAAAATGTGCTTATCATAGGCTGTGGTCTGTTGGGATCATCCTTAGTAAAAAGAATAAAAAAAAAAAAATTAGCAAAAAAAATCTTTATTTTTGAAAAATCAAAAAAAAATATTACAAAGATTAAAAGACTGAAATTACCAGGAATACTTGTAAATAAACCAAAGGAAGTAGTTGTAAAATCAGATTTGATTATTTTTTGTACACCGATGAGTGAATATAAAAAAATGATATTAAAGTTAAATGATAATTTTCATTCTAAACAAATTATTACTGATGTTGGTTCTTCAAAATTAGAATCTTCAGAAATAATTAAGAAAAATTTAAAAAAAAAAATTTCTTGGATTCAAAGTCATCCTATAGCAGGATCGGAAGTAAGTGGGCCTGAGCATGGTAAAGAGAATTTATTTGAAAATAAATGGTGTGTTTTGATTAAAAATAAAAAAACCAATATGAAACATTTTAAATTTTTAAATACTTTTTGGAAAAAAATGGGTTCAAAAACTGTAACTATGAATGCAGAAAGACACGATAAAATATTTTCAATTACAAGCCACTTACCACACTTAATAGCTTATAATTTGGTCAAATCAGCTCAAGATTTTGAGAAAAACCAAAAATATGACCTGATTAAATATAGTGCTGGCGGACTAAGGGATTTTTCAAGGATTGCTGCATCAAATGAAATTATGTGGAGAGATATTTTTTTTGATAATAGAAAAAATGTTTCAAAAGCTATTGATATATTTATTAAAAATTTAAAATCTTTTAAGATGGATATTAATTTAAAAAACAATAAATCAATTCTTAAAAAATTAATTCAAACCAAAAAAGCTAGATCTAAAATTATTAGGCTTAAACAGGATGTAAATAAACCTGACTTTGGTAGAGATTAATAATTATCAATTGTACTAACTTTTTTCACTTTTAGATTAGCTGTTTTATGGATTAATTCAATAGTTTGCACTGTGGGCATTACCATCACCTTCTTTTTTGGTCCATATGCATGAATAAATTTAGATTTACTTAGACATAGGCCCACGTGTCCTTTCCAAAATATTATATCTCCTTTACGTAAATTTTTAACTTTTTTTCTTTTACAATATTTTATTTGGTCTTTAGTATCTCTTGGGAAAAATATCCTATTATAATAAAAATAAATTTGAACTAATGCTGAACAATCAATACCGTCAGAAGTTTTTCCACCCCATAAATATTTACTACTTTTAAATAATTTTATTATTCTTACATAATTTTTTTCAAAATGATTAATTTTAATTATATCACTTTTCTTTATCCATCTATTTTTCTCGAATTCAATTAGTTTTTCATACTCATTTAAAACTGATATTCCTGATGCAAAGTAAAGATAATTTTTTGTTGATAAAAATCTATTTTTTTTTCTTATAAATATTCTGGATTTAATTTTTTTTATTTTTAAAGTTGGCTTAAAGTTTTGATTAAAATTTCCTTTTTTAATATAGCCAATATAATTGTCATAATTTGTTTTTATTTTGACCCAATTTTTTCCATTATTTAATATCTTAAATTTTTCACCATATAAGATTTGTGATAAAGTTTCAGAATTATTAGTGGGTTCAGAATTTATATTTCCAATTGAAGAATTAAAAAAAAAGTTATTTTTCATGAATTTTTAATTTATTTTTAATTATCCACAATATGATTAATGATGGTACTACCATAATAGCAGTCAAAATAAAAAATACCCCCCAGTCTCCATTAAGCCAGTCAACAAGAGCACCTGATGATGAAGCCAATGTAGTTCTTCCAGCAGTACCAATTGAAGCTAGTAAAGCATACTGAGTTGCAGTATAGGTTCTGTCAACTAATAATGATATAAACGCAACAAATGCAACAGTTGCAAAAGCTGCTGCTATGTCGTCAAAGATTACAGCAATTGCAAAAAGTAATTCAGACTTATTACTCCATGCTAAAATACTGAATAACAGATTTGTGCTTGCCATTAAAACTCCAGCTAAAAACATTGCTTTTAAAACTCCAGATCTAATTACAAATAAACCACCTAATAAAGTGAAGATAACTGTTGTTATCCATCCCAAAGTTTTTGAATAAATAGCAATATCTGATTTACTAAAGCCAATTTCTTTATAGAAGATAATTGACATACGTCCTAAAAAAGCTTCACCTACTTTAAATAAAAAAACAAACCCTAGTATTCCCAAAGCAATTTCAAAGCCATTTTTTTTAAAAAAGCTTATTATAGGCCCACTAATTGTTCCACTTATCCAAGTAATAATTTTAGTTAGAAAATTTGAATTTTGGAATTTATCAGCAATTAATTTATCGTTTTCTTTTTGATTTTTTCGTCTGTTAATCGCGTCATCTTCATTAACAAATAATAGTCCAATGTTCATTAGAATTATTAAAGTGCCCAAAATTAAAAAAGTAAGTTGCCAATAATTTTGAAAACCTAAATTTTCTAAAAAATCTGCACAAAACAAAGATAAAACCCCACCTAATTTGTATCCACTCCACCAACCAACGACTGCCATTGCTGCACCTGCGGCCATCGATTTACTTTCGTTTTCATTAATTTGCTCAATTCTTAAAGCATCTAAAGTTATATCTTGTGTTGCAGATGCAACTGCAATTATTAAACCCACAGATATTACTAGAGCTAAATTTTCTGAGGGGTTAATAACACTCCATAAAAATAATGACATTAAAATAAATATTTGCATGAGAACGATCCATCCTCTTCGATGTCCAATTTTTTTTGTTAAATAGGGTATTTGAATACGATCTATTAAAGGAGCCCATAAATAGTTAAATGCATAAACAGCAAATATAAGACCAGCCCAACCAACAGTTGATCTACTTAATCCATCTTCCTTTAACCATAAACTTAAACTACTACCTATCAATACCCATGGAAAACCAGAAATTGCACCAAGCAATAATATTCTTAACATTCTTTTATCGAAATAAACTGAAAATGTTTCTGAAAAAGATTGTTTTTTTATTTCTATCATTTTTAATTTCTCCAAAATGAAGGCAAAAATAACACCAATATAGCAAATAACTCTAGTCTTCCTAAAATCATGCCGATTGTTAAAACCCATTTAGAAAAATCTGGTAAAGAGGAAAAGTTTCCATTAGGGCCAATTGTTGATCCTAAACCCGGACCAACGTTTGAGATAGAGGTAGCCGCTCCTGAAATTGCAGTAATAAAATCAAGTCCACTTAAAGATAATAATGCAGCTAATAAAAAAAATATTATTAAATACATATAAATAAAAGAAATTATTGATGATATAAATTTATCATCAATTCGGTTCATATCATATTTCAAAACAAAAACACCTTTTGGGTATATAATTTTTTTTAGTTGATTGATGACAAATGAGTAAAGAATCTGAAAACGAAATATTTTTATGCCACATGTTGTTGAACCAGCACAACCACCTATAAACATTAAAGCCAAAAATATTACCAGGGGAAAACTACCCCAACTATCAAATTGAGCATTGACATAACCAGTTCCAGTTAAAATTGATATAACGTTAAAAAAAATAGATCTCAAATTAAATGAATCTAAATTTTTTAAAGAAAGATATACCGACAAAATTATCACTGATATAAAAATTACTTTCATAAAAGTTTTGATTTGAGCGTCTGAAGAGAAAATAGATTTATTGCCATTTAAGAATTTGATGTAAACTATAAATGGCACACTACCTAAAATAATGAAAACCATAGCTACAATCTCGATTGCGACGCTATTAAAAAAACCAATAGATTGATTGTAATTAGAAAAACCACCAGTTGCTATAGTAGTCATAGAATGAGTGATACTGTCAAATATATTCATCCCAAAAATATTGTAAGTAATTGCACAAAGCGTAGTTAAACCTGTGTAAATATAAATTAATCTTAGAGCAATCTCTTTTGATTTTGGTAAAATTTTCTCAGACGAGTCATTATTTGAAATTTTGAATAGTTGCATTCCCCCAACATTCATAATAGGCATTAATGTAATAGCCATCACAATTACACCAATACCACCTAACCATTGAAGAATAGCTCTCCAAAACAATATACCTTTAGGCATATTTTCAAGGTTTGATATGATTGTGGAGCCAGTTGTAGTAATGCCAGACATGCTCTCAAAGAAGGCATTTGTTAATGAAAATTCTAGATTAGAGAATATAAAAGGTAACGAACCAAATACAGCAATGCTTAACCAAGCTAACGCAGTCAAAAGAAACGCTTGTTGTAAACTTAGTTTTTTTTCATGGTCTAAGTTTGACAAAAAAAATAATGTACCAATGATTACTGTTACAATTGAAGCTCCAAAAAAAGATGAGTCTAATTGATTGTAAATAAGCTGTACAACTATTGGTACAAGCATAAAAATACCAAGAATTATCTGAAGAATTCCAAGAGTAAAAAAAACTGTTTTATAATTAGACATTTTGAAAGAACATTATTTTATGGTAAATAAATTTCAACTCTATAAGAATTAAGTAGTTCGTTAATTTATGATTTTATTGAATTATTCATGATAAAAAAAGAAAACTTAGAAAAAACAAGCTCCTGGCCAATTGTTGAGGCAAAAAAAATGCTGAGAGAGAGAAAGTCTTTCTTAGAGAAAAAAGGTAAAATAACACTTCAAACTGGATATGGCCCAAGTGGTCTACCTCATATTGGTACATTTGGTGAAGTTGCTAGAACTTCTATGATGGTAAATGCTTTAAAACATTTGACGGATCTTCCTTCAGAAATTATCACATTCTCTGATGATATGGATGGTCTAAGGAAAGTGCCTGATAACGTCCCCAATAAAGAATTACTTGAAAAAAATCTTCATAAACCTCTCACTGAAGTTCCAGACCCATTTGAAAAATATAATAGTTTTGGAGAACATAATAATGAAAAATTAAAAAATTTTTTGGATAATTTTGACTTTAAATATAATTTTAAAAGTTCTACCCAGTTGTACAAATCAGGTTTTTTTAATTCATCACTTCAAATTATTTTGGATAATTACGAAGGGATAATGAATATAATTTTACCAACACTTGGTAAAGAACGTCAAAAAACTTATAGTCCATTTTTACCGATATGCCCTGAAACTGGTCACGTATTAGAAATTCCAGTAAAAGAGATTGATCATTCTAAGTCAAAAATTATATTTGATAATAATGGTAAAGACCTAGAATCTAGTATTTTAGATGGTCATTGTAAACTTCAGTGGAAAGTAGACTGGGCTATGAGATGGTATGCTTTAGATGTTGATTTTGAAATGTATGGTAAAGATTTGATAGAAAGTGCAATTTTATCAACAAAGATCATAAAATTAATTGGAAAAAAAAACCCATCTGGCTTCGCCTATGAGCTTTTTTTAGATGAAAAAGGTGAGAAAATTTCTAAATCAAAAGGTAATGGAATAACAATAGAACAGTGGCTGGATTATGCATCACCTGAGAGTTTATCATTGTACATGTATCAAAATCCAAAGAGAGCAAAAAAACTCTATAACGAGATAGTCCCAAAAGCGGTCGATGAATATTTGGAATTTATTGAAAAAGCTAAAACCCAAGATGAACCTCAGTTATTAATGAATCCAGTATGGCATGTTCATAATGGAAATGTTCCTAAAGAAAAGATGATTATGTCATTTTCTATGTTATTAAATCTTGTAGAAACAAGTAACGCTGAAAACAAAGAATTATTATGGAAGTTTGTAAAAAAATATAAAGAAAATATTTCTGAAAAAGATTATCCCATTTTTGATAATTTGGTTGGTTATGCAATTAAATATTTCAATGATGTGATAAAAAGTAGAAAAAAATATAAAATACCAAATCAAATAGAAAAAAAAGCGCTTGAGGCTTTAGTATTAGCATTAGACAAATGTAATGACAAAATGTCTCCTGAGGATATTCAAACTTTAATTTATTCAACAGGAAAAGCAAATGGGTATTCAGAAAATCTGAGAGACTGGTTTAAATTAATTTATGAAGTTGTTTTTGGAGTCGAAAATGGCCCTCGAATGGGTTTTTTTATAAGTTTTTTTGGTGTTAATGAAACTAAAGATCTTATAATAAGTAAAATTAAATAATGTTTTCAAATTTAAGATCTTTAATTTTTAAACTTGACCCAGAGACAGCCCATGGTTTGGCAATAAAGTCGTTGAAATTTAATTTTGTGCCAAATGTTTTAGACTCAAACAAAAATAGTTATTTATTTAAAACAAAATTATTTGATAAAGAAATAGAAAATCCAATTGGAATGGCAGCAGGATTTGACAAAAATGCTGAGGTATATAATTCTTTATTTAAGCTGGGATTTGGTTTTGTAGAAGTAGGTACAGTCACACCTCTAAAACAATATGGCAACCCAAAACCGAGGGTTTTTAGATTAGTTGAAGATGAAGCATTAATTAATAGATTGGGTTTTAATAATTTAGGTGCAAAAAATATTGTTGATAGGATTTCAGCAAATAAACAAAGAGGTTTGCTGGGAATTAATATTGGTCCCAATAAAGATACAAATGATAGATTGAGAGATTATGTTGAATGTTTAAAAACTTTTTATGAAATAGCTGATTACATTACGATTAATATTTCATCACCAAACACAGAAGAGCTAAGAAATTTTCATGATCAAGATAAATTGAATAATTTATTAAATACAATTAATAGTGAAAAAACAAAACTCAAATCTAATATTCCAATTGTTGTAAAAGTTTCACCAGATATTAAAGATCAGGAAATAGCTAAAATTTCTGATGTTCTTTTGAGTAATAAAATAGAAGCAGTCATATTATCAAACACTTCAGATGCTACTCGAGATAAACTAAATGATATTCAAAAGCATCAAAAAGGAGGTTTGTCAGGCAAACCAATAGAGGAAAAATCTACAAAACTAATTAATAAATTTTATAAAATTCTTGGTGATAAAATTAAAATTATTGGGGTGGGTGGAGTAGACTCTGGAATAAGTGCATACAATAAGTTTTTAGCTGGAGCGAGTTATGTTCAGCTTTATACGGGTATGGTATTCAGAGGACCAAATATTGTAAACCTTATCAAAAAAGAGCTTAAGGAATTATTGTTAAGAGATGGTGTCAAACATTATAGTGAAATTATAGGAAAAAAAACAATTTCTTAAATTATATAAACTTGACGCAATCATCATCTCACTTTATATAGTCGGTTTATTATGTCTAAAAAATGTGAACTTACTGGTAAAATTCCTCTTAAAGGTCATAATGTTAGTCATGCTAATAATAAGACTAAAAGAAGATTTTTACCTAATTTAAAAAAAGTAAAGTTCACAAGTGAACTTTTAAAAAGAAGCATGAAACTTACAGTAAGTAATGCTGGTGTGAGATCTGTTGATAAAAAAGGAAGTTTTGATGAGTTTTTAAAGACTGTGAAAAATAAAAATTTATCTCCACGATTAAAGAAAATGAAAAAAAGTTTATTAATCAAATCTCCATTTCAAAAAAAACAAGTTCAATCTAAGACAGCTTAATGAATAAGACTTTTTTAATACTCTCGTTTTTAATGGGAGCAGTTGTTTTAGCATCTAATTATTTAGTCCAATTTCCTATTAAATATTATGGTTTAGAGGAAATATTGACCTACGGAGCATTTAGCTATCCGATTGCTTTCTTGATTACAGATTTAGCCAACAGATCTTTTGGTAAAATAGTTGCAAGAAAAATTGTTTATATTGGTTTTGCTATAGGTATTAGCTTTACACTTTTATTTTCAACAAACTTCGCAGACTTGATATCTATAAGAATTGCAATTGGATCGGGTACTGCCTTTCTAGTAGCCCAACTGCTAGATGTCCAAATTTTTGATAAATTAAGAAAAAAGGAATGGTTTGTTGCTCCTTTAACCTCATCTTTAATAGGTTCAACAATTGATACGTTTATATTTTTTTCAATATCTTTTTATGGAACAGGTATTCCTTGGATCACATTGTCTTTAGGTGATTTAAGTGTGAAAATTTTTGTGGCCTTAATAATGCTTGTCCCATTCAGGCTATTACTAAAAACACTGAAACCAATTTAGACTTAGTATAAATATTTATAGGATAATATTTTATAAGCTAATTTAGCCACTAGAAAATTATAAGAATTAAAACCTTTTATCGGCGCAAGTTCATTAATATCTGCACCAACGATTTTAGAGTTTTTAGCTGCAATTTTGATTATATCCAAAACCTCATCCCATAGCAAACCACCAGGCTCAGGGGTTCCAGTCGCTGGCATAATACTAGAGTCTAAACCATCAACATCAAAAGTTAGATAAACAGTTTTATTTTTAATAAGTTTTTTAAATTTATTCAAATTCCATTTTGTCTTATCCTTAGCCCAAAAAATATTAATTCTAGATTTGTTTTTTTTTAAAAAAGGTATTTCTTCCTTAGAGATATTTCTAATTCCAAATGAAATTATGGAGACATTCTTATAATCTAAACATCTCCTTATAGCAGATGCATGTGAAAATTTCTCCCCATTATAACTTTCTCTTAAATCTGCATGAGCATCAAAATGTAAAAGACAAATTTTTTTGTGTTTTTTGACAAATGGAACAATACACCCTGGTGTGATTGAATGTTCGCCACCAAGAGTCATTGGAAAAAGTTTTTTATTAAGGATTTCTTCATTTACTTTAGCTATCTTTTCCAAAGCTTTTTTAATATTTTTATCAATCTTAAAAGGTTTTAAAGTTTTAATTCCAATTTTTTTGTAAGGCTCACAATTTAATTCTTCATCATATAACTCAACTTGATGTGAAGCTTTAATTATTTCTTTTGGACCATTTTTAGTTCCACCACCATAACTCACAGTTTTTTCTAGACCAAAAGGAACAATTACTACTTTTTCTTTAAAATTGAATTTATTATCTATTCCAAGAAACCCTTTTTTATTTGATAGATATTGCAATGTTTTATCCAAAAATTTTTGTAAAGTTTTTTCTATCTCTTTTTTTCCATTCGCCTTTGTGATATGCATCACTTGCAATCAAAGGTAATACACTTGTTGCTTCAGCAAAAACCATTTGTTCTTTAGTAACATCAACTTTACCCCATGAACTTGCCTCTTTTAAAGTTGAACTGCTACACGCACCATCTCTTGAGTCTGCTACAGTAATTTGTACAGCATATTTATGCATTTCAACATCTTTACCCAAAAGTTCAGCACATATGACTGTATCCTGAATGAAATTTTTTGGCACTCCGCCACCTATCATAAATAATCCAGAACCTTTCGATTTAATTTTTATTTCAGTTAATTCTCGAAATTCTCTTATAGAGTCTATTGTGATATGAGATTTTGGGTTCTTTTCTTGATGAATTACTAAACCAAAACCAGCACTCGAGTCTGTAAAAGCAGGACAGAATATTGGCACACTATGATCATAGGCAGTCTCAATTAATGAGTCTTTCTTTACTGAGTTTTTTTTAAGATATTTTCCCATTTCGTGAATAAACTCTCTAGAAGTATAACTTCTAGGTTCCAAGTTATCAGCTATTTCACAAATTTTTTTATCACAAATTTGCAATTCATCTTCGTCAATGTACGTATCATATATTCTATCAATATAATTTTTTCTAAGTTCAGTATCATCTTGAAATTGAGAGCCTTGATAATGCTTAAATCCTAATGCCTCAAAAAAATCCATATCAATTATCGATGCACCAGTTGCAACGATTGCATCTACCATATTGTATTTGACTAAATCTTTGTAAATATTCATACAACCAGCTGCTGAAGTCGAACCAGCTAAAGTTAGAAAAATTGTACAATCTTTATCTTTTAACATTTCATTATAGATGTTTGCTGCATTTGCAGTTTCTCTAGATACAAATGACATTTTCTCCATTGATGAAATAATTTTTCTAGAGTCAAAAGATGTAATATCTATATGTTCAACTGGATTTTTAAGAAAGTCTTTTTTACTATTATGTCCTAGATTTTTATTTTTTGACATTAAGCAACTAAAGTATCTTTGTTGCTGTCTTTGTTATAGAGGCTCATTATAGCATTATCTTCAACTTCATAAATTTTGTCAGAGTAGAAACCATTAAACTGTGTTCTAAAAGTAAGGCCGTATGAACCTAATTGACCAAGTTCTATATAGTCATTTTCTTTAATATTATTTGGTAAAAGGAAAGGACCTTTCATATAATCCATGCTGTCGCATGTTGGTCCATAAAAATCAAATGCAGTTAATTTTTTTGAAATAATTTTATTTGAATTATCTTTTATCATTTTAGATGGAAACACAATATTTGGTGTTCCTGCATCAAAAAGTGTTCCATAAGTTCCATCATTTATATAAAGTTTTTGTTTTTTTCTTAAGTTAACCCGAACTATAGTTGAACCACTTTCAGCAACTAAAGCTCTACCTGGTTCACAAATTATTTCTGGTAATTTTTCAATCTTTAAATTTTCTAAACCTTTTCTAATTTCATCAAAATAGCTCTCTAAAGAGGGTGGAATTAAATCTGGATAAATAGTTGGAAAGCCACCTCCTATATTTAGATAATTAGGAACAATTTTCGTTTTTTTTATTATATTTACAATTTCAGAAATTCCTTTTGAGTATGAAATTGGATGCATACATTGCGAGCCCACATGAAAACTTAATCCAATTTTTTTTGCATGTTGTTTTACTAATCTTAAAAGTCCTGCCGCCTCTGAATTTATAGCACCGAATTTTTTTGATAGGTCAATTTCAGCATGTTCATTTGATACAGCAACTCTTACAAATAATTCTAAATCTTTTGCATTACTGGTGCTCTCGATAATTTTTATCAATTCATCTTTAGTATCAAGTGCAAATGTTTTTACTCCAAATTTGAAGTATGCCTCACTTATGTCTTCTCTACTTTTAATTGTGTGCATGAAAGAACACTTAGATAATTGACCAAATTTTCTAATTGCTTTTATTTCTTCCACTGAAGCGACATCGAATTGATTGATACCACTTTTTAATAAAGTTTTAATTATTTCAGGATGAGGATTCGTTTTAACAGCATATAGAATTTTCCCTGGAAAGTTTTTTTGAAAAAACTTAGAAGCAGAAAGAATTGACTTCTTTCTTATACAATAAACCGGTTTGTCTGGTCTCAGCTGATTTACTAATTCTTCAACTGACTTAAATTTTTGCATTTTTCATGCCCCCCAAAAAAAATTTAACAAAAAAAAGTCTTTTAATTTAAAAAAAAACTTTAATATCGAGCAGTTAATTCAATAGTTATTCAAAGTAAAGAAAATAATGACCTATTGAACTATGGAAAAAAATCCCCATATTGAACTTATGAAAAATGAAGGTGCATTACAAAATTTAGCCGATTTCAACAATAAATCACTATTAATTGTTGATGATGACAATCCCTTTAGAGAAAGATTGGCAAGGGCCATGGAAAAAAAGGGTTTTGAGGTTATTCAAGCTGAGGGTGTGCAAAAAGGAATTGATACAGTCAAAGCAAAAAAACCAGGATTCGCTGTTGTTGATTTAAGATTGGGTGATGGTAATGGTTTGGAAGTTGTAAAACAAATACAAATCTCTAATCCTGAAAGTAGAATAATAATGTTGACAGGATATGGAAATATCCCAACTGCTGTTGCAGCAATAAAAGAGGGTGCAATCGATTATTTGGCTAAACCTGCAGATGCAGACGATGTTGAAAAAGCTCTGTTAGCTGATCCTGCTAAAAAAGCGGCTCCACCTGAAAATCCAATGTCTGCAGACAGAGTAAAATGGGAACATATACATAGGGTTTTTGAATTGTGTAACAGAAATGTTTCAGAGACAGCAAGAAGACTGAAAATGCACCGAAGAACTCTGCAAAGAATTTTATCTAAAAGATCACCTAAATAAGTTTTCTAAATTTAAAAATTTTCTTAGCAATAACCACAAGTAAAGCTATCTTAAATATTTCAGCAAATAAAAAAGGCTTAACACCTAAATCAAATATAGGTTTATCCCATCCGATTAGTATCCCTAACCACAAAATACCAAAAATATAAATTGTTGATACTGCAAGTATAAGTTTTGAGAAGATGATTAAAAAATTATCTTTTAATTTTATAAAAGAAGCTAAAAAACAAGCTGAAAGAAATCCAATTAGATAGCCCATTGTTGGACCTGTAAAATAAGCTAAACCTATTCCTCTTTCTGGAGAATTTGAAAACACGGGAAGACCTGCAATGCCTTCAATTAAATATAAACCAATTGTCGCAACACCTATTTTATAACCAAAGCTTATTCCAATAAAAAGGACTACAAAAGTTTGCATTGTCATTGGAACTGGATAGAAAGGAATTTTAATTTTTGCGGAAACAGCAAGTAACGCAGAACCTAAAAAAATTACAAGTATTGATTTAATTATTTGGGCTTGTGTATTTTGCTTTATAAGTTCCATAAAAAATAATACTCTTATTTCTTTTGATAATCTATATTAATTTCTAATGGGAAAAATTAAAAAAACAGATCATTTCTATTTAATTGATGGATCAGGTTATATTTTTAGAGCGTATTATGCATTACCGCCATTAACGCGTAAAAGTGATGGATTACCGACAGGTGCAGTGAGTGGTTTTTGCAGTATGCTTTTTAAACTTCTGGAGGACTCAAAATCAAATCAAAATTTACAAAAACCAACACATTTTGCAGTTATATTTGACTCTGCTAGAAAAACTTTCAGAAACGAAATTTATAGTGATTACAAAGCTAATAGGGCTGAAGCACCAGACGATTTAGCTCCTCAATTTGATTATATCAGAAAATCAGTGTTAGCTTTTAATTTACCTTCATTGGAATTGGTAAACTATGAAGCTGATGATTTGATTGCAACGTATGTTGAAATGATTTTAAAAGAAGGTGCAAAAGCGACAATAGTATCCTCAGATAAAGATTTAATGCAATTATATAAAAAAAACGTTCGCATTTATGATCCAATGAAAAATAAGTTTATTTCAGAAGAGGATATTAAAAATAAATTTGGTGTAGGTGCAAGTAAGGTTATTGATGTTCAAGCTTTAGCTGGTGATAGCAGCGATAATGTACCAGGAGTTCCTGGAATTGGAGTTAAAACAGCTGCAGAATTGATTAATAAATATGGAGACCTTGAAAAACTTTTAAAATCTGCCCATGAAATTAAACAAAACAAAAGAAGAGAAACACTCATTGAGAATAAAGATAAGGCTTTAATAAGCAAAAAATTGGTGACATTAAAAAGTGATGCTCCAGTAAACAAAAACCTTACTGATCTTGAACTAAAAAGTATTGATAAAGACAAACTATATAAATTTTTGAGAGAGATGGAGTTTAATAGATTGTTGAGTTCAGCAATCTCTGCATATGGAGAACCAAACTTAACAAGTATCAAAAATGAGGTTAAAATTGAAAAAAATCAAAAAGCAATCAATAAAAAAGAATATTATTTAATTAAAAATTTAGAACAAATTGACAATTGGATAAATGAGGCTGAGGAGTTAGGTGAAGTTGCAGTAGATACAGAAACAAATTCATTAGATCCTCATCAGGCAGATCTAGTCGGTGTTTCGTTAAGCTCAAAAATTGGAAAAGCTTGTTATATTCCTATCGGTCACAAATCGAGCAAATGCATCGAAAAAGATTTGGTTTTAAAAAAGTTAAAACCTCTACTTGAAGATTCAAGTATCAAAAAAATAGGTCAAAATATAAAATTTGATTTTATAGTTTTTTTTAAACACGGAATTAATATGACATCGATGGAAGATACTATGCTGATGTCCTATGTCCTTGATGCTGGAAAAAATAGACATAATATGGATACATTGTCAGAAATTCATTTAAACCATAAAACAATATCTTTTAAAGATTTAGTTGGTACAGGAAAAAAGGAGATTAATTTCAGTGAAGTAGATGTTGAAAAAGCCAAAGATTACGCAGCCGAAGATGCTGATATTACATTTAGATTATACAAAAAATTTCAAAAAAGTTTGAAGGATGAAAAAATGATAAATATTTATGAGATATTTGAAAAGCCCTTACTAAAAATTCTTGCTTTTATGGAAATTGAGGGAGTTAAAATAGATAATAAATTTTTAAAATCATTATCTACAAAATTTGAAAAAAAGATTACTAAAATTCAAAATGAAGTTTTTAAAATATCTAAAAGGGAATTTAATATTGCATCACCGAAACAACTGGGGGAAATATTATATAATGATCTTAAAATTGCAGATTTAAAAAAAACAAAAAAAGGGAGTTTCGCAACAAGCGCTTCGGTTTTGGAGGATTTAGCATTTAAAGGTCATAAGTTTCCCCAATTAGTATTGGATTGGAGACAGGTATCTAAATTAAAAAATACCTACTCAGATTCCTTGCCAGAACATATAAATCCTAATACACAAAGAGTACATACTTCTTTTTTATTAGCAGCCACTACCACTGGTAGATTGGCCTCAAGTGATCCAAACTTACAAAATATTCCAATTAAATCTGAGGATGGTAAAGACATTCGTAAAGCATTTATAGCTAAGAAAGATCATGTTTTAATTTCTGCAGATTATAATCAGATAGAGATGAGAATCTTGGCAGATTTAGCTGATGTAAAAGGATTAAAAAAAGCTTTCAAAAATAACGAAGATATTCATTCACTCACAGCTAGTCAAATTTTTAATGTTGATATTAAAAAAGTAAGTCAAGATCAAAGAAGAAAAGCTAAAGCTATAAATTTTGGAATTATATATGGGATCTCACAATATGGATTAGCAAAGCAAATTAATGTTACAAATCATGAAGCTGAGGAATTCCTTAAAGCTTATTTTTTGAAATTCCCTGAAATTAAAATTTACATGGACCAAACAATAAAGTTTTGTAGAAAAAGTGGATTTGTGAATAATATTTTTGGTAGAAGATCACATTTTATCAACATAAATGATAAGAATTATAATATAAGAAATTTTCAAGAACGCGCTGCAATTAATGCTCCAATTCAAGGATCTGCGGCAGAAATAATGAGATTAGCCATGATAAGGCTTGATAAAAAATTGAGTGATCAAAAAAATCAAAAAACAAAAATGTTGTTGCAAATCCATGATGAGCTAATTTTTGAAACCCCTAAGGAAGAGGTAAAAAGAATCAGTAAAATTATAATTGAAGAAATGTCTAGCGTAGTAAAGAGCGAACAGCACTCTTTTTCTATACCGCTTACAGTGGATTTAAACATTGGAGAAAATTGGGGCACACTTCATTAATTAATTGCCCAAATTAGAACAATTTAGTATTTTTATAATCAAGTATGCAGAAACAAACTATTGCTCTTGTCGACGATGATAGAAATATTTTAACCAGCTTAAGTATTGCTTTAGAAAAAGAGGGTTTTAAAGTTCAAACATATATTGATGGTGAAAGTGCTTTAATTGGCCTATCTAGAACTCCACCAGATTTAGCGATTGTTGATATAAAAATGCCAAAAATGGATGGAGAGGAATTATTAAAAAAGTTAAGAAAAAAAACTTCATTACCAGTTATTTTTTTAACTTCTAAAGATGATGAAATAGATGAGCTACTTGGTTTAAAACTAGGTGCAGATGATTTTATAAAAAAATCTGGAGGTTTTTCAATTAAAGTCTTGATAGAAAGAATAAGAGTCCAACTGAGAAAGAAGGACTCAAAAGAAACAATTGAAGAAAGTAAGAGTATTATATCTCATGGAAAATTGAAATTAGATCCTTCTCAATTAGAATGTGAATGGAATGGAAAACAATTACCAGATAAACTCACAACAACTGAATTTTTACTTGTAAAAGAATTAGCGAAAAGACCAGGTATAATTAAGGAAAGAGCGCAGTTGATGGATATTGCTTACAGGGAGGATACTGATATTGAGGATAGAACGATAGATAGTCATGTTAAAAGAATTCGTAAAAAATTCAAAAAAGTTGACCCTGAATTTTCAGCTATAGAAACTAGATATGGTAGTGGATATAGGTGGAATGTAAGTTAATGCTAAGCAATCTTCTTAAAAACTTATCTATATTAAAAAAATTTTTATTTATTAATTTCATATTTTTTACAATCGTTGGAGCTTTTCTTTTATTGTATCTAAAAAATGTACAACCAAATTTAATAAAAAAAAAATCATCTAATCACATAGAGGTAATTAATAATACTATTGATAATTTGACAAGGCTAAATGTAGAATTTGTGGAAGATGATATCAGAAAATTTCTTTTTTCTACAAGATTTCTTTTTCAGAATTTAGATAGAGTGATATTTTTTGATAATCAGCTAAACTTAATTGGTGATACAGACACGTTAGATCTTGACCCAAGATCATTTTCACAAAGATTAGACATTGTAGAATTTGAAGTTTTGACTGAAAAGAAAACAAAGGAAATTACTGAAAAAAAAAATATTGATGTTGGAAATAACAATATTGTTTCTCTTAATGATGTACTTTTAAATTATGCATCCTCAAAAAACTTTGGAACACCTTTTACTTTTACTCAAGAGGAGTTCAATAAATTTAAGCTTACAACAATTAAAAATGTAATGCAAAAAGGTCAAAATATTGGTTATTTAGCTATTACAGAAAATGCAAATGATGTTAAAGCTGCTATTGATGAAAGAAAAACATTTGTAATTAGAACAGCTCTGGCTGTTGGCTTGGTAATATTAATTTTTTCCTTTGTTTTAAATAGATATTTCTTAAAACCAATTCAAAATTTAGTAAACTATACTGAGACAATTAAAAACAAAGATCCGAAAATTATCAATCTTGATTCTCTTAAAAAAAGAAATGATGAACTTGGACTACTCTCAAAATCACTAGACGATATGACAAATGAATTAACCAAAAGAATTTCACATGCTGAAAATTTTTCAACAGATTTAGTTCATGAAATTAGAAATCCTTTAGCTTCACTCAAGAGCGCGTCTGAAATTTTACATGACACTACAGATGTTGAACAAAGGATCAAATTAATTGATATTTTGAGCCATGATGTCCAAAGAATTGAAAGATTAATAACTGACTATTCACAAATGTTAAAAGATGAAGTTGCGTTAAGTAAAGAAAAAATTAAAAAACTTGATATTGAGCCAATTATTAAATCGGTAGTAGATGATTTTAATAATATTTATAAATTAAAGAGGGGAATCAATATTTCTTATTCAAACGATGGAAAAAACAAATATTTTATAAATGGAATAGAAAATAGAATTGAACAAATAGTTGCCAATCTTCTGGATAATGCAATATCTTTTAGTAGCGATAATAAAGACGTAATTGTAAAAGTTTCAAAGTTAGAAAATGATAAAGTCTCAATTAACATTTTGGATGAAGGACAAGGATTTAAAGAAAAAGATACGAATAAAATATTTAAAAGATTTTATAGTAATAGACCTGATAAATTTGGACAACATTCAGGACTTGGTTTAAATATTGTTAAAAATTTAGTCGATTTACATAATGCTACAATAAGAGCATCCAATAGAATAGATAGAAAAGGAGCAAGTATGGAAATTATATTTCCAAATGCCTAAAGAGTTCTATTGATTAATTAATTCTTTATTGTTAGAAGACGCACCATGGAAGATTTCAAAGTTAAAGATTTGAACCAAGCTGAATTTGGAAGAAAAGAAATTTCAATAGCAGAAAGTGAGATGCCTGGCTTAATGGCCCTAAGAGAGGAATACTCCGGAAAGTTACCACTCAAAGGAGCAAAAATTATTGGGTGTCTGCATATGACTATTCAAACAGCAGTCTTAATTGAAACACTTGTAGCCTTAGGTGCAGAGGTAAGGTGGTCATCTTGTAATATTTTTTCGACTCAAGATCATGCAGCGGCTGCAATCGCAAAAGCTGGAATTCCTGTGTATGCTTGGAAAGGTGAAACGGAAGAAGAATATATTTGGTGCATCAAACAAACAATTGAGGGTAAAAAAAATTGGATGCCTAACATGCTTTTAGATGATGGAGGAGATCTAACAGCGATGATGCATCATGATTACAAAGATCTACTTAAAAATGTAAAAGGTGTTTCTGAGGAGACAACAACTGGTATTAAAGCTCTTAATAAAATGGAAAAAGATAAAACTTTGTTAGTGCCCGCAATAAATGTAAATGACTCTGTAACTAAATCTAAATTTGATAACCTCTATGGATGTAGAGAAAGTCTAGTTGATGGCATAAGAAGAGCTACAGATGTTATGATGTCTGGAAAAATAGCTATTGTTGCTGGATTTGGAGATGTTGGTAAAGGAAGTGCCGCATCTTTGAGACAAAGTGGTGCTAGAGTATTAGTTACAGAAGCTGATCCAATTTGTGCATTACAAGCAGCAATGGAAGGTTACGAGGTGGTCTTGATGGAAGAGGCTATCAGTAAAGCTGATATCGTTGTTACGGCAACTGGCAACAAAGATATCGTTACAGCTGATCACATGAGAGAAATGAAAGATAGAGCAATTTTGTGTAACATAGGACATTTTGATAATGAAATTCAAGTGGAGGCTTTGAAAAATTACAAATGGACTGAAGTAAAACCTCAAGTTCATGAAATAGAATTACCAAGTAAAAAAAGGATTATATTATTAGCAGAGGGTAGATTAGTTAATTTAGGTTGTGCCACAGGCCATCCAAGTTTTGTAATGAGTGCATCCTTTACAAACCAAGTGATTGCTCAAATAGAGCTTTGGAATAATCATAAAAACTACGATAACAAAGTGTATGTTTTACCGAAACATCTAGATGAGAAAGTTGCTACACTTCATCTTAAGAAGGTTGGAGCAAAATTAACCAAGTTATCAAAAGAACAGGCTGACTATATAAGTGTTGGAGTTGAAGGTCCTTTTAAACCTAATGCCTACCGTTATTAAAAGTGATAAAGTAGATTTATCTTCAGAAAAAAAAACAGAAGAATTTGCAAGTAAATTTTTAAAAAAGATTAAACCTGGATACTCCATATTCTTATATGGTGAAATTGGAGTAGGAAAAACTACTTTTATTAGATATCTTATTAATAAATTTCAAAAAATTAATAAATTAGAAATAACTGAAGTTACGAGTCCTACATTTAATTTGTTAAATGAGTATCAAATAAATGAATTTAAGATAAATCACTATGATCTATTTAGATTAAAGTCAGTAGAGGAAACTAAAAATTTAAATTTATTTGACGACAGTAAAAACACAATTAATTTTATAGAATGGCCACAAATGGTTAAAGAAAAACCAAAAAATTTGATAGAATTGGTTTTTGAGTATGGAAAAGACCACAAAACTAGATCTGTACAAATTAAGGGTTTATAAACTCTATTTTTAAATGGCAAAATTTATTAAAATTAAGGGTGATGCATCATTAAGAAGTTTTTTTAGAAAAAAAGTAAATGGTCAATCTTCCATTATTGTTTATGCAAAGAAAGAAAAATACAAAAATTTACTTGTTTATGACGCGATTAATAAAATTTTAAAAAAAAATAAAATTCTAGCACCAAAATTATATACTCAAAGATATAATAAAAATTTTATTGAAATAGAGGATTTTGGAAATGAGACTATCCTTAAAATATTGAAAAAAAAGAATAAAAATAAATTTAGCTATTTTACTAAAATAATTAAATTGTTAATACAGGTGCAGTCTATTAAAGATAGAAAGGTTAAGAATTTTAGAAACCAAAATTATACGATACCTAAATATGATAAAAAGATATTAATAAATGAGGCAAATTTGTTTTGTGATTGGTATGTAAAGAATAATTTATCAAAATTAAGAAAAAAAAATTTTTGTCAGGATTTTAAAAAGATAATCAAAAAATTAACTTTGAAATTAAAGTTAAAAAATAACATTTTTGTCCATAGAGATTTTCATGTTTCAAATTTAATGTTAATTAATAAAAAAATAGGTCTTATTGATAGCCAGGATGCATTAATTGGCAATAGAGCTTATGATTTAGTCTCTTTGATAGACGATGTGAGACTTAAAACTTCTAACTCCTTTAAAGAAAAAATCTTTAACTTTTACATAAAAAAACATAAAAAAATGGATATAAAAAAATTCAAGAATGATTTTGAAATATTATCAGTTTTAAGAAATTTAAAAATTATTGGAATATTTACTCGTTTAGCAATTAGGGATAGAAAAAAAAATTACCTAAAATTAATTCCTTATACTTGGCAGCTGGTTAATATGCGTATTGAGCAAAATAAAGTATTTTTTGATTTGAAAAATTTATTAAGTCAAAATTTTAAAGAGATTAAATGAGAATTAAAACAGCTTTGATATTATGTGCAGGCCTTGGAAAGAGGTTAAATCCAATTACTTTATCTACACCCAAACCTCTTCTAGAATTAAATGATAAAACAATGTTAGAAGTTTCCATAAATTTAATTATAGAGCTAGGTGTTCAAAAAATTTTGATCAATACATTTCACTTAGGTGATCAAATTTTAAGATTTATTGAAAATAAAAATTTTCCAATAAATATTCAAATAATCAAAGAGGAAAATGAGATATTAAACACAGGTGGAGGAATATTAAATTTGATCAATTATTCAGATGATGATGATTTCATAATTTTTAACCCTGATACTCTTTGGTATAAAGATTATCTTAATGAAATCATTCAAATGCAAAATTTTTATTTTTCTAAAAGATTAAATAATATACTTTTACTATCAAACAAAGACTTGAGTTTTGATAAAAATCTTTTAGGTGATTTTACGTTGGAAAATAATTTATTAAAAAAAAATGAAAAAAATGATTATATATATATTGGTTGCCAAATTCTGAATAAAAGTTTGTTTAAAGAATATAAAGTCTCAAATTTTTCTATTTCAAAAATATGGAAAGATCTACAAAAAGAAGACAAATTAAATGGTTTTCAGAGTAAAAAAAAATTTTATCATTTAACAAACTTAGATGTTTTTAAAAAACTAAAAGATCTTTAGCTCTTTTTTTATCAAGATATTTGCATTTTGCTATTTCAAAATTTTCTTTAAATTCAATCAACATTGGGTTTCCAGTCGGTATTTCTAAATTAGAAATTTGAATATTGTCTAAATTAAATAAGTTCTTACATAAAGCTCTAATAGAGTTTCCGTGAGCAGATATTAAAACATTATTATCTTTTAAATTTCCTTTTATGTGTTTTTCAAAAAAATTTATAACTCTCTCGTAAGTATCTTTTAAAGACTCAGTGTTAGGTAATAATTCTCTCGGAATTTGATCATAAATGCTAATGTTAAGTGGATGATATGGACTATCCTTTTTTAGTGGATCTGGCCTTGAATCCCAAGATCTACGAAACTCATAAATTTTATCATCACCAATTTTTTTACTCATTTCAATTTTACTCAAACCAGTTAGCGCTCCATAGTGTCTCTCGTTCAATTGCCAAGCTTTTGTAAATTTTTTTTTATCATTTAATTCTTCTTGAATGATTTTGAGTGTTTTGTTCGCTCTTAACTGAAAAGATGAGTAGAAAAAATCGATTTTGATATCTTCTATTTTTAACAAGTTTCCAGCTTTTTTAGCCTCTAAAACACCTTTTTCAGTTAAATCAACATCAACCCAGCCAGTAAATCTTTTTTGTAAATTCCAAACACTCTCCCCATGTCTAACTAAAATCAAAAAACTCATATTGTTATTTGTAAAATATATTTATAAATAAAACTATATAATTTAATGTCAAAATTTTTTTCAAATCATATAATAATTTTTTATGCTATTAATTCTTTTTTAATCATTTTTTATCTATTTCCTGGTAGCTTAATTGGTTGGCTTTTATTTGGTAATTTAAGTAAACAACCACAAATAACGAGAGATTTCATAATTTCATCGAATCATTTTTATACATTTTTGTTTTTAACAATAATTGGTTTTTTAACTTTTGTTAAATCTCATCAAATAAAACCTCTTACTTTATATTTGATTTTTTTATCAGTAATTCTAGAAATGCTACATTTTTTAATACCTAATAGAAGTTTTGAATGGTCTGATTTATTTGGTAATTTTTTAGGAGTGGTTGTTGTAATTATTATAAAGAAACTTATAAATAAATATGGAATTCCTAAGGAATAAATTTATTATTTTAATTATTTTCTTTTTAACAGGATGTTCATCAATTCCATCAAATACCGCAAATAGCTGTTCAATATTTAGTGAACGTTATCTTTGGTATAAGTACGCAAAAAAAACTGAGCAAAAATGGGGCACTCCTATTTATATTCAATTAGCTATAATAAAAATGGAGTCAGATTTTGACTGGCTAGCAAAGCCAGCAAGGCAAAAAATATTTAAAGTAATTCCTTATAAACGTCCTTCAAGTTCATTTGGATATTCTCAGGCGGTAAAAGGGACTTGGGAACAATATAAAAAAGAAACAGGAAATAAATTAGCAACAAGAGCTAGATTTAAAGATAGTGTTGACTTTATAGGCTGGTACACAAATAAATCAGAAAATATTTTAAAAATTTCTAAACAAGATGCTTTTAAACAATACTTGGCATACCATGAAGGTTGGGGGAATTTTAAGTATTATAAAAAGAATAAAAAAGTAATTGGATTAGCCAAAAAAGTAGAAAAACAATCAAATATTTATAAAAAACAATTATTAAATTGCAGGAATTCTTTGAATAAAAAGAAATATATTATTTTTTAGATAGTTCTTTTTTTAATTCTAGATCAATTACATCAATTCTTTTAGTATTTTTTGCTAAAGCTAAATACATTGATGGCGTAACATATAAAGTGAAGAAAGTTGAAATTATCATCCCTCCCAATATAGTTGCTCCAACAGCCAATCGTGAACCTTCACCAGCGCCTGGACCAATATTTCCTATAACCAAAGGTATCATTGCTATCATCGTACTCAAGGATGTCATTATGATAGGCCTAAATCTTACTGCACAAGCCTCTTTAACAGATAGCTCAATATTTTTTCCTGTAGTCCTTATTCTGTTTGCATAATCTACAATCAAGATACTGTTTTTAGTTGATATGCCAATAAGTATTATTAAAGCTATCTGAGAAAAAATGTTAACAGAACTATTTAAGAATAAAATAAACACTAATCCACCAAAAATTGCTAAGGGAACAGTTAAAACTATAATAAATGGATGAATGAATGAGTTAAATGTTGCTGCCATTACCAAATAAGCTGTAAGTAAAGCCAGAGCAAAAATTATAAATAATTCGTTACTAGTTTCTTTTATTTCTTCTGATTTACCTTTCCAAGTAATTTGATTTTTTGGAGCTAGGTCTGCCATAATATCCTCAAAAAATTTTATTGCCTCAGTTAAAGTATATCCTTCAGTAATATTTGCAGATATCGTGACTGCTCTTTGTCTATTATATCTTGCAAGTTGTTTTGCAGAACCTTCTTCTTTAAAGCTAACTAAATTTGATAAAGAAATAAGCTTTCCATTTGTTTCAGAACGAACAAAAATTTTGGAGACTCCCTCTTTATTTCTTCTATCCGACAAATATTGTTGAACTACGATTGGGTATTCTTTTCCCAATTTATTGAAAGTTGTAATTTTTTTTCCACCATATAGGGTTTCAAGTGTTTCACCTATTGTTTTTGTCGAAACACCTAAATCTTTAGCCTTATTTTTATTAATAACTAATTTTACCTCAGGTTTATTTCGGTTGTAATCAGACTCAATTCTAGAAAGACTTTTATTTGATCTTAATTTTCTAATTACTTTTTTTTGAATTTCTTCAAGCTCTTCGTATGTACTTCCATAAATAACCATTTGCACTGGCTTATTATAATTAGACACTCTTATAGATTGAGGAGATATTGGAAACGCCAGAGCCTGTGGTAATGTAACAATTTTTCCTATTGCCTCTCGTAAAACAACTTGTTGTCCCTTTTTTCTATTTTTCCAGTCATCTAAGAGTGCAATAATAATAAAACTGTTGAATGAGTTCGCAGAACTCCCAAAACCTGGTACTCTCATAATAAACCTTGAATATGGACTGTCCTCAGCTTGTAAAAGTGGAATTAATCTAGCTTCAACTTTTTGTGCCTGTTCTTGTGTGTACTCAAAAGAACTTCCTTCATCCGTTGCACCAATGATTAAATAAGCACCCCTATCTTCCATTGGCAACAATTCTTTTTTTGAGAAACTAAATAATACTACAGAGCAAATGACAATAAAAATTATAAATATAGTTACTGATTTAGTTTTATTAGCAATTACATCTAAAGTTTCTCTATAAAATTTTGCAAAATTTAAAAATATTTTTTCAAATTTTTGTATAAAAATTTTTTTTGAAGTTTTTTTATTTAAAAATTTACTTGCAAGCATAGGCGATAAGGTAAGTGCAACAAATGATGAAACAACTATTGAAAATGATAATGCAATTGCTGTTTCTTTAAATAGTGTTCCTGAAATTCCCTCAATGAAAATTAATGGTAAAAACACAGCTACTAGAATTAATGTTGTAGCTACGATTGCAAATGAAATCTGTTTAGATCCCTTGTAGGCCGCCACTAATGGAGTTTCTCCATTCTCAATACGCCTGTAAATTGCATCAGTCATAATTACCGAGTCATCGGTAATTATTCCAATTGCTAAAATAAAACTTAGAAGAACAAATATATTTATGGATAATCCAAAAATATAAAGACCTAAAAAGGATGCTATTAGGCTTACAGGTAGAGCTATTGCTGGAACAATTACAGCTTTCAGATTTCCAAGAAATAAATAAATTATAAGTACAACTAAGATAAAAGCAATTAAAAGAGTTTTGTAAACCTCCTCAATAGCAGCTTCTACGTAGTTCGCTCTGTTAAATGAAACCCTTAAATCTAATTCACTTGGTAAGGTTTTTTTAACCTCAAGTATCTTTTTTTTAATATCTTTTGAAAGCTCGACTGTAGAGGCCCCGCTTCTTGCATAAATACCAATACCTACTGTTTTTAAATTTATCTGATCTTTTGTTTGAGCTTTAAATAGAGTTTTTTCTGAAACAGGACCATATTCAATATCAGCAACATCAGATAATAAAATGACTTTGTTGTTTGTTTTTTTGATCGGTAATTGTTTTATTGAGTCTATATCCTTATAAGATTTATCTAAGTTTAATGTTAAGTCAATATTGTCAGCTTCAAGAGTACCAGCAGGAAGACTTATATTTTCTCCACGCATTGCAACTTCAACTTCTTTAATAGTTAAATCGTTTGCAGCAAGCTTGATTGGATCTATCCAAACCCTAATACTCAATTCTCTTAAACCACCAACCAAGATCCTTCCAACATTTTTTATACTTGAAAACTGATCAACTAAATATCTTTCTGCATAATCGCCTAACTCGAGGTCACTCCAAGTTGCAGATGATAGAGATAACCACATTGTAGTGGTAAAACCTGCTGCTCTTTTTAATATTTGAGGAGGATTAGCCTCCGATGGTAAATTGTCTACAACTCTTGCAACTCGCTCTCGTATATCATTGGCTGCGTCATCTAAATCAATACTAGTATCAAACTCAACGTTTATTGTACTTCTTCCATTTTCAGATTTAGAGTCTATGTTTTTAATACCCTCTGCGCCCCCAATTACATCCTCTACGACTTGAGTAACTTCTTGATCTACTATAGATGCTGATGCTGATGTATAATCTACTTGCACCTGAACTACAGGTGGCTGTATTCCGTTGGGTAACTCTCTTACTGGTAATTTCCAAAAAACAAATAAACCGAAAATAATTAAGATTAAAGACATCACCCAAGAAACAGCTGGTCTTTTTATACTTAATTCAGTAATAAACATTTATTTTGTAATAGGTTTTATTTTTCCTTTTGGTCTTACTTTTTTTAATCCTTCTGCAACAACTATTTCTCCCTCAGTCAATCCAGAAATTATCTCAATATTTTTATTGCCCCTAAGACCTGTTTTAACTTCAGTTTTATTCGCTATATCTTCACCATTTATTTTATAAACATAAGATTTATCACCCTCAATCATCACACTTGTATCAGGCACACTTAACGAGTTTCTGAGATTAAATTTTACACTTACTTCTAATAGAGATCCTGAGATAAGTTCTAGATTGTTATTTTCTATTTTAACTCTTGATAAAATACTTCTTGTATCTGCATTAATTCTGCTTGATACAAAATCAATTTCGCCTGCGAAAGTTTTATTTTTAAAACTAGATAATTTAACTTCAACAGGGAGGCCCTTTTTAATAGATGCAGAATAATTTTCTGGGATTTTTATATCTGAATATATTGTTGAATTATCATCTAGGGTTATAATAAATATATTGTTAGATACAAGAATATCCTCTGTTAGACCAGTATAACCAAGCACACCACTGAACGGAGCTATAATATCTCCACTTTTTAATTTAATAAGTACATCTCCTTTTTTTACAAAGTCCTTTAAATTTAGATCTTCAAAGAGATCATTTTTTTTAATCTTAAAGGTTTCAGATTTTTTTGAAATTGCAGTGCCAAATGTCTCTATTTTTTCGGCGAATTCTTTTTTTACAACCTTAGTCACAATTATTCCTGGAGGTGGTCTTTTACTAAATTTTTTTTTAAAATGATTTCCAATCATTGTTCTACCAACAATCACTGCTGCAATGATCAAAAAAAATATTAGAATTATTGATATAGTTTTTGTAGATCTCTTCATAAATTAATTTAAATTAACCCGTATTCAGCCCAAGAGCCATCATAAATACTAGGCTGATATTTATCATTTATTAAAGAATAAGCTAGTGCCAAAACACACGCAGTAACTCCAGAGCCACATGAAAATACTATATCCTGATCCGAAATATTTTTTAGGCATGATTTAAAAACGTTTTCAAGTTCCTCTTTATTTTTAAAAGTTTTATCTTTATTTAGACATAGATTAAAAGGTAAACAAAAAGAATTTTTTATACTTCCGCTTCTTAATCCCTTTCTTGGTTCTGGAACCTTACCTTCAAATCTTTCTCTGCTTCTAGCATCGATCACTTTAAATTTTTGAATTTTGATGTTTTTATCAATTGTCTCTTTAGTTTTAACTAATATTTTATTTTCTGAACTTATATAGTTGGTTTTTTTTAAATCTGTTATTTCGTTAGTTACTTCTCTTTTTTCTTTGATCCATTTTTGAAGACCTCCATTTAAAATACTCACTAGCTTAGGATCGTGACCAAAATAGATAAAATTAAACCAACATCGACAAGAACTTATAACATCTGAGTTGTCATAGATAATAATTTTGTCGTTTTTACTAATTCCCATTTCTGATACTATTTTTTCCCATTCATTCTTATCAACAAGCATGTGTGGAAGGTTAGTATTTTTTTTTGAATTAAAATCTAAGTCAAAAAAAATTGAGTTTTTAATATGCTGATTTCTGTACTCATTGAAACCATCTCTTTTTGTTTGAGGCATGTGCCAAGAACAGTCTATAATTTTTACATTATCTAGATTTTTTTCAAGCCAACTTGTCTCCACTAAGGACATATTATCTTTTTTCCAAATATTTTTGATGATATTCTTCAGCTGGACAATAATTCTTGAGTAAAGAAATTTTTGTGACAACCTTGCCAGACATTCTATCATCAAAATCTCTTAGTACTCTTTCAGCCACTAATCTTTGATTATCGTTTAAATAGAATATTTCACTTCTATATTGAGTACCAAAATCTGGCCCTTGAGAATTTAAAGTTGTTGGATCATGAATTTGAAAAAAAATTTTTAAAATTTTTTCATAGGTTATAATTTTTTCGTCAAAATCAATTTTTACTACTTCAGCATGATTTGTTTTACCTGTGCAGACCTCTTTATAAGTTGTAGTAGGACTATTGCCACCACAATAACCCACCTCAGTTTTGATAACACCTTCAATTTTACTAAACTTAATTTCAGGTCCCCAAAAACATCCAAGTGCTAAAACTGCAATTTCCATTGATTATGATTTAAATTAATTTACAAATTATTCATATGCTAAGTAAAAATCAATTAGGTTTTTTGTACATGTTTATGTCAATTTGTGCATTTTCTTTAATGGATGTTATTGTAAAATGGTCTGTTGATTATCCCATCGGACAAGTATTATTTTTTAGAGGTTTTTTTGGAATAATTTTTTATTTTTTTGTTATTCCAAGAGATCGTTTACATAACTTTTATATAACTAAAAGGGCTGGGTTACATTTTTTAAGATGTGCCTCGGGATTAATTGCGCTAGTAGCAATTTTTATTGCTTTAAGAAAATTACCGTTAGCAACAGTTGTAAGTTTATCTTTCGCAGCCCCAATTTTTACAACTATTTTATCTATATTTTTATTAAGTGAGAAAGTGGGTGTTTTTAGATGGTTAGCTGTAATAATTGGTTTTATAGGAATACTTGTAATAACTGAACCAGGTATAAGTGAATTAAATATATATTACATTTTTCCAATAATTTTTTGCTTGGGCCTTTCTTATGTAGCAATTGCAATTAGACAACTTTCCTCAACGGAACCTGTATGGTTAATTTCATTCTATTTCTCTTTATCAATAACTATATTAAGCTTATTTACAATACCTCAAGGTTGGGTGATGCCAAATTTTAATCATTTAATCTTATTATCATTAGTAGGAGTGTTTGGTGGAGTTGCTAACTTGTGGTTGAGCCAGTCTCTTAAGTACGCAGAGGTCTCATTAGTTACACCTTTGAAATATTTAGCTTTAGTTTTTGCAATAATTTTTGGTTATTTTATTTGGGATGAGATACCAACAATAAAAACTTTATTGGGAGCATTATTGGTCATAATTTCCACTTTAATTATTTTTAGAAGAGAAATTTACAGAGATAAAATAATAACTTCTAAAACAACTAATGACTAAAGCCCCAGTATATTGGAATAAAGCCAAAAGATATTTATCAAAAAAAGATAAGGTTATGTCAAAACTAATAAAAAGTTATCAAGGCCCTTCCGAAAAAGTTTTGACAACAAGAAAAAATATTTTTTTTTCATTATGTAAAAGTATAATTGGACAACAAATTAGTGTTTCAGCAGCTAACTCTGTTTTCTTAAAATTTAAAAAAAAATGCAATAATAAAATAAATCCAAAAGTAGTGTCAAAATTAACTTTTTCACAGTTAAAAAGTTGTGGTTTAAGTCGACAGAAAGTTTTAGGAATTAAATCCTTAGCAAAACAAATGATAAATAAAACTTTTAAACCTAATTTGATTATTAAAATGAGCGATGACGACGCAATAGAATATTTATCTAAATTACGTCAAATAGGAAAATGGTCGGCAGAGATGATTTTATTATTTACTTATAATAGATCGAATATTTGGCCAATTCAGGATATTGGACTTTTAAGAGCCATTTCAAAAAACTATAATAAAAAATACTTGCCTCCTGAAAAATTTGTTTTTTTATTGAAGAAAAGATTTACGCCTTACTGCTCAGTAGCTACATGGTATTTATGGAGAAGTATAGATCCTGAACCAATTCAGTATTAATTGCCTTCTACTATTTGATGGTGTCTAATAACATGACCATTCAGAATTTCGTGTGCTTCTTGATATTCTTTTGAATTATAACATTCTAAAGCTGTATCGTAATTTGGAAATTCTGCAACTACCGTTCTCATTGATTTAATTCCGTCGGTTGTTTTATTTTTACCACCTCTTACTAGAAACTTTCCTGAAAACTTTTCAACGGCTGGCTTAGCTTTAAGTGCATACTCCTTTAATTTTTCTGAATTATCAATCTTTTCGTATATGCATACCCAATAAGCTTTCATCATTTCTCCTTTTTAAATAATTTTAATTATGATAATAAATTTCATGGCAGAGAAATTAATCATCAGCTTTGAGGAATATACTAAAATTGTTGAAAAATTAGCAGTATTAATTCATAAAAAATATAAGCCAACTGTCCTTGTAGGTATTATGAGAGGAGCGGCTCCTATTATTGATATTTTATCTAGAATATTAAAATTACCTATTGCGTATATAGTTATTCAAAGTTATTCGGGTAAAGGCATGGAAGATCAACAAGGACAACTAATGTTTGCAAGAGAAATAAGTTCTCTGGCAAATAATGAGGATTTCAACAAAGTTCTTTTGATAGATGATCTATCTGATACAGGTTTAACTCTAAACAAAAGCATTGAATGGCTAAAAAATTACGGTCCAACTAAAGAATATATAAAAGAAGTTAAAACAGCATGTTTATGGAAAAAAAAATCATCTTCCTTTGAGCCCGATTTTTGTCCAATTAAATTAAACTCTGATCCATGGATTGTCCAACCAACTGAGCATTATGAGGAATTGTCTATAGAGGAAATTGCTAAAAGAAATAAACAGGACTAGAAGTAACTAGTCCTGTTTAATATTATTTATGCTACAGCAAAACTTACAACACTTAATACTGCTATGACCCATATTGCTGGTGAAGTTGTAGAAAACTTTCCAGTAAATATTTTAATCAAAGCATATGATACAAAGGCTAATGCGATACCGTTACTGATGCTATAAGTTAAAGGCATTGAAATCATAGCAAGAATAGCAGGGGCAGACTCTGATATATCATTCCATTCAATGTCAGTAATATTTCTTATAAATAAAACAGAAACAAAAAGTAAAGCAGCACCATCTATCTGTTTAGGTAAACTTGTGGCTAAAGGCGCAAAAAATATACATGCTAAAAATAGTAAACCAACAACTAGAGAGGTCATACCGGTTTTTCCACCCGCTTTTACTCCTGCGCCAGATTCTACGTAACTTGTTACTGTTGTTGTTCCCATCATGGCTCCGGCAACAGTACTTACACTGTCAGACAACATTGCTTTATTAATGTCTTGAACTTTTCCGTCTTTGCCAACCTTTCCAGCAACATTCGCTACTGAGGTTAAAGTTCCAGCTGTATCGAAAAAGTCTATAAATAATAATGTAAATATTACAGTAGACATTCCAGCTGTCATAGCAGCAGATAAATCAAATTCAAAAAGATAAGTCATAGGAGGCGGAGAGCTCGCAATACCATTAAACTTAGCAAGACCTGTGGCCCAGGCAATTATACTAAAAAATAAAATGCCGATAATAATATTACCTTTCACATTCATTTTATCTAAAACGATTATTGCAATAAAAGTTGCGCATCCTAATAAAACCAATGGATCACCTAAGTTACCTAATTGTACTAATGTTACAGGATTATCAACTACAACCTCCATAATCTGGAGACCAATAATCGCTAAGAATAGTCCTATTCCAGCGCCTATTCCTAATTTTAAACTTTTAGGTATAGAATTTATTAACCATGCTCTTATAGGTGTTAGAGAAATGATTAAAAATAATACTCCTGCTACAAGTACAGCTCCAAGAGCTTCTTGTGGTGTGTAACCCATACCAGCACAAACTCCAAAAGCTACAAAAGCATTAATCCCCATTCCAGGCGCAAGTCCAATGGGCCAAGTTTTTCCATAAAAAGCCATAATGAAACAAGCTAGCGCTGTCGCTAAAATAGTAGCTGTATAAACAGCACCAAAATCAAAGAAACCTTTTTCGGGTCCCGCAAATTCACCTGATAAGATGAATGGATTCAAAAACATGATGTATGCCATCGTTAAAAATGTAGTAGTCCCGGCTATTACCTCTGTTTTGAAATCAGTTTTGTGTTTTTTATAATTAAAATATTTATCAAGCATAAATCCTCCTAATATTGGATAAATATTTGATTCTGATTAAAAATACTCTTTATAAGTATAGTTTATTCACATAATTCAACTAAGAAGTTTATATTTATACAATAAATATCTTGATAGCTTTAGAAAATGCAAAAATTTAAAGTAATTTTCATTTCACTTTTATTTTTTGGACTATTGTCAGAATGTCAAACAGTTAAAAAAAAAACAGACGATATTGTTAAAAAAGAAAATGAGGAATTGAGCAAATTTATAGGAAAATCTTCGAGTGAACTAAAAATAAAATTAGGTAAACCAGATGAAGATTTCAAAAATGAAAAAGGGAATCTTGAACTGATATATAATTCAAAAAAATATTTAATTCCTTGTGAGAGAAGATTTGAGATTAATTCAGAAGATGTTGTAATTGGTTTTGTTTCTAATGGATGTTTTTAAACATACCTGCGAGGATAAATCCTCGCAAGTAAGGTGTGAACTTATTTTATTTCAATAAGCCTTTTCTTCTTATGATCTGGTAGAATTCTTTCACAAGCTACTGTCAAAAGACCATCTTTTAGCTCTGCACCATTAACTTTCACATCATCTGCAATTGTAAATGATCTAGCGAATTGTCTTTGTGAGATACCTTTATGAATTATTTCACCATCTTCATTTTTGTCGTCAGATTTACTAATTTGTTTTGTTTTTACAGTTAGCAAATTATCTTCAAACTCAACCTCAACATCATTCTTATTAAAACCAGCTAAAGCAACTTCTATTGAATAGTTGTCTTTACCTGTTTTTCTAATGTTATATGGAGGGTAATTTGATTGCATAGTCAAATTTCCATTACCCAACATACTTTCGAATTGGTCAAACATATCATCGAAACCAATTGAGAAAGGCCTTAGTGAGTTAAATATAGATAGATCCTTACTTGTCATATATCCTCCTTTTATTAAGCAAGTTTATTTGTGTAAATCCCATTAGGCGACTTACAAACTTTATTTGGGTATTAATTGAAATAATTCAAGATTAAAATTTACATTTTATTAGATATTTTCAAAATAAATGAATAGTCGATGGCAACTTCTTCAATTGCACTATCTCTTCCAGATTTACCTCCATGACCAGCGTTCATTTCTGTTTTTAAAAGAAGTAAATTATTATCAGTTTTATAGTCTCTAAGTTTAGCTGTAAATTTAGCTGGCTCATCAAACAACACTCTATTATCACTTAAACTTGTAGTAATTAAAATGTGAGGATAATCCATTTTTTTTATATTATTATAAGGCGCATATGAGTAGATGTAATTAAAGTGTTCTTCATTATCTTTTGCGTTACCAAACTCATCAAATTCGCCTACTGTTAAAGGGAGTGAGTGATCAAGATTTGTTGTTAATGAGTCCACAAAGGGTACAGCCATTATAATTCCTAAAAATAATTCAGGAGATTGATTTGCCACAGCACCCATTAGTAAACCGCCTGCAGATCCACCCATACCAATTATTTTGCCTTTTGAAGTATAATTATTTTTAATTAAATATTTTGCAGCACATATGTAGTCCTCAAAAGTATTTTTTTTATTTGTTAATTTTCCTTCCTTCCACCATTTCATGCCTTTTTCCATACCTCCTCTGATATGAGCAGTTGCCCAAATAATATCTCTATTAATTAAACTAAGCCTTGTAGAGGAAAAACTTGGACTCATTGAGCTACCATATGATCCATATCCATATAATAATAAATTTGCAGCACCATCAACTTTAGTTTTTTTGTGTCTTGTTATAGTTAAAGGAACAAGTCTTCCATCATGAGATTTAAACTCAATTCTTTCAACGATATAATCATCTTTATTGTGTCCAGATGGAATTTTTTGCTCTTTTACAAGCTGTTTTGTTTTATTCATCAGATTATATTTGTAAACTCTTGAAGGTGTTTTAGGAGATGAATATCCTAAATAAATATCATTTGTGTCTCTATCTTTTCCAATCAGTGATACTCCAGGAACAAATACATTTTCATCAGTAAACTTTAATTCCTCTTCCTCGTTAGTTTTAATATTACGAACAAATAATTTGTCTAAAGCATCAGATGTTTCCGACCGTATAATCCAGTTTTTAAGGAAAGTGCATCCACCAATTAATACCTCTTCTTTAGGGGGAATAAAAACTTTCCAATTTTGATTTTCTAAACTCTCGGAAATTTCAATTTTAAAATCTTCTGCATTTTTATTTGTATGATTATAAAATTTTTCTCCCCAAGAACTTACAGAATAAATAATTCCTTTTTCTCTTTTAATGATTAATTTTGGACTTGGTTTTTGCTCATTTACACTAAAATAATATTGTTCAGATGTATTATGATCAGAACTATAAATAAAATAAAATTTTTCATCTGAGCTGATGGCGATACTCACCGTAAAAGCCTCACTTTTCTCCTCAAATATTAATTCATCGCTATCTGTAAAGCTTCCAATTTTATGTCTATAGATTTTTCTTGCTCTATGATTTTTATCAAGTTTTGAGTAAAATATATATTTATCATCTAAACTAAAAGTAATATTTCCAGAAGTTTCAGGAATTTCTTTTGAAATAATTTTCTTCGTTGTTATATCTCTTATGTAAATAGTAAAATATTCTGAACCTTTTAAATCTAATGAATATCCTAGATATTTATCATTATTGCTTACCTCTAAATCGCCTACTCCAAAGTAGTCAGTTTGGTGTATTTCTTTTTCTTTGTCACCATTCCAAATTTCTTCAATTTCATTAGAACCAATTTTTTTTCTTAATTTAACAAAATAATTTCCTGTAGTAGTTGTTTTTGTCCAGTATTCATAAGCATGATCTTTATAAGGAAGAGACTCATCATCTAATTTAATTCTACCTTTTATTTCATTAAATAATATTTTCTGTAAGTTTTTTGTATCTTTAAGATGATAATCAGCGAATAAATTTTCCTCATCCAAATATTTTTTTACTTCTGGAAGTAATTTTTTTTTATCTCTTAATACTTCCAAAATATTTTCTTGATGTATCCAGCTATAGTTATCCTCCCATTGAACATTGTGACAAGATTTTATCTCTGGTTTTTTTTTAAGATATGGTACTTTCATTAAGATAGGAAATATATGAATATAATAATTTATACAGTACTAATTTTAGCATTTTTATATTTTTTAATAAAATTTTTCACAAAAGTCTCATCGAAAAAGATTTCAAGAGGTTTGCGGATTTTGTTGTTTGTCGTACTATTATTATTAGCTGTATTATTTGCTATTGGAGGGAAATTTTTATTAACTTTACCATTTACACTCGCGAGTTTAGCTTTGTTAAAATTAAAGGGGCTATCTTTATTTCAATTAATTTCTTTATTTAGATTAATCCAAACTCTAAGAAATTCAGGAAGATTTTCATTTGGTGGTCAAAATGCATCAAATTTAAGCACCATGTCTACTCAAGAAGCTTACAGAATACTTAACTTGAAACAATCAAAAAATTTAACAAAAGAAGATGTCAACAAAGCATACATAAAAATACAAAAAAAAATTCACCCCGATGTTTCACCAGAAACCTCTCGACTGTCATCTCTAGTAAATGAAGCTAAAGAAATTGTTTTAAGAGATTTAGGCTAATTTATTTAATCTTTACTAAATTTTTATTTATGGTTAAATTTTAATAATGAGTAAATTTGAAGGTATTTATGCTGCAACAGTTTCAGTTTTAAATAATGATCTTAGTTTAAATATAGACAAAACCATCAATCACGCTGAAACGATAATTGATAATGGTTGTCACGGCGCTGCAATTTTTGGAAGTACTGGCCAAGCTCAACTTTTATCAATTAGTGAAAAAATAAATTTACTAAATAAATTATCATTAAGTAAACACAAAGAAAAATATTTAATTGGAACAGGCCTTAATTCTTTGGGAGAAACAATTAATCTTATGAGAGTCGCCAACTCTTTGAGTTTTAACAGTTTTTTAATTATGCCTCCAGCATACTATAAGTATGATGATCAAGATGTTAAAAATTTTTATAGCAAAATAGTTGAAGCTAGTCCTCAAAGTAAAATTATACTCTATAATTTTGAAAAATTGTCTGGTTATAAATTTAGTTTAAAGTGTGTAGAGGATCTTGTTAAAAGTTTCCCAGATCAAATTGTTGGAGTTAAAGATAGCTCATATAATCTCTACGAAAACCTAAAATTGGAAAATTTTTCAGTAATGCCGGGATCTGAAACAAAATTATTGTCAGGTCTCAAACTAGGATGTTCAGGGATAATTACAGCTACTTGCAATGTTACTTCTCAATTAGCAAGAAAAGTTTATGATGATTTTAAAAATGGCAAAGATCAAACAGTTAATCAAAAACTTTGTGATATAAGACAAGTATTTGATAGGTATAATTTAATTTCAGCAATACATACATTTTTGAAAAATAAAGATGATATTTATAAAAATTTGCTTCCTCCTTTAAGGACACTTGATAAAACAGAAGAAAAAGATTTGATTAACAGCTTAGATAAATTAAATTTTTCAATCAAATCTTTGATGGCGGCTTAGATGCAACTTGCAAGATTTTTAAACAAAGCATTTAAAAAGGATGGTTTCATATTAATAGACTCAAAAAATAAAAGTTATATTATTGGAAATCCAAAAAATAAAAATCCGATTAAAATCAAACTTTTAAACAGTAATCTTCATTATAAATTGTTATTTCATCCAGATCTCTACTTTGGTGAAGCATACACTAATGGCGAGTTAGTAATTGAAAATGGAAGTCTTTCTGAGTTTTTAAACCTAGCCTTGATGAATTTTGGCAGAGGTGATCTTAATTTTTTTAGTTATTTAATTAACAGACTAAGAGGATCTTATAGATATCTTACAAATTTTAATTTTATAAAAAAATCAAAAATGAACGTTTCACATCATTATGATATTTCTGATGACTTATATGATCTTTTTTTAGACCCTAAAAGACAATATTCATGTGCTTACTTCAAAAATGAAAATGATAGTTTAGAAAGTGCTCAAAACAATAAAATTCAACATATTATTAAAAAATTAAACATAAAGCCAAACCAAAAAGTTTTAGATGTTGGTTGTGGATGGGGTTCATTAGCGATTGATATTGCAAAAAGTGCCAAGTGTGAGGTCACTGGAATTACTTTATCAGAAAATCAACTTTATTATTGTAATCAAAAAGCAAAAGAGAACAATTTAGAAAACCAAATTAAATTTAAATTGATGGACTACAGAGAATTAAAAGAAAAATTTGATAGAATAGTTAGTGTTGGAATGTTTGAACATGTTGGCAGAAAATTTTATAATAAATTTTTTAAACAAATTGAAAGTTTGTTAAAAGATGATGGTATTTCACTCATACATACGATTGGATCAGTTAATCCCCCTAGAGATCCGCATCCATGGATTACTAAATATATTTTTCCAGGTGGTTACACCCCCAGTTTAAGTGAGGTGACTACTCCTATAGAAAAAGCAGGTTTGATTGTAACTGATGTAGAGGTTTTAAGGCTGCATTATTCACATACTCTAAGACACTGGAAAGAAAATTGTATAAAAAATAAAGATAAAATAGTTAAGATGTTTGACGAAAAATTTTTTAGGATGTGGGAATTTTATCTCACTGGTTGTGAAATGGCATTTAAGTGGGGAGATCAAGTTGTTTACCAATTTCAACTAACAAAAAATTATTCATCTACTCCTACGACTCGAGACTATATTTATCAATAAATAATTGATAGAATTTGCCAATTTCAAAAATGAAAAAAAAAAACCAAAAAAAGTTAAAAAAAAAGACTAAAATTAAAAAAAAAACGAAGCCAAGAAAAGCCTCAAAAAAAATAAGTAAAATTAAAAAAAGTTTAAAAAAAACAAAAAAAAAGAGAATTTCTAAAAGAAAAAAAACTAAAGTTACAAAATCAAAAAGGACTAGTTATCGAACTCAAGTTAAAAAGGTACAAAAAGATAGTTTAGTTTTAAAATTAATTAAATTTCAACTTTCTTTAAAACCTCAATTTAATTTTAAATTACATCTTAGTATAGAAAGATACGTTCAAAGTTTTTTTGATAAAATTTCAGAGACAATTTCAAATTATAAAGTTTTAAAAAGTGAGGAAAAAAGGAGAATAAAAATTGAAAAAATTGAAAAAGAAAGAGAGGCAAAAATTGAGATTGCTAGACAAAAAGAGGAAGAACTAGCAATTAGAGTGAAATTGAAAGAACAAACTCTAAAAGAAGAGGCTAAGTTAGAAAAGCAACGAGCTAAAGATATAAAGTTATTTTTAAGAAAAGAACAAGCGCTATTGAGAATTGAACAAGCGGAAAAACAAAAACAATTTTTAAAACAATTAAGACTTGATAAACAAATTGAAAAATTCAGAATTAGAGAAGTCAAAGAGCTAGAAAAGCTTGAGAAAATTTCTTTAAAAGAAAAAAGAGAAGACTACGCTGGATTGCAAGAAAGAATTGATAAATTAAAAGAGAAATATCGTTTACTTCGAGATCAAAAAATTAAAGAGAGAGTTGAAGCACTTGGAGTTAAACTTCAAGGCGATGAAGATAGGGAGACTTTATTAGAAAAAGAAAAAGAATATACTCTTGCAAGACAAAAAGTTGAATTTGCATTAGAGAGTTTTTATAGAAGTGCAAGTAGTTTGGTATTTCAACTAAATAAAAGACATATTACTCGAGATATGTCTATTTTTCGATGTATAGATAGACGATTTGAAACGGGAGAAGTTTTTATTAAATGGGACGAGTCACTAGATGATGAATGGTTATTATTAATTTACATTAAAAATAATTCTCCAGATGAAGGGATTGTAATTGAAGATAAAACAAATCCAGAAAAAAATCTTTCTCACGAGTTTAGAAATGTTGATATTTTCAAAGCTTCAGATACCATGGTGGACTCTTTAACACAACTTATTGCTAGGAAGAGAGCCAAAAATAATAATTAAACATTTATGTTTAATTAGGTATTATCTTACATGATTTTTGGATCTATCTTTCTAATAATTTTATATTTAATTTTCAGATATATTATTGCTTGGATTACATATTATAATAATTTAGACCCAAGGCTAGGAGATAGCACATGGAGATTTACGTATGATTATCCTGTCGTTGGTGAAAGAGATATTTCTGATCTTGATGATAAAAATTTTGTAAGACTTAGGAGAAAAAAAAATAAGATCGTATTATTAATGTACTCTATAGTTCTGGTGATGTTTATATCCTCCATGTCTCTGTTGAGTAAATTTTTATTATTTTTCTTCAGTTAGCTTTTTTAATTGTTTTCTATTTTTGATATAAAGAAAAAAGGCTACGATTTCATATACTACGGAAAATATATTAAAAATTATTGGTAGCTTAAAAAAATTATATAGAAATTTATATTTTGGCATTTTTTTCCACAATAATAAAAAAGCTTCAGCGCCATCAAAAACTTTTTCACCATCTTTGACATGCAGTCTTCTTAAAAGTTGTCTATTATTTTTAGAGGTTTCCTTTTCAGCTAACTCATTATCTGTAATATCAACCCAATCAATTTCATCTATTTTTTCTTTTTTATAAAGATCAATTTCAGCCTTACAAATTTTACAAGAATTATTAAAATAAACTTTCATAATTAGAGAATTTACTACTAATTTGTCTCATATATGTACATGCGTAAAATACTCTAGTTGAAAATTCTTTGAAACAATCTATTTAATGTCTCTTATGAGTAATTTCTTTGAAAAATCTGACATTTCTAGAAGTGAAGCTGAAAATGTTGTTTCGCAGACTTTGCAAAAATGTGATGATGGTGAATTATATTTAGAAAATTCAAAATCTGAGTCAATATTACTAGATGATAACAAAATTAAAAATTCCAGCTATAATTCAGATTTAGGGTTTGGATTTAGAGCCATTTCTGGTGAAGTGGTCGCTTATTCTCATTCTAATGAAATTTCAAAAAATTCTTTGAAACAATCTTCAGAAAACTTAAAGTCAACACTAAAGTCTGTCAAAGGAACGTACAATCATGAAATTCCTAAATCTAACAAAAAATATTACGATAATATTAATCCTATTGAACAAAAAAATCTTAATGAAAAAATTAAAATACTTAATGATGTAAATAATTATTTACGATCTAAAGATGATAAGGTTAAACAAGTTACTGCGAATTTTTTGGGTGAGCAAAAGTCTATAGAAATAATTAGATCTGGTGGAGAGACTTTATCAGATGTTCGACCTTTAGTAAGATTTAATGTATCAGTTATGCTTGAAGAAAATGGTAGAAAGGAAACAGGGGTATATGGCGTCGGTGGTAGACAATCTTACGACACATATTTAAAAGATGATAATTGGAAAAGTGTTTGTGATGAGGCTTTAAGAATAGCATCAGTAAATTTAGAGAGTAAACCTGCACCAGCTGGTGAAATGAAAGTTGTACTCGGACCTGGTTGGCCAGCAATATTAATTCATGAGGCTGTTGGTCATGGTTTAGAGGGAGATTTTAATAGAAAAAAAACCTCAGCTTTTCATAATCTGATGGGCCAAAAAGTTGCAAGTGAAGGAGTTACAATCGTCGATGATGGAACTATTGATAATAGAAGAGGTAGTCTTACAATTGATGATGAAGGAACTCCAACAGAAAAAACTGTTTTAATTGAAAATGGAATTTTAAAAAATTTTATGCAAGACAGACTTAATGCACGTTTAATGAAAACAAGATCTACTGGTAGTGGAAGAAGAGAAAACTATAGACATATAGTCCTACCTAGAATGAGAAATACGATGATGCTTAGTGGAAAGCATACTCAAGAAGAAATGATTAAAGCTGTCGACAAAGGTATTTTCGCAGTAAGTTTTGGTGGTGGACAAGTTGATATTACATCTGGAAAATTTGTATTCAATTGCACTGAAGCCTATGAAATTGTTAATGGAAAAATTGGATCACCAATTAAAGGTGCAACATTAATTGGAGATGGTCCTTCAATTTTAAAAGAAGTTTCTATGGTTGGTAATGATATGATGATGGATCCTGGTATTGGAACATGCGGTAAAGCTGGACAAGGTGTTCCAGTAGGTGTTGCTCAGCCATCTATATTAATCAATAAAATGACTGTAGGTGGTACGAAACTATAAATGGTCAAAGATCAAGAATATTTAGAGAAAAAAGCATCATATTGTTTAGGTTTAGCAAAGAAGTTAGGTGCAACAGACACAAGTGTGATCGTAAAAAACTCAGTTTCTGAAACTGTAAATTTTAGAAATAAAAAATTAGATGAGTCTAATAGATCAGATAATCTAGGCATAAGCATTACCACTTACATTGGTAAAAAAAAATCATCAATATCTTCCTCCAATTTGCTTAATGACAATTTAAACATTTTGATCGAAAAATGTGTTGAGACTACAAAAAACACACCTGAGGATGAATTTAATTCTTTACCGGATAGAGATTTATTAGCAAAAGAAGTTAAAGATTTAAATCTATATGATGATACTCATATAGAGAATGGTCAAAAAATAGACTATCTAAAAAAATTAGAAGCTGTTGCTTCCAATAATAAAAAAATTGTTAATACTGAGTCTAGTTTTACTCAAAATAAATCAAATTTTGTTTTAGCTAATAGCGAAGGGTTTTGTGACGGTTACAAAACATCTTCATTTACAGCATCAAGTGTAACCGTTGCAAAAGATGAAAAAAGCATGGAAAGAGATTATGAATACACAAGCAAATGCTTTGTTAAAGACCTCGATGACGCAGATGAGTTAGGCAAACTTGCTGCTAATCAAACTATTCGAAAATTAAGTCCAAAAAAAATTGGGAGTGAAAAAATTCCTATAATTTTTGACAAAAGAATAGCTAAGGGAATTTTAAGTACTTTTGCGAGTGCTATTTCCTCATCAGCGATATCAAGAGGAACCTCTTTTTTAAAAGACAAAGTTAATCAAAAAATATTTCATGATAAAATTAATGTATATGACAAACCTGACATGCTCAAAGGTTTAGGTTCAAGAAATTTTGATAGTGAAGGGGTAAAGACCGATACACTAAAATTGGTGGATCAAGGAATTTTGAAACATTATCTAATTGATACTTACAATGGAAAAAAATTAAATCTCAAATCCAATGGAAGATGTGGTGGAACAAGCAATCTTTATTTTGATAATGGAAATATTAACTTTAAAGATTTGTTGAATTCAAGTTCAAAATGTCTCTATATTACAGAAACCATAGGCCATGGAAGTAATATTGTTACTGGAGATTACTCAGTAGGAGCAACTGGGTTTTTGATTGAAAATGGAGAGTTTAAGCATCCAATTAATGAAATTACCATAGCAGGTAATTTTAAAGACATGTTTCAAAATATTACTTTAGCAAACGACTTGGAGTTCAAATATGCAACTAATTCACCAACTATGCTTATAGAGGGAATGGTTGTTGCTGGTAAATGAGCGAATTTTGTATAATTGGCTCTGGTATATCTGGATCCACAATTGCAAATCTTCTCAATAAAAAATATTCAGTAATTTTGTTCGACAAAGCAAGAGGTCCTGGGGGTCGTGCATCTTTTAAAAGAATAAAAGGCAAAATAGGTTTTGATCATGGTACTCAGTATATCTCACCAAAAACTAAGGAATTTAAAAAATTTACTAAAGATTTAATAAAAAAAAGAATTTTAAAAATATGGAGAGGCAAACATGTTTTTCTTAATTCAAAAAAAAAAGAG